>NZ_CP104694.1:2181528-2487038 GCF_025398735.1 Tahibacter amnicola
GGTGACGGTGCAGGGCAAACGTTACGTTGTCAGTGAAGGATAGGGGATGGCCACGTCATTGGAAGCGAAGGACCTGGAAGCGATCTGCTCAGGCTGGCCGGGCGTCACCCAGTCGATCAAGTGGGAGGTCGACCTGGTCTTCAGTGTGGCGAACAAGATGTTCGCCGTGTACTGCACGCTCGGACCCGAACGCGGCCGCGTCTCCTTCAAGGTGGATCCGGACCGTTTCCTCGAGCTGACCGATCAACCTGGCTTCATGCCCGCGCACTACATGGCACGGGCGTTCTGGGTGACGGTGACCGATCCCGCGGCGCTCAACAGGAAGGAACTGGCCGCATTTCTTCGCCGCTCGTATGACCTCGTCGTCGAAAAGCTGCCGAAAAAGACGCAGACCGCACTCGCCGGCTCGTGAGCCCTGAACGTCCGGTGCGCCCGATGCGTGCCGTGGCCGCATCTGGTGACTATTCATGAACAAACAGTACGACCGCGCCTATTTCGACAAGTGGTACCGCGACAAGACCCATCGCGTCGGTACTGCGCAGACACTGGCGCGCAAGGTTGCCATGGCCGTGGCGATGTGCGAGCACTACATCGGCCGCCCCATCCGCAACGTCCTGGACGTGGGCTGTGGCGAGGGCGCCTGGTTCAAGCCGCTCAAGGCGCTGCGGCCGGATGCCGCCTATCTCGGGCTGGATCCGAGCGAATACGTCGTTTCGCGCTGGGGGCGGCGGCGCAACCTGCGCCAGGCCACATTCGGCCAGTTGGCTCAACTGCGGTTTGACGAGCGCTTCGATCTGGTCGTTTGCGCCGACGTGCTGCATTACGTGAAGACGGCAGAACTCAAGCGCGGACTTGGCGGCATCGTCGACCAGCTCGAGGGCCTGGCGTACCTGGAGGTCTACACCAGTGACGACCAGCTCGTGGGCGACATGGACGGTTTCCAGCGCCGAACCGCGCAGTGGTATCGCCAGGTGTTCGCCGAGGCTGGCCTGCAGGGCGTCGGATCCTACGGCTGGGTGGGGCCGCGCCAGGCACCGTGGGTGACCGCGATGGAATCCGCGTCGCGTTGATCACGTCCCGGTTTTCCGCGCATTGATACCGGAAAAAATCGGCCGCCGCGATGCACCGGGGACACGGCGCATCGCGACGGCCGCAGTGCGCCGTCGGGAGGGTGGGGGAGGAGAGCGACGGGCACCGCAAGCGGAGACGACGCCGGGCGCCCCGGCGTCGCAGTGACATCCCATCTTTTAAAAGTAGCGAGTTACCGGCGGCGCCGGCATCGCGTGTGCCGCCCGCCCGGCTAATGGATCAGGGATCCGAAAAACCGTCGGTGAACAATTGGTCGGACGCATAGACGTATATACCGGCAATATCCGTCATGGCGAACACGCGTGAATCAGCGGCGGCAAGCAGGCGACGGGCGGGCGCCGGCAAATCATGGCGCGATACCCGCACCGGGGCGGCCGGATTGTGGATGTCGACTTCGTCCACGCCATTGTCGTGGCCGACGTAGAGCGTGCTGCCGCGCAGCGCGACAGTCGATGCCGCGACGGCGTATTCGCCAAGGAAAGCAGGGTTGGCTGGCTGGCCGATATCGATCACGTGAGTGGTCGTGCCGCAGGCAACGGCTGCGAGCGTGCCCTGTTGATTGAGCGAGACGTCCAGTGCCGTGGTGCAGCCGGCATAGGTCGTGACGACGGCTGGCTGGTCGGGGTTGGTCACATCCACGACGGCCAGCCCGCCCGTTTCGCCGCCGGGTTCCGCCTGGCCGGCGAGGAAGACGTGATGGCCGTGGTGCGCCAGACGCGACACCCGCCGCGTTTCCAGTCCGCCGCGCGCGACCGGTTGTGCCGGGTTGGTGACATCGACCACCTGGAGCATGCCACCGTTGGTGGAGCGCCCGACGTAGACCATGTTGCCCGCCGCCGTCACCGCGGACGCGAAGCCGAACGCGAAGCGGCCCAGCTCAACGGGGGTGCGCGGCTGGGTGATGTCCGCGATCACCAGGCCCGATCCCCAGCTGGCGAGGTAGGCACGATTGCCATCCACGTGCATCTGCTCGAAGGCGCGCGCCTGGAGCACGGGCTCGATACTGGTTTCGTAGCGTCCTGCCGGATTGAGCGATGCGGCGTCGGCGATATTGAGCCCATAGGCGTTGCCCAGGAGCAGCAGGGTATCGCCGCGCAGCGCCGCATCAAGCGTTGCCGTCCCTCCCGGCAGCACACCGACGCCATCGACCGTCGGCTGCAGCGGGTTGGCCGCTGACAGCTGGACGAGCCGGTCCGCGCGCGTGCCGAGTAAGACCCGTGAATCGGCTTGTGCTGTCGCAACAGTAGCGAAGGTGTCGATGGCGAAATGACCGCGCGCCGCCGGCGCATCCGGGTTGGCGATGGACCAGGTATCCAGGCCATCCAGGCCGAGACTCCAGGCCACGTCCTGTAGAACCACGCCCTCATAGGCCACCGGCGAGTCGACCCGGCCGCGTGCGACGATATTGGCGGGATCGGTCAGGTCGCTGATCGCGACGGCCACGCCGAATCCGTAGGCATAGGGCGGTTTCACCTTCAACCGGAAGTTGTCAAAACCGTCCAGACCAGCGGTCCCGAGGGATTGCGGCGCCGTAGGCTGGGTGATGTCGAAGATTTCCAGCACGGTGCCGGAAATGAAATTGCGACCCACCGTGTAGAGTCGATTGCCGACGACCGTGGCGTGGTCATAGTGTCCCCAGCTGGCGTAGGCCGGCGCGAACACCGGGGCTTCCGGCTGGGTCAGCGGGGCGGCAAAAATGCCGTTCTCGCTGTCGAGCAGCAAGAGGTGGTCGCCTGCCAGGGCCACGCTTTGCGCATTCCGGATCGGTGCGCTGGTGTAGTTGTCGACGTGGCCGACCAGGCGCGGTCGAGCGCGCTCGGCAATGGAAAAGATCGCCACGCCATCCGGTGCGCCGGAATAGACGCGATAGCTGGCGTACAGGTAGTCGCCGCGGCGTACCAGTCCGGTGAGCCAGCCGGGGGCCGGCGCGTGGCGGGTATCGCCGCGCAGCGTTGGCGCGCCGGCACCGGTCTGCCACGCACTGACGGTGGAACCGGCTGCCACGTAGACGAAATCATCAACCACCACCGGATCGTTCAGGCTGCCGCCCTGCGCCGCCTGGAACTGCATGGCGGCAGGGGGCTGGGCGGCGGCGGTGCCGGCTGCGGCGAGAAGGACAGAAATGCTGAGGGCGAGGGGGAGGGCACGCATTCTCATTGAAAACTCCACGACGTGAAAAACGCTACCCATCGTGGATCTATCGCCCGGGTGCCGCATTCGTTGTTCGTTCGTCCGGCATTTCACCAGGCGGGGAGCCGGCAAAAGCGGCCCATCAGGGTGTGGCCGGCGTCCGGTGTCGCTGGCCGGCCAGGCTGGTCCAGCGCGCCTGCGCCCGTTCGCGCGCCGGGGTGGCGCCGAGGGCGTCGTTGATGGCCACGAAGGCGGCGGCGGCGCGCCAGTCGGTGTCGGCCCAGCGGGCAATGCGCGCGCTCAGGGCCCGTGCCTCGTCGCGCCGGCCCAGGGCGATCAGGCTGGGCAGGTAGCCGGCTAGCACTTGCACGAGGTCCGCGGGGACGGCGCCGGTACGATCCACTTGCGTCAGGCTGCGTTCGAAGTATGGCAGCGCGTCCCGGTGACGGCCCTCGCCGGCAGCTTGCTCGGCGAGGGCGAGGTCGGCGTAGATCTGGCGCCAAGGGTCCGGATGGGCGGCGACCCAGTCGCGCCATTCGCGTGTTTCGGTGGCGGCCTCTGCGGCGGCGCCGCTGGCGCGCAATGCGCGCAGCCGTGTCATCCAGGCGGCCGTGTAGCGGCACTGATCGCTGGCCTGCAGCGTCGGCGTCAGAGCGCCCCGGGCACGCCGTGCGGCTTCGCCCGGGTCGCCACGGGCCAATGCCAGATGGGCCAGCAAGGCCGCGGTTTCGGCGCGTGTTCCCGCGTCGGCGTCGGGATCGGATTCACGCAGAAGGTGTTCAGCTTGCGTTTGTGCCTCGTCCAGCCGGCCCTTTTCGCCCAGCGCTTCGGCGCGGACCAGGGTGAGTTTCCAGCGCAGGCGCCGGTTCTGCGTATGCGATTCGGGTGGCCAGTAGCGGTCGGTGACAGCGAGTGCTGCATCGTGATCGAGCAGCAGCTGGTGGACTTCCGCGGTACTGACCAGGCTGAAGACGTGCTCCTCCTGCGCGCCCATGCGTCCGAAACGCAGGGTGGCGTCCTCGAGCGCGGACAGCGCGCTGGCGGGACGTCCGCGCAGTACGTCGATCAGGCCGAGGTTCAGGTCTACCTGGGCGGTGCCCAGGGCGTTGCCGGCAGCCTCCATTTCACTGCGGGCAAGGCCGAGGTCGGCAATGGCCCTGGCGTGGTCACCGCGCATCGTCGCCACCAGTCCGCGGCCCAGCAGCGACAGCCCCAGTGCGTCCGGCTCCTGGCGGTCGGTCAGCAGGGCGATCGCCTCGTCATAGCTGCGCTGCGCCTCGTCGGCCCGGTCGCGTCGTACGTAACTGGCGGCCAGCGTGTTCAGGGCGCGTCCTCGCAACGCCGGGTCGGTGGCCGCGGGCACGCGATCAAGTAGATCGCCAATACGCTGCTCGACGCTGTCGTAGTCGCCGGCCCGCAGCTCGATCTGGGCCAGGCGCAGGGTGATCTCCGGCTGCTCGCGCAGCGACGCGTCGGCGCGCCGGATGAGATCTCCCGCCAATTGGAGCTGGTCGCTGAGCATCGCCGCGCGTGTCCGCTGCAGCAGCTCCGCCAGCGCATTCGACGAATCGGGACTGGAGCCTGGCGTGTGCCCGAGCCGCACCAGCAAGGTGTCGGCCGCGTCGCGCGCCGCCACCAGTGCATCGCGATGGCGCGTTTCCACGATCCATTCGCGCCCGTTGCCGCGCACGGTCAGCGAGACATCCCATTCATCGCCGTGGCGGCGCACGCGCGGCAGGATGCGCAAGGTGCTGTCGGCAAACTGGGCCGAATCGAGCAGCGCAGCGACATCCGCTTCGCTGTTGCCGCGTGCCAGTGCCACGACGGTCTCGCTGGCGGCAGTGCCGAGGTTGCCGCGGCGCAGGCGGCCGGCGATGAGATCCATCAGGCCCAGGCGCAGCCAGCGCCAGTCCTCACCTGCATCGACCAGCGCCGGCAGTACCACGGCGGGCGTGCTGATTGTCGTGCTGGTGCCCGGGGCGCCCGATGGCGCGGTCGGGCGCAGCAGAACCGCCAGTATCCCCAGGCAGGCGATTGCCAGGAATACGGCCCCGGCCACGAACGCGATGATGCGCGGACGTGGCAATCGGACGGTGATCGGATTGCTATCGGAGAGGTAGCGAATTGGTGCGCTGTGCAGGGCCTGTGCGGCGGTGCTGTCGAAGCCGCCGGTCTCCACCACGACATCGCTGCTGCTATCGACGGGCGCGATCCAGCGGTAGCCGAAACGCGGGACGGTACGGATGCTGTGCTGCTCGCTGCCCGTGTCTCCCAGGACGCGACGGACCTTGAGCACGGTCTGGCCGAGCAGGCTGTCGGCGACGTCCGCGCGGCCCCACACGGCGGCCATGAGTTCGTCGCGGCCCACCGCGCGTTCGCGATGCGTAATCAGGTACAGCAGGCAATCGAAGGCGCTGGCGTGAAGTTCGATGGCGCCGTCCGGGCCGCGCAGTTCCCGGGTCGCCGAGTTGAGCTGAAAATCGCGGAAGCGGTACACGGGCGACATTCGGTGGCGGCGGTCATTGCGCCCAGGACGGGCAGGGCCTGTCTATCGTCGCAGGTTGCGTGAGAATTTTCCGTTGCACGGTTCGTGCTGCCTGCCATTCATTCCGTAGCGGGAGCGCGCCACGGCATCTGCCGGGTACGCGGGAGTGCCGCTCAGGGGAGCGGGGCCCTGGCCGGATCCGCCAGCTCCAGCGAACGCAGCAATACCCCGGCCTGGGTGCGGTTGCGCACATCCAGGCGCTCGAAGATCGCGGTCATGTGCGCCTTCACCGTACGCTCCTGTATGCCGAGGAAGTCCGCGATCTGCTTGTTGAGCCGGCCCTCGGCCACCAGGCTGAGCACGCGAAACTGCTGTGGACTCAGGCAGGCGAGCCGCGCGGCGAGGTGACCGTCGATGGATGACAGCGGCACCTGCGCGACCGCGTCGCGCAGCGCCTCCGGAATGAAGTCCTCGCAGGCGAGTACGGCAGCGATCGCGGATTTGAGTTCCTGCGGTGTCGCCCGCTTGGGTATGAAACCCGTCGCGCCGAAGGCCAACGCACGGCGGATCACCAGTGGATCATCGTTGGCCGAGATGATGACAACGGCAACATCCGGATGTTCGCCGCGCAGCGAGGCCAGCCCCATCAGTCCGTGGCTGCCGGGCAGATGCAGATCCAGCAGGACCAGGTCGATGTCGCGGACCTGGGCCAGCTGCGTGCGCGCCTCGTCGAGGCTGGCGGCCTCGATCACCTCGGTCATCGGCAACTCGCGCATTGTCTGGGCCAGTGCCAGGCGATAGAGCGGATGGTCGTCGACGATCAGGAGGCGTGGCATGGGGTTTACTGGATCGTCCAGCCGCCGTCGACGGTGATGGTCTGGCCGGTGATGTTGCGGGCGTGGGGTCCGATCAGGAAGCCGGTAATCCCGGCCAGTTCCTCGAAACTGATGAACACCCCTTTGGGCATCGGTTTGAGCATGATCTCGCTGATCACCTGGGCCTCGGGAATGCCGTGCGTGCGGGCCTGGTCGGCGATCTGCCTGTCGACCAGGGGCGTTTTGACGTACGTGGGGCAGATCGTGTTGATCGTGATGTCCGTATCCGCGGTTTCCAGCGCGATGACCTTGGAGAATCCGACCAGTCCGTGCTTGGCCGCGACATAGGCGCTCTTGTACTTGGACGCCACCAGCGAGTGGATCGAACCGATGTTGACGATGCGACCGAAACCGCGCTCGCGCATGCCGGGCAGTACCGCCTGGGTCAGGCGGGCAACGCCGGTCAGCATCACCTGCACCAGGAAATTCCACTTGTCGATGGGAAAATCTTCCAATCGGGAAACATGTTGCAGACCGGCATTGTTGACCAGCACGTCGATCCGGTGGTCCTTGAGCACGGCGACGCTGTCGTCACGGGTGACATCCAGGGCGAGTGCGCTGGCCGAGCCGCCGGCGGCGCGGATTTCCGCGGCCACCGCTTCTGCCGGATCGACCGCGATATCGGTGACGATCACGTGATGGCCTGCTTCGGCGAGAAGGCGGGCGATGCCGGCGCCGATGCCGCTGCCGGCGCCGGTGATCAGAAGCGTACGAGTTGTCATGGATTCCTCGAAGCACAAACGAATCGGCAAACCCTACAACGGTTCAACGCGCCGACCAAGCAATGGCCGTTCGCCGGCCCTGGTACCTTCGTACAATGCCGTCCGCCGTTCACCTTGATACCGTTGCCGGATGAGGCCCATCTCCCTGCTTGGCACACTGACTCTGCTCTGCGCCGTCCTGACCGGCTGCGCGGAGCCTTCCTCTTCCCGCAAGGAAGCGCCTGCCTTGACTGAATTTCTTGTCTCGCCGGTACGCGTGACAGCCCATTCGGGTACTGACGATCTGCTGAGCGCCGGACTGGGCCTTGATGGCTTGCGCCGCGCAACGCCGCCGCATTTCACCGATCCGGAATCACCGACACCGCAGGAACTGCGCCGGCGCGCGATCTGGACCAACTGGCGCGGCATCGCCGATCTCGCGCCCGGTGGTGGTTACAGCGACGTCTACGGCGCCGTACCCAACGTGCCCGGCGGCGAATGGCAGGCGCTGGCGCGCGTGCCGGGCGCTTCGCAGCCGCACCGGGTGCTGGTGCAGGTTCCCGAGCAGTTCGACGCGGAAAAGCGCTGCGTGGTGGTGACTGCATCCTCCGGATCGCGCGGCATTTACGGCGCCATCGCGCTGGCGGGCGCGTGGGGACTGCCGCGCGGTTGCGCGGTGGCCTATACCGACAAGGGCGCCGGTACCGGCTATTTCGATTCGGACAGCGATACCGGCGTGACGCTGGACGGAACGCGCGCCAGCGCCGGAAGCGGGCTGGAATTTGATCCGCCGTTGGCCGGCCTTCCGCACAGTGTGTTGTTCAAGCACGCCCATTCGGGCGACAACCCGGAAGCCGACTGGGGACGCCATGTCCTGCAGGCGGCCGAATTTGCGTTGGCGGTATTGAGCCAGGCCCGGCCGGATCTTCCCGCCTTCCACTTTTCCAATACGCGGGTGATTGCGGTCGGCCTGTCCAACGGCGCCGGCGCAGTGCTGCGTGCCGCGGAGCTGGACAAGGAGGGGCGCCTGGCCGGCGTCGTCGCGATTGCGCCGAATATCTACCCGGGGGTGCCGGATGCGCGTCCGCTGTTCGACTACGCTACCGAGGCTGCCCTGTACCAGCCGTGCGCGCTGGCGCACGCGCGTTTTGACACGGTAGCGCTGGCGCGGCCGGGCGGAGCGGTTTCGCCCGTGGCGCTGGCCCGCTGTACCGCACTGCATGAGTGCGGCCTGCTGGTGGCCACGACGCCGACGGCCCAGGCGGCGGAAGCCTACGAGCGTCTTCGGCAGTCCGGATGGACCGATGCGGCACTGGAAGCCGGTGCACTGAGCGTGGCCTTTGATCTGTGGCGTAGCATCGCAGTGACCTACGCCTCGGCCTATGGCCGCTTCGGCGTGATCAGCCCCTGCGGCTACAGTTTCGCCGCATTGACGCCGCAGGCGGTGCCGCGCGCCAGTCTGCCGGCCGAACGCCTGTCCTGGGCAGCCGACGGCAGCGGCATCCCCTCGCCACCGTCCATCGGCCTGGTGGATACCCAGGCCCAGGGCAACGATCCCGCCTTGCCTGGCCTGCTATGTCTGCGCGAGCTGTGGACAGGCAACAGCGAGAATGCCCAGCGCGTGAAGACCGGCGTGGCGGCGACGCGTGCGCAACTGCCGCGTGAAGGCCTTCCCTTGATTCTCGTGCATGGCGCTGACGATGGCCTGGTTCCCGCCGTCTTCAGCGGCGAAGCGTATGTCCGCTGGCTGGAGGGCGAGGGGCGGCCGGTGTCCTACTGGGCCGTATCCAACAGCCAGCATTTCGACGGGTTCCTCGGCCTTCCGCCGCTGGCCACGCGCTATGTGCCCTTGATGCCCTATGCCTATCGCGCACTGGATGCGCTCTGGCGGCACGTGGCCGAAGGTGTCGCGTTGCCGCGGGGTGCCACCATCCAGACACGTCCGCGCGTGGCCAGGGGGCCGTTGGCAGCGCCGCTGCAGGCGGATGACCTGGGTGCGACGCCCTGACATCGGGTAGCACGTGAGTCACCGGGCGGCCAAACGCCGGAATCCGGCGTTTGGCGCGTGGTGCCGGCTAATTCCAGCTGCAGACGATCTTGCCGCAGTTGCCGGCTTCCATCAGGTCGAATCCGCGCTGGAAATCGTCGATGTGGATCTGGTGCGTCAGCACCTTTGCCAGCGGAAATCCGGTGAGCACCATTTGCGTCATCTTGTACCAGGTCTCGTACATTCGCCGGCCATAGATGCCGTGCAGGACGAGCCCCTTGAAAATGATCTTGTCCCAGTCGATGCCCGAGCCCTTCGGCAGGATGCCCAGCAGCGCGATCTTGCCGCCGTGGTACATGCAGTCGAGCATGTCGCTGAAAGCGCGCGGATTGCCACTCATTTCAAGGCCGACGTCGAAGCCTTCGATATGCAGCTCGCTGACGACATCCTTGAGCGACTGCTTGGCGACGTTGACTACGCGCGTGGCGCCCATTTCCGCCGCCAGTTTCAAGCGGTAGTCGTTGACGTCGGTCACCACGACATTGCGCGCACCGATGTGCTTGCAGATGCCGGCGGCGATGATGCCGATGGGGCCGGCGCCGGTGATGAGCACGTCTTCGCCGATGACGTCGAATTCCAGGGCGCAGTGCGCGGCGTTGCCGTAGGGGTCGAAAAATGCCGCCAGTTCCGAGGGAATCTGGTCGGGAATCGGCCAGAGGTTGGCGGCGGGCATGGCGATGAATTCGGCGAACGCGCCGTGGCGGTTGACGCCGATACCGACCGTGTTCGGGCACAGATGCTGGCGGCCGGCGCGGCAGTTGCGGCACACGCCGCAGACGATGTGACCTTCCGCCGATACGCGCTGGCCCACGTGGTAGCCGCGCACGCCGGCGCCCATGTCGACGATGCGGCCGACGAACTCGTGGCCGATGATCAGCCCGGGCTTGATCACGCGCTGGGACCATTCGTCCCATTTGTAGATGTGGAGATCGGTACCGCAGATCGCCGTTTTTTCCAGTTTTACCAGGACATCGTTCGGCCCGATCTCCGGCAGCGGCACTTCTTCCATCCAGATGCCCTTGGCGGCTTCGCGCTTGACCAGGGCTTTCATCGTCTTCGACATGGCGCACCTCATGGAGAGAACGCCATTATAAGAGCTTGCCGGCGCTGCGGCCCGGGTATCAGCCCGCCGTCATCGCGGCGAGCACGGCCGGCAGGGCCGAGGCGGCGCTGTCGCTGATCACGATGTCAGCCGAGGGGCTGAGCGGGGTGCGCTGCGGGTTGATCTCGGCGAAATACGCGCCGTGCGACTTGGCCAGCGCCGGCAAGCTGGCCGCCGGATACACCACGCCGGACGTGCCGATGGCCAGCACGACGTCGCATTCGGCGGCGGCGTCCTGGGCGGCTATGAGGGCATCCTCGGGCAGGTTCTCGCCGAACCAGACCACGCCCGGCCGCGCCAGCCCCTTCGGATGATGTGGTGATGCCGGTGGTTCGCCCGGATTCGCGGCCAGCCACGCCGGCGCGATCGCCTGGCGGGTGACGGAGCAGAGCGTCTGGGCGATCTGCCCGTGCAGGGCGATCGCGTCCACCGACCCGGCGCGCTGGTGCAGGTCGTCGACATTCTGGGTGACCAGCGTGGTTCGCACGTGGCGGGCCAGTGCGGCCACCGCGTGATGGCCGGCGTTGGGTTCCGCGGCGGCGACTTTCTCGCGGCGCCAGGCGTACCAGCGCCATACCAGGGCCGGATCGCGTGCGAAGGCCTCGGGCGTAGCCAGGTCTTCCGGGCGATAGCGGGCCCACAGGCCTGTCTGTGCATCGCGAAAGGTGGGAATGCCCGATTCGGCCGAGATACCGGCGCCGGTCAGGACCAGGACATGGCGCGCACGCTGCAGGCGACGGGCCAGGTGGGAGATGGCAGTCATCGGCCGATTGTGGCATGCGTCGGTGCGATCTGTTCCGGATCGTGACTTCTGGCGCTCGCTAAAAAATGTGACTTGCGGCATAAGCCGCCGCTTCGCCCGCGTCTTACGGAGGTCTTCGTGCGTCGTCTCTTGCTTTGCGGCATCTCCCTGGCCCTATTTGGTGATGCCTTGGCCGACGAAGGCATGTGGCAACCGGCACAGCTGCCATCGATTGCGGCCAAGTTGTCCGAGCGCGGCCTGAAGCTGGATCCGTCCCAGCTGACGGACCTTACCGGGCCCACCATGGGAGCGATCGTCAGCCTCAATGGCTGCACGGCCTCCTTCGTATCACCGCAGGGGCTGGTGGTGACCAATCACCACTGTGCCTACGGCGCGATCCAGTACAACTCGACGGCCGAAAAGAACCTCATCCAGGAGGGTTTCCTCGCCCGCTCCACGGAAGAGGAGCTGCCCGGCGATCCGAACATGCGCCTGTACGTGACCGAGGAAATCCGCGACGTCACCAAGGACGTGACCGCCCGGCTCAAGGACAGCATGAGCGGACTGGAACGCTACCAGGCGATCGACAAGGCCGAGAAGGTCATTGTCGCAAAATGTGAAAAACCGGGTGTCCGGTGCGATGTGTACAACTTTCATGGCGGCCTGAGCTTCCAGCTGGTGCGCCAGCGCGAGATCAAGGATGTGCGGCTGGTCTACGCGCCGCCCAGCGCGATCGGCAAGTTTGGCGGCGACGTCGACAACTGGATGTGGCCGCGCCACACCGGCGATTTCGGTTTCCTGCGCGGCTATGTCGGCAAGGACGGCAGCTCCAGGGCCTACGATGCCACCAACGTGCCCTTCGTGCCCAAATACCACCTTCCGATCAATGCCGGCGGCGTCGAGCCGGGCGATTTCGTGATGGTGACCGGCTATCCCGGCCGCACCAACCGCTATCGGTTGACGCAGGAAATCAAGGACGCGATCGACTGGTATTACCCGACCAATATCCGCTATTACACCGAGATCCTCGACATCATCAACAGCGCCGGTGCGAAGGATCCCGCCGTTGCCGTGAAATATGCCAGCTCGGTGGCCAGCTTCAACAACTATCTCAAGAATTTCCGCGGCCAGCTCGAAGGCCTGGGCAAGGCCCATGCGGTCACGTTCAAGCAGAACAAGGAAGACGCCCTGGTCAAGTGGCTGGGTGACCAGGCCGGCGAGACAGCAGCACTGGCCGGTGACATCCGCGAACTACGCGCGCTGCTCGATGAGCAGCGTAAGCTGCGCGAGCGCGACCAGGTGCTCGGGTATCTCAACCGGACAGGCCTCTACAGCGCGGCCTACACGATCTACCGCACCGCGGGCGAACGCACCAAAAAGGACCTGGATCGCGAGGAGGGTTACCAGAATCGCGACGAGATCAAGCTGGAAGGGACGCTCAAGCAGCAGGAGCGGCGCGTCGATCCCGCCGTCGACCAGGCGCTGATGACGCACTTCCTCAAGCGCTATGTGCAGTTGCCGACCGGCCAGCGCGTCGCCGCCCTGGACGCCTGGCTCGGCACCGGCGTGGTGGCGGACGAGGTCGTTGCCGCCAAGGTGGCCGGCCTGTACGACAAGACCGAGCTGACCCGCACCGAGGGCCGGCTGAAGTGGTTCAAGGCGAAAAAGGCCGACATCGAGGCGTCCACCGATCCGGCGCTGGCGTTCATGGTCAAGCTGATGCCAGACCTGCTGGCCATCGAGCAGGCCCGCAAGGAGCGCCAGGGCAACGAACTGAAGCTGCGTCCACGCTACATGCGCGCCATGATTGCCTACAACGACGCCAATGGTCAGGCGGTGTATCCGGATGCGAACAGCTCGCTGCGCGTCACGTTCGGGCGGGTGCAGGGCATCAAGAAGGATGGCGTGGAATTCACGCCGTTCACCACCGGTGAAGGTATCGTCGCCAAGACGACCGGCGTCGAGCCGTTCAACACGCCGCAGTCCGAATACGAACGGCTGGTGGCCAAGGACTATGGCCGCTACGCCTCCCCGACGCTGGGTACCTTGCCGGTGAACTTCCTGGCTGACCTGGACATCACCGGCGGTAACTCCGGTTCACCGACGCTGGATTCCCACGGCCGCCTGGTCGGCCTGGCATTCGACAGCAACTGGGACAGCGTGAGCGCCGACTGGATCTACGAGCAGCCGCTGACGCGTTCGATCCAGGTCGACGTGCGCTACATGCTGTGGGTGATGGACAAGATCGACAACGCGCACAACCTGCTGCGCGAAATGGGCGTCCAGTAGGCTTTCCTCCTGTCGTCGCCGCCGGATGCCTCGCGCGTCCGGCGGCAATCCACCGTCGGTGCGACTACCGGCACCGACCACTACACTCGCCGCATGCCGCAGACCGATCGTCGCCCACGCGCCATCTTCCTCATGGGCCCGACGGCGTCGGGCAAGACGGCGTTGGCCTGCGAACTGGCCGCGCGATATCCGGCGCTCCGGGCAATCAGCGTGGATTCGGCCCTGGTGTATCGCGGCCTGGACATCGGCAGCGCAAAGCCCGACGCGGAAACGCTGCGGCGTTGTCCGCACCGCCTCATTGATATCCGCGACCCGGAAGAGCCCTATTCGGCCGGTGAGTTCCGCGTCGACGCGCTGCGCGAGATGGCCGGGATCGTCGCCTCGGGCGGCGTTCCCCTTCTGGTCGGCGGCACCGGCCTGTACTTCCGGGCACTGACCCAGGGGCTTTCCGACCTGCCGACCGCAGACCCGGCCCTGCGCGAGACCCTGCAGGCCCGGCTGGAGCGCGAGGGGCTGCCGGCCCTGCACGGCCAGTTGCGCGAGGCCGACCCCGTCGCCGCCGGCCGCATCCATCCCAACGATCCGCAACGCATCCTGCGCGCGCTCGAAGTGATTGCGACCACCGGTCGACGCCTGAGCGACCTGCACGGCCAGGCGGGAGAACGATTGCCGTACCGGGTGCTCAAGCTGGCGCTGGTGCCGATC
Source organism: Tahibacter amnicola (assembly GCF_025398735.1). Taxonomy (NCBI): domain Bacteria; kingdom Pseudomonadati; phylum Pseudomonadota; class Gammaproteobacteria; order Lysobacterales; family Rhodanobacteraceae; genus Tahibacter; species Tahibacter amnicola. The sequence continues at coordinate 2,195,694 of NZ_CP104694.1, forward strand.
GACCGTCGTCCGCTGCACGAACGGATCGCGCAGCGGTTCGATGCCATGCTCGCGGCCGGCTTCCTGGACGAGGTACGCCGGCTGCGGCGCAATCCGCGACTGCTGCCGGACCTTCCGGCAATCCGCGCGGTCGGTTACCGCCAGGCCTGGCAGCACCTGGATGGCGAGCTGGGCGCGGACCAGTTCCGCGACCAGGCGATTTTTGCCACCCGCCAACTGGCCAAGCGTCAGATCACCATGCTGCGTGCCGAGCTCGACGCCCGTTGGCTGGATCCGGAGCATGGCACCACGCCGGCCACCGCCGTCGAGGCGGTCGAGCACTTCCTGGCGTCACCGCGCGAAATGGCATAAGCGCTCCGGGCATGGCGAATGCCCGCCCGGCCCGGCGGATTGGCGCAGCAGCGGCGGCAGCCGTCGACGGCGACAGGTGCAACCCGCTACGCTGGCCCTGCGTTTAATGATGGAATCGACATTCTCGGAACATTCAATACCGGTTAAGATTGAATCACTTGGACCGGGGCGCCGGGTTGTCGTGGCGCGTTCCCAGCCGCTTTTTTTCCGGTTCGCTGTCAGGAGAACACCAATGTCAAAAGGGCAATCGTTGCAAGATCCGTTTCTGAATGCCTTGCGCCGGGAGCGCGTGCCGGTCTCGATCTACCTGGTCAACGGCATCAAGCTGCAGGGAACGATCGAGTCCTTCGACCAGTTCGTGGTGCTGCTGCGCAACACTGTCAGCCAGATGGTCTACAAGCACGCGATTTCGACAGTGGTACCCAGCCGCAATGTGCGCATCGGTGACAGCGGTTCGCATGGTCACGGCCATTCGGCGTCCGCCGAACATGCCGAGGTTTCCGAGTCGAGCGAGGGCTGACCACTCTGTTCGAACGGTCGAAGAAAGGCGAACGCGCGGTACTCGTCCAGCCCAACTGGGTGGGCGAGACCGATGGTGCGGCGCGTCTGCAGGAGTTTGTCGAGCTGGCCCGCTCGGCGGGCGCGACGGTCGTCGCGACGCTGACCGCGCGCATTGATAAACCTAATCCCAGCTATTTCGTCGGCAGCGGCAAGGCCGACGAGCTCAAGTCACTCAAATTGGCCAACGAGGCTGACCTCATCCTGGTCAATCACGCGCTCAGTCCGGTGCAGGAGCGCAATCTCGAGAAGTTCTGCGAGTGCCGCGTAGTGGGGCGTACCGGACTTATCCTCGATATCTTTGCGCAGCGCGCGCGCTCCCACGAGGGCAAGCTCCAGGTCGAGCTGGCACAGCTCAAGCACATGTCGACGCGCCTGGTGCGCGGCTGGACCCATCTGGAACGCCAGCGCGGCGGCGCGATCGGCCTTCGTGGCCCGGGTGAAACCCAGCTGGAGATCGATCGCCGGCTCCTGGGCGAAAAAGTCAAAGTACTGGAACGACGCCTGGAAAAGGTCGCCGTGCAGCGCGAGCAGGCGCGTCGCGGCCGCCTGCGCAACGCGGTGCCGCTGGTGTCCCTGGTGGGCTATACGAACGCCGGCAAGTCCACGCTCTTCAACCGGATCACCGGCGCCGGCGTCTACGCGGCCGACCAGTTGTTCGCCACGCTCGATCCCACCTTGCGCCGGATCGAAGGCTTGCCCTGCGGGCCCTTCGTTCTGGCCGACACCGTGGGTTTCATCCGCGACCTGCCGCATGACCTGGTGGCCGCGTTCAAGTCCACCCTGGCGGAAACGCGCGATGCGGACCTGCTGCTGCACGTGGTGGACGCGGCGGATCCGGAGCGTGACCAGCGTATCGCTGACGTGATGACGGTGCTCGCTGAGATCGGTGCGGACGACGTGCCGCAGATCCTCGTCTACAACAAGATTGACCGGCTCGAGGCCCAGCGTCCGCGGCGCGAAACGGTACAGGGCGGCGAGGTGGAGCGGGTCTGGGTGTCCGCCGCCGAAGGCCTGGGCATGGACCTGCTGTCCGACACCATCAGCGACTGCCTTGGCATCGACCGGGTGCAACTTACCCTGCAGCTGGAACCAGGCCAGGGGCGTCTGCGTTCGCGCCTGTTCGCCGCCGGCGTGGTTGCGCGGGAAGCCAGTGACGATACGGGTTGGACGATTGAAATCGATGCGCCGCTGTCGCGGTTGCAGTCGCTGTTCGGCCTTCCCGACGGCGACGGCCTGTTCCTCAAGCAGCGCCTGGCATCGCGTCAGTGAGCGTGACCCGGCAGGGCCAGGCCCTCGTCGCCCACGACTTTGCGTGAGGCGTTGCGAGGTTCCAGCGCCAGCTTGTTGACACTCAGCGTGGCGTTGACGATGGACTGCACGTCACGGAAATCCGATTCCAGTTGCTTCTGCGACTGCTTGGACACGCGTTCCATGTTTTCCCGGGCCTGTGCCAGCAGCGGCCGCGCCGCGGGGATGTCACCGCTCTGGGCGAGCGCGCGCGCCAGTTCGATCCGCGTGCCCACGGCGCAGACGGGCGTTTCCATCGTCGGCAGGCGGTCGGTGAGGAGTTCGCGCGTCGCATCGAAGAGCTGCAGTTCGTTGAACACGCGCGCCAGGTTCACGCGCAGCGCGCTGGTGTCCGGGTGCATCGGACCCCAGGATTTTTCGCCCAGGGCGAGCGCCTCGCGCATCAAGGGCATGGCTTCGCCGGGATTGTGCAGGACGCGCCAGTCGAAGTAGGCGAGGTTGTAGATGCTCGCCGCAACATCGGGATGTTCCGGAGCATGGATGGCGCGCGCGGTGGCCAGTGCCTCGCGCAGGTAGCGCTCTGCTGCGGCGTGGTTGCCAGCCTGGGCGTTGAGGATGCCGAGGTTGCGTTGGATCAGGTGGAGGCGGCGGGTCTGGCGGTCAGCCATTCGCTCGAGAATCTCGGCGGCGGCATTGCCCAGCGCCAGTGCCCGGACCCGTTGGCCGTCGTGGTACTCCACCATACCGGCGGCCAGCAAGGCCTGGGCGAGTTCCGGGTGGGTCTCGCCGAAGTGGCGCCGCAATTGATAGACGGATCGTTCGACCAGCGTACGCGCCGCGGCATGCTCGCTGGCGGCCGAGCGCAGGCGCGCTGTCAACACGCCGACCCGCGCGGCAGCCAGGCTTTGCGTGCCCAGGTGTTTCTCCGTGTCTGCCAGGAGGGCTTCCGCCTGCGGGCGGGCTTGCCGTCCACGTCCGGAATCCTCCAGTGCGCGCAGGCGTTGCAGACGCAGGTAGACCATCTGCTCCGGACTGATCGGCGTGGAGACATGATTGCCGAGGAAGGAATCCAGCTCGGCAAGGGCCGCGCTCGCCCGGCCGGTTTCCACTGCCAGGCGGGCACGCAGCAGGGCGTGTTGCGCATCGGCATCCGCGTCGCCCATTCGGTGCGCGGTGGCCAGCGCCGCCGAGTCGGCCAGTGCGCGCTGTGTCCCTTCGTAGTAGGAAAGATTGAGGCACACCTCGGCCAGGGTATGCAGGAGCAGCCGGTGCACCGGTGGGCGCTCCGCGAAATCCCGCGCGATGCGCGTGCGTGCGGCGTCCAGCAGATGGGGAATACGCTCGGACGTCCGCGCCATCAGGGCGGGATTACCCGATGGGAAGGTGTCGGCGAAAAATCGCGCGACGTCCGGATCCTGGTGCAGGTTCTGGGCGGTCAGGGCCGGTGGCGCCAGCACCCCGACGCCGGGAATGAGGAATATCCCTGCGGCGAACGTGGCCGCCACCATCAGCGCCCCTGCGACATAACGGCGGCCACCGTGCCAGCGCGAACTGGGTATCGGCAGGGGGCGCAGCGTGCTCATCGCTGCCCCGCACTGGCGTGGAGGGGCGCATATGTCTGTCCCGTGCGAACTGACACCGGGTGTAAACCTGGTCGGGGAGGCAGATTCGTGCGTACCGGTGCGTCAATCATGAATAACGGCGTGCGGGCATAGGCGGAGGACGACTATGCGCAGCCGCGGATGTGCTTTCAAGGAATAAGGGGCCATCCATGCGCCCGGGAATGGCGCGTCCTGGCCAGGGGAGTAGCAGTCCGGGGGCGGACTGCAACGGCTGCGCTGGGCTTGTCCGAACCCTGCGGGTACAATCCGGCCGCAACCTGCCCAGGCGGACCACCGTTCCGTCATGCGGTTGCCGGCCGGACAATCGCATCCAATGAACACTACACCACGACCGACAATCCAATGGCGCGCCTGCAGTGGCGCGAATCGTACGAGGGCCACTCATGGCATGGAATGAGCCGGGCAAACGCGACCCCTGGCGCGGCAATCAGAAAGGCCCGGATGTCGAGGAAACACTTAGGCGACTCAGAGAGCGGTTCGGCAACCTGCTCGGTGGCTCCGGCGGGCGCAGCGGCGGCACTGGCGGGATCCTGCTGGTCGTGCTGGCGATCGTCCTGCTGTGGACCGTGGCCGATACCGTCACGATCATCAATGCACAGGAAGTGGGCGTCGTACAGCGGTTCGGAAAGAAGAACCGCGTGCTCGGCCCTGGCATGAGCTTCAAGTGGCCGCGCCCGATCGAAACCGTGACCAAGGTGGCGACCACCCGCGTCCAGTCGCTGGACGATGAAGTCGTCATGCTGACGATGGATGAAAACATCGTCCGGATCCGTTTCAACGTGCAGTACCAGATCAGCAATGCCGAGGACTACCTTTTCAAGCTGCGCGACGCCGAAGGCACCGTGAAGGAAGCGGCCGAGAGTGCCGTGCGCCAGGTGATCGGCGGTAGCGAGATGGATCACATCCTTTCCGGCGAAGGCGCCGAGCTGGTCAGCGAGACCAAGAAGGTGCTGCAGCAGACACTCGATTCCTACGAATCGGGGCTGGCCGTGACCGAGGTGAATTTCCAGCTGGTCGCTCCACCGGACCAGGTCAAGGAAGCCTTCGACGACGTGACCAACGCGCGTGAAAACAAGCAGCAGATCGAGAACGAGGCGCGCGCTTATGCCAATACCGTCGTGCCGGAGGCGCGCGGCAAGGCAGCGCGCATCAAGGCCGAGGCCGAGGGCTACAGCGCCGAGCGCGTCGCGCTCGCCAAGGGTGACGCGGATCGCTTCGAATTGCTGATGGTGCAGTACAAGACTGCCCCGGAAGTGACCCGTCAGCGCCTGTACCTGGAAACCATGCAGGAAGTGCTGACTGAAAGCACCAAGGTCATCGACACCACGGGCGGCCGCAACCTGATCAATCTCCCCGTCGACCGTCTCGGCGGCGCTTTGAATTCAGGAGGCGGCGTCCTGCTGCCGTCGGACGAAGCGGTTCGCGCCAAGCGGGAGGGTTCGCGATGAAGTCGTTGGTTGCTTTGGTTGCCGCCCTGCTGGTGCTGCTCGGGGTCAATTCGCTGTTCGTCGTGCGCGAAGGGCAGTCGGCGTTGCTGCTGCAGTTCGGCAAGATCGTCCGTTCCGACTTCAAGCCGGGACTGCACTGGAAGGTGCCGTTCTTCGAGCAGTCACTGTTGTTCGACAAGCGCATCCTTGGCCTTGACGCCCAGCCGGAGCGCTATCTGACGTCGGAAAAGAAGAGCGTGCTGGTCGATTTCTACGTCAAGTGGCGCATTGACGACCTCGCCAAGTTCTACCAGACCTCCGGCGGCGACGAAGAACAGGCCAATTCGCGCCTGTCGCCGATCGTCAAGGATGCGCTGCGCTTTGAATTCAATGCCCGTCCGCTGCATGAGCTGATTGCCGACGGCCGGGTGGACATCACCAAGCGCGTGCGTGACCAGGTCAATCGCTCGACCCAGAATTCGCTCGGCATCGAAGTGAAGGACGTGCGCATCCGCGGCATCAACTTCCCGGAAGAGGGAACGGTGCTGTCGTCCGTGTACGACCGTATGCGCGCCGAGCGCAAGCAGGTCGCCAACAGCCTGCGCGCCAGCGGTCAGGAAGCGGGTGAAACGATCCGGGCGAACGCTGATCGCGAGCGCCAGGTGCTGCTGGCCGACGCGACGCGCGAAGCGCAGAAGACGCGCGGCCAGGGCGACGCGGAGGCGGCGCAGGTGTACGCGCAGGCCTACGGGAAAGATCCAGAGTTCTACGCCTTCACGCGTAGTCTCGAGGCCTACCGGGCGTCGTTCCGGCAGGGCAACGGTGTGTTGCTGCTCGACCCGAAGTCGGACTTGTTCCGCTACTTCAACGACAGCGACAAGGACTAATGAACATCGCGGCGCCGGGCAACCGGCGCCGTGCAACATGAAGCGGGCGTGCCATCGGTCGGCTGAAAGCGGTCGGGGGCGGGCCCGCTTGCGCGTGCGATATGGGCTTGTGCGGGCGGATTGCCTCGCAGGGCGACAGTTTCTTTGTGTGCGCGTCGGACCGACGCGCTCCTGACAGTCATGTGTTTTTGAAGGAAACAGCCATGGGTAAATCGGTAGTCATTCTCGGCGCGCAGTGGGGCGATGAAGGCAAGGGCAAGATCGTCGACCTCCTGACGGAACAGGTTGGCGCGGTGGTGCGCTTCCAGGGCGGCCACAATGCCGGTCATACGCTGGTGATCGGCGGCAAGAAGACCGTCCTGCACCTGATTCCCTCGGGCATCCTGCGCGACGACGCGCTCTGCCTGATCGGCAACGGCGTCGTCCTGTCGCCGGCGGCGCTGCAGACCGAAATTGCAGAGCTGGAAGCCCAGGGCGTGGATGTGCGGTCGCGCCTGAAGATCTCGCCGGCGACACCGCTGATCATGCCGTACCACATCGCGGTGGACCAGGCGCGCGAACGCGCGTCGGGCGCCAAGGCCATCGGCACCACTGGCCGCGGCATTGGCCCGGCCTACGAGGACAAGGTGGCCCGTCGCGGCATCCGCGTGGCCGACCTGTTCTACCCGGACCAGCTCGCCGACAAGCTGCGCGACGCGGTCGACTACCACAACTTCGTGCTCGCCAACTGGCTCAAGGCCGACACGGTCGATTACCAGAAGGTGCTCGACGAGGCGATGTCGTTCGGTTCCTACGTCAAGCCCATGGTCGACGACGTGTCGACCCTCCTGTACGACCTGCGTCGCGCCGGCAAGCGCATCCTCTTTGAAGGTGCGCAGGGTTCGCTGCTGGATATCGACCACGGCACCTATCCCTACGTCACCTCGTCGAATACGACGGTGGGCGGCGCGTACGCCGGCTCGGGCGTCGGCGCCAAGGACATCGACTACGTGCTCGGCATCGCCAAGGCCTACGCCACGCGCGTGGGTGGCGGTCCGTTCCCGACGGAACTCGACGATGACATGGGCGAGCTGCTGCGCAAGCGCGGCAATGAGTTCGGTGCGACCACCGGCCGTCCGCGCCGCTGTGGCTGGATCGACCTGGTGGCGCTGAAGCGTGCCGTGCAGATCAACGGCATCACTGGCCTGGCCATCACCAAACTGGATGTGCTCGATGGCCTGCCGTCGATCAAGGTTTGTATTGCCTACGAATACCGCGGCAAGCAGCGCACGCTGGCGCCACTGGACGCCGCGGGCTGGGAAGAATGCAAGCCGGTCTACCTGGAATTCCCGGGCTGGCAGGAACCCACCTCGGGCGTGCGCGAGTTCGGCAAGCTGCCGCCCGCGGCGCGCGCGTACCTGCGTGCGGTCGAGGAGCTGGCCGAGTGCCCGCTGGCGCTGGTCGCCACGGGTGCAGATCGCGACGACACGATTATTTTGCGCGATCCGTTCGCCTGATAATCGCGGTATCCATACAGGTGTAAAGTCGGGCGGCCTGCGCCGCCCGACAAGCATCGCCCATGACACATCCCTTTCGCATCCGCGAAATCGATCATCTGGTACTGCGCACCCGCGACCAGGAAGGCCTGGTTCGCTTTTACTGCGAGGTCCTGGGCTGTCGCGTCGAGCGCCGCCAGGACGCCATCGGCCTGGTGCAGCTGCGTGCCGGCAGCTCGCTGATCGATATCGTCGGCATCGACGGCGTGCTCGGCAAACGCGGTGGCGATGCGCCGGCGCCCCGGGCGCGCAACCTTGACCACTTCTGCCTGCGTGTGGAGCCATTCGAACTGGACGCCATCCGCGAACACCTGGCGGCGCATGGCGTCAGTATTGGCGAGGTGGATTCACGCTACGGTGCGGAGGGGGAGGGGCCCTCGCTCTACCTGGACGATCCCGAGGGTAATACGGTGGAGCTGAAAGGACCGCCGGATAGCCCGCGGTAGCGCGCAACGTCCTCCGCCCATCGACCAAAGCGGCATTGGCACGCCACCGCCAGTCGCAGTACAACTGCGCGTGACACCATCGGCCTGGCCGTTCGCGCCAGCGGTGACATTCGCAGAGATCACCACCATGGCCCTGTACCTGGCTTTTTGCTTTGCCGCGCTGATGGTGACCCTGTCGCCCGGGCCGGACACTTTCCTGGTGATGGCCAACGCCGCCCGCGGCGGCGCGCGGCTGGGGCTGGCGACCGTCGCCGGCATCGTATCCGGTGGCGTCTTCCATATCGCGCTGTTTGCCGGCGGGTTTGCGCAATTGCTGGTGTACTCGGCGGCGGCGTTCCTGGCGGTGAAGGTCGCCGGCGCGGCCTATCTCGGCTGGCTCGGATTGCAGGCGCTGCGTTCTGCCGCGCGCCCGGCGCAGGAAATCGTCGTGACCACTGACGCTCCGGCCACCACCTCCGTCTGGCCGGTGTATGCGCAAGGCGTGCTGACCAATGCGCTCAACCCGAAGATCGCCGTGTTCTACCTGGCATTCCTGCCCCAGTTCATGGATCCGGCGCAGTCGCTGGCTGCGCAATCCGTATTGTTGATCGGCACCCACTACGTGATGGGATTCGTCTGGCTCGGTGCGCTGGCGTTCGGCGCGGCCCGCATGGGGCCGTGGCTGGCAAAAGGACGTGTCAGACGCTGGCTCGACGGGGTGGTCGGTACCGTGATGCTGGCCTTCGGCGTGCGCCTGGCCCTGACCACGCGCTGAGCACATTGCGCTTGTGATTCGATAGCGCCAGCCGGACGCGTGCGCGTCGCCCCCGCTTACTGCGCGATATCGTCGAGTACCTGGCGCAGGTAGGCCATCACGTCGCGGGCCCTGGTCGAGTCAGGTAGCCATTCGCGGAATTCCTGCGCACGCGCCGCACGTCGTACACCCCCAGCGCCGGCAGTCCGTGCTCGATGCGCGTCGGTGTGAGGGCTTGCTCGGTGCAGCGCGGACATGTACTGGCCATGTCGGATCCCGTGTTGAAGACGGCGCAAAACAAAAGGCCCGCCGAAGCGGGCCTTTCGTTTGAGTATTGGTGCCCAAGAGAGGACTCGAACCTCCACGGGTCGCCCCGCTAGTACCTGAAACTAGTGCGTCTACCAATTCCGCCACCTGGGCAGGTGTCCCGCCGCGTTGTTGACGCTGCGAAGGGCGCGAACTGTACTGGCCATGCGAAAGCTTGTCAACGCTCTTTTTGCAATCGGGTGATCGTCCAGGCTCTTCACCGGTCTGTGTCGCCGGGGGCTTACAATAGGCGCCTGAGCGGAGCCGGCCGGTTCCGCCATGAGGGAAGCAATGAAGAAAAACAGGACAAACGACAAGAACACCAAGTCCCCGGCGCGCACGACGGCGCGCAAGACCAAATTGCCGGCGTGGTTTCCGGAGGTGCCTGAGCCTGTCCGGGCCAAGCCCAAGACAAGCAAGGCCGCGCCGGCACGACCGGCCGCGCCGAAACCGGCAGCAGCGCCGCCCCGGCCGCGGGCCCGGCGCGTCGCCGAGGCCGGCACCGCGCCCGAAGATGTCAGCCGCGAACGGTTCGCGGCACCACCGCCCGCCAGGGCGGGTCGAAAAGCCGGGCGATCCGCGCCGGCAGCGGCCCAGGCTTCGACGGATCCTTTCGCCGAGCGCGAGCGCCAGCGCTACGAATTTCCCATTCCCAGCCGCGAAGCCATCCTGGCCTTCCTGGTGGAGCGGGGCCAGCTGATGACCGCCGAGGCGATCGCCCAGGCGCTCGAGCTCGTCCATGAACGCGATTTCGACGCATTGACCAAGCGACTCGCCGCGATGGTCCGTGACGGGCAGCTGATCCAGAACCGCCGCGGCGGCTATGGCGTCGCCCAGAAGCTCGACCTGCTGCCCGGCGTGGTGCTGGCCAATCCGGACGGCTACGGCTTTCTCAAGCCCGATGCGGGCGGTGAAGACCTGTACCTCTCGCCCTACGAAATGCGCAAGGTGCTGCATGGCGACCGCGTGCTGGGCAGCATCGTCGGCGTGGACCGCCGTGGCCGTCGGCAGGGTGCCATCGTCGAAGTGCTGGAGCGGCGTTCGCCCCGCCTGGTGGGGCGTGTCGTCGAAAAAGACGGCCTGATCCTGGTCGTACCCGATGACCGGCGACTGCACCAGGAAGTGCTGATTCCGCCGGGCAAGGAATGCGGCGCACGTTCCGGTCAGATCGTGGTCGCGGAGATCACTGATCCGCCAACGGCCTATCGCGGCCCGGTTGGACGCGTGCTCGCGGCGCTGGGCGAGCGGCTGACGCCGTCACTGATCGTCGAGATGGCTATCGCCAGCCACGACATCCCGCACGACTGGCCCGAAGCCGCGCTGCGCGAGGCGGCCGAGGTCGAGCCGGAAGTGCACGCGGACGAACTGGCTGATCGCAAGGATCTGCGCGGGTTGCCGTTGGTCACCATCGACGGCGAGGATGCGCGCGACTTCGACGACGCCGTGTTTGCCGAGCCGGTCGCGAGCGGATTCCGCCTGGTCGTCGCGATCGCGGATGTTTCCTACTACGTGCGTCCGGAAACGGCGCTGGACGAAGAAGCTTACAAGCGCGCCACGTCGGTGTACTTCCCGGGTTTCGTCGTGCCGATGCTGCCGGAGACGCTGTCGAACGGTATCTGCTCGCTCAATCCCAAGGTCGATCGCATGTGCATGGTCTGCGACATGCAGATCGACCACGATGGCGAAGTGACCAAGTCAAAGTTCTACGCCGCCGTGATGCGCTCGCATGCGCGCCTGACCTACACCCAGGTGTGGAAGGCGATTGGGGAGAAGGACGCGACCGCACGCGCCCAGATCGGCAACCTGATGCCGCACATCGAGCGCCTGCACCAGCTGTACAAAGTGCTGGCCAAGGCGCGCAAGAAACGCGGTGCGATCGATTTCGAGAGCGCGGAAGTGAAGTTCCGGCTCGCGCCGTCGGGTGAAGTGGTGCAACTGGGTGCCGAGCCGCGCAATGACGCGCATCGCCTGATCGAAGAATGCATGATCGCGGCGAACGTGGAAGCGGCGCGGTTTCTCAACAAGAAGCACATCCCGGCGCTCTACCGTGTGCATGAGTCTCCGCCCGAGGGCAAATACCAGGATCTCCTGGAATTCCTCAAGGATTTCAGCCTGAAGATGCCCCCGGCCGACGAAGTGCAGCCGGGCGATTTCGCCACGCTGATCAAGAAGGTGCAGAAGCGCCCTGACGCGAGCCTGATCGAGTCGGTGCTGCTGCGCTCCCAGGCGCTGGCGGTCTACCAACCCGAATGCCATGGCCATTTCGGTCTCGCGCTCGATGCGTATGCCCACTTCACCTCGCCAATCCGGCGCTATCCCGATTTGCTGGTGCACCGCGCGATCCGCTTCGCCCTGACCAAGGCCAAGCCGTCTCAGTACACCTATACGCCGGCGGCCATGTCCAGCATGGCGGTTCACTGCTCGCAGTGTGGCCGGCGTGCCGAGGAAGCCGAGCGCGATGTGGACGAGCGTTACAAATGCGCCTGGATGGAGAAGCACGTTGGCAGCCAGTTCGCCGGCATCGTCTCGGGCGTCACCTCGTTCGGCCTGTTCGTGGAACTGACGGATTCGAAGGTGACAGGGCTGGTCCACATCACGCAGCTGCCCAACGACTACTACCATTTCGACCCGATCCGCCACCTCCTTACCGGCGAGCGGCGCGGACTGAAGTTCCGCCTGGGCGACGCCGTCAACGTGCAGGTGCTGCGGGCCAGTCTTGAAGATCGCAAGATCGATTTCCGACTGGTTGCCGACGATATTTCGGAGAAAAAGCGGCGATGAGCCACGAGCTGTTGATTGGCATCAATTCGGTCGAAGCGGCGTTGAGCCACGACCCGGGCAATATCGTCGAGCTGTTTATCGAGACGGGCACCACCAATGCCCGCTTGAAAGAGTTGTCCGAGCGCGCACGTGACCTTGGCGTCAAGCCGCACGGCCGCACCCGGGAATTGCTCGATCGCATGACGGGCGGTGCGCGGCACCAGGGGGTCGTGGCGCAGTACCGCGCGGCGCCCAAGCGTACGGAAGCCGATCTGAAAGAACTGGTCGAGGCGGCCGGACGAGACGCGCTCATCCTGGTGCTCGACGGCGTCACGGACCCGCATAACCTCGGAGCCTGCCTGCGCAGCGCCGAAGCGGCGGGTGCCACCGCCGTGGTGGTGACCAAGGACAAGGCCGTGGGCATCACGCCGACGGTTCGCCGGGCCTCGGCCGGCGCCGCCGATCGCGTTCCTTTCATCCAGGCGACGAACCTGGCGCGGACGTTGCGCTCGCTCAAGGATCTCGGTCTGTGGCTGGTCGGCCTGGCCGGTGACAGCGATGAAGACTTCTACAAGACGGACCTGCGCGGACCGATCGCCCTGGTCATCGGCAGTGAAGGCGAGGGAATGCGTCGACTGACGCGCGAGCAATGCGATTTCGTCACCCGCATTCCGATGCGCGGTGCGGTGGAAAGTCTGAATGTTTCCGTCGCGACCGGCGTCACTTTGTTTGAAGTACTGCGCCAGCGCGGCGTGACGCCGGCGAAAAGCTGACGCGTCGGCGGGCTGCTTCCCATCACGCATCGTCATCGGTGCGTCATGGGAAGTGCTAGTAGAGAAGTAGCGGACGGTAAATTGCTACTGACTGATGAGCGTAACTGCGTCGATTGTGCGTGGGGGCGATCGACGGCGTCGGGGCGAAGGGCGTTCAGCGCGATCGCGGGATGCGACACCTTGCCGCACCAGCGTAGGGTCTGCCATTGAGGCGCCGGTCGAATGCCGGCGTGACTCAGCGCATCAATTTGCTGGCGAGCAGGCTCATGGCGTTTGCGACAGAACCGGCTGTTTCCGGCGACGCACCGGCGCGGCAGCTGGTCAGCGGCTGGGTAGCCGTCTCGATATAGCCGGCTGGGGCGACGACCGTGACGGTGACGTGCGCCTGGTGACGGCCCGTGCAGGAAAGCGCCAGTCTTGGCGCGGAACGGGAAGGGTGCGCGGCGATCCGGACACCGCCGGCCACGTTCCACTCGTATCGGTAATCGGCCCCGCGTGGCCAGGCTTCGCAGGCGTAGCCATTACCCGCGGGTTCGCAGGAAATGCCGGCCGCTTGGGCCAGCCCGCACGCCATGATGACGAGAATCCCCAGAAAGACTACCAAGTATTTTTTCACGACCCGGCCCTTGTCGCTCGTATCCGATAAGCGCCGAAACGCGATAGCCGCGCTCAGGGGGCGCGCGGCCACCGCGTTCCGGTAGGGTGCTTACACCCTGATACAGATACTCGGAATGGGGAGGGCAAAGGGCTCACTGGTCCCTAAAGGTCCGCCGGGCGCTTCGGCCCGTCAGTCGCCGCGCTCCGAATCGGGTGAATGACGTTGTTTGGGCGGAGTAGTCGCCGGGGGAGTATCCGCCCCCGGCGAGTAGAGATGACCGACTTATTGCGGGCTCTGGCAGGCAGGAATCGGTGTCTGCGCATAGGCGGTCAGGCCCGCCGGCGAGTAGATGGTCACGGCGACTTGTCCTCCCTGCGGCGCGCAGTCGACAACAAGGAATGGGTTTTTCGCGTCGGTGTAGCCCGGTACCGGCAGATTGGGAGATGCCGCCCAGCTGTACTGGAGCGTTTCTCCCTGCGGTGAGGCCTCGCAAATGTGCCGGCCGTCGGACTGCGTACACTGCAGTGCCGCATTGCTCGGTGGCAATTTGAGCGGCCGCTTCTCGTCGCAGGCGGCGGAACCGGTGCGCAGATCCAGGTGCACGAGGTCGTAGCACTCCTGGCCGTCACACGGCGTGTTGACCAGCGGAAAGATGTCGCATCCCGTCATCTGCGCATGCACTGCCGTGGATGAACTGGCGGAAAGGACTGCCAGAAGCAGGCAGTGCGGTCGAATTTTCATGAAGCGTGACATCGGGTCCCCCTATTTTGTTGTCAAAGCACGAAATCTTAGGCGACGGCGCCTCGCGCCTCTACCCAGCTCCGCTGAGCGCTCGTTTCTAAGATTACGAGGCGTACTCGGAATGGCGAGCTGGACCGGCTCAACCGGTAGTACCGGAATTCGACGCGGTCAACATTAGCGACTCTACCGCCTTACATTGGGCTTCCGTATCTACACTGCGTGAAGATTCGCATCCCAGCTCCTTGAGGACATCCTTGGCGAGGACGGCATATTCTTCACGACGACGAGGACTGGCGGTGCGAAACTGCTCCAGCGCAACAGGGGATGTGAGTTCATTGGCGGCGTCAGAAACACGATTCCAGCCGATCAACGCCCGGACATAGGCGATTCGCCAATACATCACAGGCAGGCGGGTCGATTGATCCTGAGTGCCGCCACGCACCAGGACTTCTTTGTAGAGTGATTCGGCCTCGTCCGGGGAATGGTTCGCGCGCGTCAGTGCCAACGCGACGTTAAACGCGGTACGAAGCGTGTTCTGATGATCGTCTCCGACGGCTTTGCGCCATGCGCGCAGGCTCGTCCGGAATGCGTCCACGGCATCCAGCGGCCTGTTCAACTCATCTAAACACATTCCTAAAGAGCCGCGAGCGGTTGCCGCAACAGTACTGTCCTGTCCGTAAGTGCGATCCGCTTCCGCCACGACGGCTTTGGCCTCCTCCAGAGCCTCGTCACGTCGACCGACAGAGCGCAGGGCACTGACCCGATACAGTCGCACCAGAGTGACCCGTGGATGATTGGGCGACAGACCTCGACTTTGCTCCTGGTAGAGCGTATCCAACAGGCTGAGCGCGTCGTTGCCTCGGTCTCCGCGACGCAGTGCTTCGGCGAGCTGCAAGCGGGCCAGTCTCGCGTCGTCGTCGGATGCAGGTCTTTGACCGAAACTCTCCACCGCCTGCTCCAGTGTAGCAATGGAGTCGGCGAAATGACTGCGATGAAGCAGCAGCATTCCGCGGGCCAATTTCCATTCGGGAGTGCGGACGGGGCTGATATTCGCGGCGCGTGTCAGCAAATCATCGGCAATATCGTAGTCACCGCTACTGATTCGGGCACGGGCTTCCAGTACGAGCAGCCCAGTCACGGTTTCGTTGGGCAATTGCGCCTTCTCCGACGCCAGTCGCGCGCGTTCTGCCAATGCGGCGGCCTGTGGACTGCGTCCCACTGCCAATTCCACTTCGGCCATCGTGCCGGCAAGATCCGCATAGACGTCCGGCTGGCTGTCGAAGGTGGATTCCAGCTGCGGTCGTGCAGCCTCCAGCACGTCCGTCGCCGTCACCTGTGCCCCGCCGACCTGCATGGGGTTGGCGGCCGCGAAGGCTTCCTTCAATAATCCAACGGCCCGTTGCGCGCGGTCGCGTTCGTGCGCAATGGCGATGTTCTGCCGCACGATGGCGACCACGGCGGTACCAATGGTGAAGAGCAGCCCCGCAACCAGTGCGGATGCGACGCTGTGGCGTGCGAGGAACTTCCGCCAGCGATACCAGCGATCGCTCTGACGCTCGCGGATGGGGTGGCCGGCAAGGACATGGTCGATATCCAGATCCAGCTGGTCCACTGTGCCGTAGCGTTCTTCGGGGCGTTTGCGCAGGCAGCGCTGGACGACGTGCTCGAGGTCGCCGCGCAGCGCCGAACGCAGGTCGCGCACGCCGGAAAAGCCGCGGGATTCGGCGGTATAGCGGTCGTTCTCGCCGAGCCGGCTGGCCATGGGCGGTGGCGGCACATGGCGGATGGCGTGCTCGATCTCACCGGGCGTCATGTTGCCGAACGCAAAGGGCAGGCGGCCGCAAAGCAGTTCGTACAGCAGCATGCCCAGCGCATGGATATCGCACGCCACGGTCACGGCACCGCCGGCCAGCTGCTCCGGTGCGGCGCTGGACGGCGTCAGGAAGCGGTCCATCGTCATCGTCGCCTTGTCGTGGCCGATGCGGCCCAGCGGCTTGGCGATGCCGAAATCCAGCAGGCGGATCTCGCCCTCGTTGGTGACCAGCACGTTGCTCGCCTTGATGTCGCGGTGCACCACCAGATTGCGATGCGCATGACCGACGGCGGCGAGCACTTTGCGGAACAGGCGCAGACGATCCTTGATGCCCAGGCGCCGCGCATCGCACCAGTCGTCGATGGCGCGGCCGCGGACGAATTCCATCACCACGAAGGGCGTGCCGTCGGCCGTCGTGTTGGCGTCAATCAAGCGCGAAATGCCGGGATGGTCGAGCGAGGCGAGAATGGCGCGCTCGGTCGAGAAGCGGCGTAGCAATGCCGGATGCAGTACGTCACGGCGGACGAACTTGATCGCCACTTCCTGGGTGAAATCCGGGCCTACCCGCGTGGCGCGGAAGACACGGCCCATGCCGCCCTGGCCGATTTCCTCCTCGAGGGTGTACACGCCGATGGTTGCGCCCGGCTGCAGTGCGGAATTCTCCAGCGCGTCCAGGCCCGCTTCGACGACGCTGACAGCCGAGCGCGTGGCCGAACCGATCAGTTTCTGGTCGCGGCGGATGAGCTTGGCAAGGTCGGCCGCCAGTTGTGGATCATCGGCCATGCAGCGTTCCAGCAGCGCTTCGCGCGCCACCGGATCCAGATCCAAGGCTTCGTCGAAGAGCTCGCCCAGGCGCCGGATGCGCTCAGGCGGCGTCTTCATCATCGGGCACCACGTCGAGGCGTTCGGCAAGCCAGGCGCGGGCGAATCGCCACTGGCGCCCGACCGTGGCGCGGGACGATCCGCAGACTTCGGCGATCTCTTCCTTGGTGAGTCCTGAAAACAGGCGCAACTCGACGACGCGGGCAGCGTCGGGCGAGGCTTCGGCGAATTCCGTGAGGGCCTGGTCGACGGCGAGCCAGTCGACCTGGTCTCCCTGGAACGGTGCCTCGCGCTGGGTCATGTCGTCCAGTGCAATGAATAATTGGTCGCCGCCGCGTTTCTCGGCCTGGCGCTCGCGCAGGTAGTCGACCACCACCCGGCGCATCAGGGTGGCGGCAATGGCATGGAAATGCGCGCGATTCTGCCAATCTACGCCTTGTTGCAGATGCAGCCGCTCGTAGGCTTCGTTGGCTAGTTCCGTGGCGCGCAGGGTCAGGGCCGAGCCATGGCGGCGCACCTGGGCGCGCGCCAGTTCGCGTAACACCGGATATATGTCCGTCGCTAGTGCATCTTCGACACTGCGATCGCCACGCTTCCAGCGATCGAGCAGCTCGGTGATCGTAGACATCGGCCAACCCCCTGCTTCGGTCCGCAGTGTAGCCGCATGACGGCCGATAGAGCCAATAGGTTGCGCGGGCTTCCCGCCGATTGGCCACGCGGCCGGACCACTGTGTGCCGCGGCCGTCTGTATGCGTGTACCGATTGCGGGCGCCGATTATCTGCCCGGTGGCGGCGATGGCGGCCCCGCGATGTTCCGAAACGGCGCTAGAATTTCCGCGCGAACCATTGCCGGGGCACCTGCGGAGCGATTTTCCTCGCCGGCAGGAAATGGTCCCCGGCGAATCCGGGATGGCGGATTCGCAGGGCAGGATGCGTGGATTGAACTTTCCTGCAGGGTGCGCCATGGTCTGGATGCAGCGGTTGATTGTTCTCCTGGCTGGCTGGTCGGGAATGTGCGGTGCCAGTGTTCTGGTGGAGATCGCACCGGATAACGACGCCATCGTCGTCGATTTGCGTATCTGGTCGGATGAAGTGGCCGTGGCGGACAGGGTCCTCCATGTGCGGATGCTGGCGGATGGGCGCGTCGAGGTGCACCGGCCATTCTGGATGCGCGACGGCGGCGACTTCACCGGGCGTCTGTCGGCCGCCGAGCGCGACGGCCTGGTCCAGTCGCTGCTGGATGACGGACTGGATACCTTCGAGCGCGAAAAAGCCATTGTCGCGGTGGAGTCGACGTCGCAATTGCGGCGCGAAGCCGGTCAGCTCAGCTACGACAGCGAGCGCACTCACACGGTCTTTACATTCAACGTGGCTGCCGTGCGGCGCGCCGACGGCCGGCTGGGCATCGTCGCGCAGCGGTTCGGCTACGTGAACCTGCAGCTTGAAGCGGAGCGCTACGCCGCAATTCCCGCGCTGGCAGGTGCTGCACGCGCCCAGCAGCGCGTGCTGGCGCTGGCGCGGCATCCCAGCCTTGTTCACACGGGAGGCCAGCCATGAAGATCGCCACCGCGCGCAGCCTCGTTGCGGCACTGGCCTGCCTGGCCAGCACTGGCGCATTGGCCGGGGCCTTCGTTTTCGCCGATGAAACCAATCTGGACCTGGTCGCCCATGCCAAGGGCTATACGGGCGCCGGCGCCTCGCTGACGCTCAATGTGTGCATTGATCCGAACAGCAACAGCCAGGCATCGATGGAAGTGGCCATCCGCAACGCCATCTACCACTGGAACCAGATGGTGCCAACGGTGCGCAACCTGCGCACCGGCACGGACAACCAGATGACCAATTCCCAGTTTGACTGGGAATCGACCATGATGCACGAGCTGGGGCACTGCATTGGACTGGCGCATCCGAATCTCGCCAGCGAGTCGATGCTGACGGGGACTGATCCGGAATACACCAAGTCGTCCGATGGCCCGAACAACACCTACAACCTGACAGTCGGTGCGGACGGGCTGAAGGGATCGCCCGACGATACCCGTGGCGACGACGACAATTTGCACTGGTACCGCCGCCAGTCGAACAATCCGTTCGTGCTGGTACCGCCGATACAAGGCAGCACCTACTCCCGCACGCTGGGATTCCTGCCCGCAGGCCACACCTTCGCGGCCAATGGCGAGCGCAGCGTGTCGACGCAATTCGGTGTCTCGCCCACCGAAGTGATCATGCAGCAGGGGCAGGGCAACGACGAGGATCAACGCACCTTGGTCGCCGACGACGTGGGTACCCTGATGCTGGCGCGCACCGGGCATGACCGTATCGCCGGCACCAGCGACGACTACACGGTGACCCTGCAATACGGCGGCGTGGCGGCCGGGTGCGATATCAGCGCCAGCATCGATCCCACGTTTTCAGGCCTGGCGGTGTGCCAGTTGAATGGACAATTCAACAATTCCACGAATATTCGCATCACCGGCGCCGTGATGCGGTTCAGCGCGACGACCAACTGGCACTTCACCACCACCCGCGTGCCGGCGCCTTCGCCGGATACGGCGGTCGTGGGTGTCGGCGCTTCCACATCCATGGTGAACGGTGCTGCCACGTCCCTGCTGGCCAACGACACGCATCCGACCGCGGCGGCGTTGGTGATGTCCACCACAGGCTTTCCGGGGCCAGCCAACGGGAGCGTGACGCTCAATACCAACGGTACCTTCCTCTACACCCACAACGGCAATTCGGCAACCAGTGACAGCTTCACCTACCGTGCCTGCGTGGCGACCGATCTCAACGCCTGTTCGATGGGCGTGGTCACCATCACCATCAGCGATGTGATTTTCGAGGACGGATTCGAATAGCTCACGGGGCCATCTCGAAGCCGTTGGCGAACAGCCGGTCGGCGAATTCGTCGGCGCCCATGTCCGGGGCGGTTCCGGCGAATTCGTCGTTGATGCCGGGCAGGCGCTCGCCGCGGTCGATGGCAGCGCTGCCCGGTCCCAGCCGGAAGTCGCGCTCGCCGGCGGACACGAGCCCCGGGGGGGCATTGATGCCACTGGTCTCCTGGCCGGTGGCAGCGCCCCCGAACGCGGAGAACGAGGTGTAGTTCGTGCCCATCCAGCGGACGAAGCGCGTGGAGTCCGTGGTGTAGAGAAGGTCGTAGTTGAAGTCGAGCGTGACGCTGTTGACCTTGTCCAGCACATTGCGCGTGCCGGCATAGATGTTGTTGCGCGAGCGGATGTACGTGCTGAAGCCGGGCGTCAGCAGCGACATCGCGTCCGTCGATGGTGCCGCTGTCACGAAGGTGTTGTGGTAGAGCAGCACCGGACCGACCGGCGTTGAAAATCCGCTGTTGATCTTCAGTACGCTGGACGTATGGCCGTCTATCTGGCTGCTGCGTGTAGAGCCGATATCGAAGGCGACGTTGCGCAGGATGAACGTCGGACCCGGCGCGGCCGGCGCCACGGCGAAGGCCATGTGCGAGTCGGCGATGGTGTTCTCGAACAGGCGGATGTTCGCGCAATAACCTTCCGGTTCGAGTGCGTCGTCGTTGTGGTGGCGGAAGGTGTTCCGGTAGATGTCCACCTCGGTGGTGACGCCCGAGGGCGGTGCCGCACTGCCGCATGGGCCGATGCCGTTGAACCAGCCGGAAAACTGGTTGTGGCGCACGACGTGGCCGCGGCCGACGTTGTCGGTGAACGCGATACCATTGTTCTCGGAGCTGCTGCCCTTGGTCACCGGCCAGGGCCATCCTGGGATCGAGGTGTCGTACAGGGTGTTGTCTTCGATCCGATGCCGCGATCCGCCTTTCACC
Organism: Tahibacter amnicola; assembly: GCF_025398735.1. Lineage (NCBI taxonomy): Bacteria > Pseudomonadati > Pseudomonadota > Gammaproteobacteria > Lysobacterales > Rhodanobacteraceae > Tahibacter > Tahibacter amnicola. Next base: position 2,216,122 of record NZ_CP104694.1, read on the forward strand.
CAGATTCCCGCGGAGCCGATGTCGTGGATGGTGTTGGCACGCACGATGACGTCGTTGGCCTGGCGCAGGTAGATGCCCTTGCCGTAGTCGCCGGCGCCGAAATGACGAATTTCCAGGTTTTCGATCCGGATGAACGAGCGGCCGTCGACGACAATGCCGTCCTCCAGGCGCGCCACGTGAAAGGTTCGCGGTGACGGCGAGGCATTGCCGGGCAGCTTGACGTGCAGCTGGGTGCCGTCGTGCCAGAAGCCGCCGGGGGCGCCCGCCGCGAGTGCCTGCAACTGGGCCAGGCTGGTGTAGCGGAAGAGGCGTCCCTGGTCAGATACCACATGTCCGGTCGCTGTCGCGTGCGAACGCCGGTAAACGCCGCTGCCCACGGACGTCCAGGCATTGTCCGGGCCGACCACCTGGGCGCCGTCCAGCACGACGCCCGGGCCCTGGCCCCGCAGGATGATCGGTTGCGTCGCCGTTCCCGAACGAGGCATCGAGACGGATTCGCGGTAGATGCCCGGTGCCACCAGGACGGTGTCGCCGGCCTGTGCGATGGCGACGCCACGGCTGATCGTCTGCACCGCAGCCTGTGGCGACAGGCCGTTGTTCGCATCGTTCCCCGTCGGGGTGACGTACACAGTCCGCAGACCGGCTTCCGGCAAAGTGTCCGGGCGGGTGGAAAGCGTCGTGACCTGACTGGTGGCACCCGTGGTGCCGTCCGGGTCAGTCAGCGTCAGGCGGATTTCGTACGCGGTTCCCGGCGAAAGGTGGAAAAGACTGCCGGCCAGATGCGTCGCATCGATGCGAACCAGCGGATGCGCACCGCGGAACGCCGGCTCACCGGCGCGGCGCCATTCCAGCGTGACCCGTGCATCGCGATCGGCATCGCCCGTCAATGTGGCGATGGCGCCGCCGGTAACCAGGTTTCCGTACCCCTCGACGCCCGCCAGCGTGGCGCTGTTCTGCGCGATCGCCGGTACGGAAACGGCGGCCATCAGGATTGCCGACAGTCGGAGCACGTACGCCTTCATGGAGCTGCGTTCCTGGAATGGAATCGCAGCGTATACCGCATTTTCGCGAAAATTTGTGGCGCAATCGGTACTGCGGCGGATGGCAACGGCGGCCGACGCGCGATCCGCCGCCGTTACCGGGCTGACGGTCTGCCAAGGTCAGTTTTCGAATCCGTCGTGGAACAGCGTGTCGCAGCCGGCGCCAACGTCGGCTTCGAAGGCATCGGCGTCGATCGGGGTCACGTCCGGCAATCCAGCGGCATTCAAGGAATGATCGTAGTTGGCGCGGACGTCGCCGGACTGGAACCATCCGTCGAAGAGGGCCACGTCCGCGCTATCGGCCCGGCCGTCTTCGTTGAGATCGGGGCGACAGAAACCCGATGGAAGTGACGCGGGGCTTGCTGGATCGGATTGCCATTCGCGCTCGTCGCGATCGAAGGCGCCGTCGGCATCGCGATCCACGCCGCTGCGGTATTGCGAAAAGGCCGCGACTACCGTGAAGGTCACCTCGGCGCCGGCCGCGGCGCCGGTACGCAGGCTGTCGAGGTCTGTGAATTCATGCCGGCGATCGGAGAGGAAGCGATTGCCCGTGACGTACACCCAGCCGCGATCAACGCCCCCGCGCCGGCCCTTGGCAATCAGGCCGACACGTCCGCTGTCCGCGAGCGCGACGAACGTATCCAGGCGCGAGAGGTCCGCCGCGTTGGTGGTGTTGCCGCCGTCGAAGGTCAGCTGCTGGCCGACGGCGGGCGGGGTCTCGCTGTCGAAGGCCAGCAGGTAGGCCTCCACATCGCGGCGGCGTTGCGGCGCCACCGCCGGGCCACCGAAATTGAAGCCGCCGAGCAGCAGGGCGCCGAGCGTGTCGAACTCCGAATCGCTGTTGAAACCGAAGCCCTTGGCGTTGTCCTGGCGGTTGTTCCGCCAACCGGCCTTTTCCCACAGTCCACGAAGCTGTGCCTGTTTCATCGTCTGCGGCGTGAGCGGCAGGAACGGGTCGTCGACCTGCCTGGTCGTTCCCGTCGGCAGTGCATGGCAATCCACGCAGGCGAGCGTCCCGGCCAACGTGGGCAGGGTGAGAAAGAGCGTCTCGCCGTTGACGGCGTTGCCAGTACCGCCGCCGACAGGCATCGCCGTGGGCAGGCTGCCGTCGATGGACCGGTTTGGATTGGGTGGATAGCGCACGGTCGCCACGAAGTCTTCGAAGGCCTGCATCCGGGCCGCATCCGGTTCGGCGTCTGCACCTTGGAGGCTGACAAATGCCGGCGCAAACGCAGCGAGGTTCTCGCGGTCGCCGCGCCAGTGCATGGCGCCGTTGCCGACGATGCCCTGCAGCGTCTGCGTCACCAGCGGACCCTTCATCGGGTGCCAGTCACGGCAGGTCTGGCCCTGACGGCAGGGTTGGTTGACGGCTTTCATCTCGCCCTGCGGACTGCCCAGATCCCAGGCGAGGAAATCGCTACGTCCGTCGACATGGCAACTGGCGCAGGCGGCCTGCCCCAGGCCGCTGGTTGCGTGGGTGTCGTACAGGAGCGGACGTCCTGCGCGGATGCTCGAAGGCGTGGGATCGAAGAAGGCCAGCCGTTGTATTTCCTGCAGCGTCGCGGTCGTGATAACCGAAACGGAGGCGTCGAACTTGTTGAGCACGTACAGGTGAGTACCTGCTGCATCCAGGACCACGCCGGTGGGGCCGGCGCCGACAGCGACGCGTCCGGTGCGCGTGCCGCTGCTGTTGGTGACGATGAGGTTGTTGGAGCCCATGCCGGTGACATAGGCGAGGTCGTCGACCGGATGCCAGGCGATCCCGCGTGGATCGCCGAGCGACTGGGCCCGGGTTGCCGCAGGCACTGTGCGGACGGTGTAGTCCAGGTGCGGATTGAGATCGGCGATGACGGCCGCGCCTGTGGCAGGGTCCACGTTTGCGATGGAAACATGGACAAAAACACTTTGTACATTCGGTTCAAAGCGGATCTGGTTGAGCGATTCGGTGCCCACCGCAGTCACCTGGCCGTCCGGCCGCGTGCCCAGTGCCATCAGCTGGGTCATGAGACTGGCGAAATAGGTGACCTGCAGCGTCTCGGTGTCGATGCTCGCGATATCGTGATCATGCAGATCCCAGGTGACGAAAGCAGACCAGTCACGGCCGTTGTCGTCGCGCCAGCGTCCATTGCCGTCGCGCCGCACGATGTGCGCGACCGGCGGCGGTGCCGGCAGACCAACAGCCAGTGGCGGATCAAAGGTGTTGCCACTGTTGGGCGGTGGACTGGCGCCCGCATAGGGACCTGCCGGGTCGGTGACCTCGGCCTGGCCAATGATCGTGGTGCCATTGCCCGACTCGAAGAAGGCCACATACACGTGCTGCCGGTCCGGACTCACCGCCAGCGCGCGCGGTTCTTCGCCCTCCAGTGCCAGCGTGGTCGCAGGCGCTGCCAGGTTTGCAGGATCGTAGATGCGCACCTGGTTGAGTTGCGACAACGACACGTAGGCGCGTTCGGGATTGCCGGCAAACACGACGTCCGCCGGTTCATCGCCGGTGCGCAGCGTGGCGACCACGCGCGCATCGGAGATATCGACGATGCTGATGCTGTCTGACAGATGATTGACCACCCAGGCCTGCGCGTTCGACCGGACGCGCACACTGACCGGCTCCACGCCGACGGCCACGGCGCCGGTGGATTGCAGCTGGCCGTCGGTGTTGCGTGTGAAGATCTCCAGGCGCTGGTCAGCCGTGTTGACTGCCAGTACGTGCGTTCCGTCCGGGGTGATATCCAGCGGGTGGACGTGCGGGCTTTCCCAGTTGGCAAACTGGTTCTGCGCGGACGCGGAAGCAGCCGCCAGGCCGAAAAGGCCTGCCAGTGCAGAGCGAAAAGCGTTCATGAAACCCCCTGTGCAGTGCGACCGCGCTGCCATGACGGCAGGCCGTCGAAACAGGGGAACGTGGGCAGGCCCGCGGCGTTGACGCCTGCAGGAGGCGTGCAGCGCGGGCGCTATGGCTCGTTGCTGGTGTCAATGCGCTGCTCCACCGAGCTCAGCCGGGTCTGCAGCGCTTCCACCAGGGATTCGAGCTGGGCGATACGCTGTTCCAGCTCGCGCGAACTGCCAGTGACCTCGTCAGTCGTGCCCGGCGACGCGCTGATCGTCGCGCCTGCCGCGGTGGCCGCCGACTCGCCGCAGAGCAGGTGCATGTAGCGGTCCTCCCGCTGGCCTGCACCGCGGGGCAGGCGCACGGCCAGTGCCGGTTCGCGCTGGCACAGCCGGTCGAGCGTGGCGCGTACATCGTCGAGTGCACCGAAGTCGGCCAGCCGTTCTGTGCGTGTCAGCAGTTCGGCGATCGTCTGTGGGCCGCGCAGCATCATCACCGCCAGCAGAGCCCGTTGCCGTGGCGTGATGTTGAGCGCCTGGTCCATGCGATGCTCGTAACGCGACACGCGCGCGGACATCGAACCGGCTACCAGGCGTTTTGATTCAAGCTGGCGCAGTGTATGGCCGACCTCGCCCTGTTCCAGGTTCATTACCGGGTCACGGTTGGATTTCTGATTGCAGGCACCGACAACCGCGTTCAGCGTCAGCGGATAGACCTCGGGTGTCGTGGCGGCCTTCTCGACCAGGCAGCCCAGGACACGGGCCTCGTTTGCATTGAGCAGGGGAAAGCCCTGGACGTTGTCGGACTCGCTCACGGTGAACTCCAGCATTCGTCGAATATCGCCTGATTATGGCGCAACCGCTGCGCTTGTCATGACGTGGGATTCACACCATGCCGCGTCTCCTGCGCTAGATTGCACGGGCGGATGACGGATATGACGGTGCGATACCTTCTTGCGGTACTCAGTCTTGCGCTTCCGGCGGGCGCGTCGGCGGTATTCATGGACTGCATTGCGATCGACGGGTTCGAGAACACGGTCGCGACCGCGCCGGCGAACTGGCGCTCCCATGTAATGCTGACCAATTGTGCGCGTCGCACCGCCTTGCCGGCTGCTGTTCCGGCTTTGCCGGTGATGCGCTGGGATACGGCGCTGGCCGCCACGGCGCAGGCCTACGCCGACCAATGCCGCTGGCAGCACAGCGGCGCGCCGGGACTGGGGGAAAACCTCAATGCCGCGGCGCAGACGGTCGGATTTCCAGGCAACCAGGAAACTGCCTCAGTCACCAACTGGGCCAGCGAGGCAGCCCAGTACAACTACGCCGCCAACTCCTGCAGCGGCGTATGCGGCCACTACACGCAGCTGGTGTGGCGCAGTACCACCGCTGTCGGCTGCGGATTGCGTAACTGCACCAGCGGATCTCCGTTTGCCAATTTTCCCAACTGGACCATCGTCGTCTGCAACTACTCGCCGCCCGGAAACTTCACCGGCCAGCGGCCCTATTGAGTGCGATAGCGCTGCCATAGGTACAGTGGAACACCACCGGCGACCAGTCCGGCACCCCAGGCCAGGGCCTCCCTGCCGGCGCCCGCCAGTGCCAGCGCCGTGTAGATTGCTGCCGCCACGCCGGCCAGGCGCAGCCACAGGCGTCGCGGTTCCAAAGTCACCAGCGCCAGCGCACATACCAGGTAGGGCAGCAAACAGGCGGCCGTCGACAGCAGGATAGCCCAGGTGAACAATGAAACCAGGCTGGCCTGGTAGTTCGCTGCAATCAAAATCGTAGCAAGCACCGCGCCCGCAGCCAGGCCGATGACGGGCACGCCGCGGGCGGATCCGCGCGCGAAGAACGCAGGAAACAAGCCGTCGCGGGCGATTGCCTGCGGCATCTGGCCGAGCATGAGCACCCAGCCGTTGAGTGCGCCCAGGCAGGCAACGGCGGCCAGCACACTCACCGCGATGGCGGCGGAATCGCCGAGCAGGCGGCTGATCGCATCGGTGAAGGGGGATGCCGATGCTTTCAGCAGGTCGGCGGGCACCATGCCGGCGACTGCCGTGCAGGCGGCGATCGTGATGACGATGGCGATGGCGGTACCGGCGAGCGTGGCGCGCGGTACGGTGCGGTCCGCATTGGCGACGGCGCCAGCGGGTATGGTGGCGCTTTCCAGTCCCATGAACGCCCACAGGGTGAGAGCCGACGTTGCCGCTGTCACTTGCCATAGCGGTTGCTGGGATGGATTGAAGGGCCTGAAATGGGCCGGGTCGGCCAGCAGCAGACCCGCTGCGGCGAAAATCACCAGTACGCCGACCTTGAATCCCGTGGTCAGCAATTGGAGGCCACCGGCCGTCCGCAAACCGCGCGCGTTGACCAGTACGCAGGCCAGGAGCGTGATGACCGCCGTCACAGTCGACCGCAGGGGCGTGGCGGTGAGCGCCGGAAACACTGCGCCGGCATAACCGGCGAACGCGATCGCAATGGCCGGTATCGCGCTCCAGACCGAAATCCAGTAGCTCCAGCCGACGATGAATCCGATCGCATCGCCAAAGGCCGCGCGCGCGAAGGTGTAGGGGCCGCCGGAGTGGGGATACAGCTGGCTGAGCCGGGCAAATACGGCGGCCAGCAGCAGGGCGCCGACGCCGCTACAGGCCCAGCCCAGGAAACTAGCCGAGCCGTACACCGCGAGCGCGCTGGGCAGGAGGAACAGGCCCGAGCCGATCATATTGCCGACGACCAGCGCGGTCGCCGTCCAGAAACCCAGCGGCGCCGCGCGCGGGAGAGTGCTCGAAGCAATGGGGTCTGCCATGACGGTTCCGCGACAGGGAGGGGCGCCGGCAGCCGGTTGCCGGAAAGAAGAACCGGGTCCTTGGGCGACCCTCAGCTCACGCCCGCCTCGCGAAAGGCGCGGCGGACCAGTTCGTGGAAATGGTGCACGCCGCTTTCGCGCCGAGGGCACAGGCGGCCGGCGGTGTACGAGCCCGAGCCCAGGCGCTTCTGCACGGAAATGCAGATCTCCACATCTTCCTGCTGGACGACATCGCTGAAGGCCTGGTCCCGGTCAAAGCGTTCGCTGGTGTCGCCCTCGGCCGATGCTGGGTAGAAATAGTCGAAGTCGACGCGGCAGCGGGCGTGGCCCAGCGGTATCACGCGGTTAGTCTGCAGACGGCCGGGCAAAAGATTCAGCATGACATTCGGCCAGATGAAGTAGTACAGCGCATCGCCGGCACCATAGACATTCTCGATGTTCTCCAGCGGGCTCCATTGCAGGGAATACCAGGGAGCGACCTCCGTGGTGTAGCTGCGGTAGTCAAGCAGGCGGTTGAGTGTCGGATGAATGTGCGGGACGTGGTAACCCTCCAGGTAGTTGTCCACGTACACCTTCCAGTTGCAATCGATTTCGTAGCTGACGCGGTGATGGAATCGATAGGTTTCCGGATCGTGCCCGTTCATGCGTTCGTCGATGCCGGCGACGATCTCCGCCAGCGGCGTGACGCAGTCGAGTGCCGCGAACACCAGGCCGCGCCACTGTTCCACCTGGATCTCGGGCAGATGGACCGCCTTGAGGTCGAACTGGCTGGCCGAGTCCATGTCGGGTGCGTTGCGCAGGTAGCCGTCAAGTCCGTAATTCCAGCCGTGGTAGCGGCAGCGCAACGATCGCGCGCCGCGGCCGTTGCACAGGGCAATCGGGCCGGCCCGGTGACGGCAGACGTTGTGGAATCCGCGCAGTTTTCCGTCTTCGCCGCGCACCAGGATGACCGGCACGCCGCTGATCTCGTCCGCGACATGGTCGCCCGGTGAGGACAGCTGTGCCGCGTGAGCCACTAGTTGCCAGGAGCGGGCGAAGACCAGCCGGCGTTCCTGCTTGGCGACGGCTTCGTCGACATAGAGGCCGGCGGGCAACGCATAGGCGCTGTCCAGGGGCTGGGAAAGGTGCCAGTCGTCGCGCAGGTCCATGGTCTTGGCGGAAAGTCGAGGCTGTGACCGAGCGTAACCGGCCGGGAGCGACCTGCCAACGCAGCGCGGGGCAGTGCTGTTACCGGAAATGCCCGACGTGCACCAGGCTGGCCCAGTAGTACGGGTGACGGAACAGGCGATTCTGGCGCATTGCGCGCTGGGCACTGCGCAGGGCCTGGGCCGGGTTGACCGGCGTGGCGGCGTCCAGCGCGGTGTACAGCGCCGGTACCCAGGTGGAGGTAGCGGCATCACTCACGGGCCACAGCGCCGCGATGACATGCGTGGCGCCGCCGGCCGACAGCGCCGACGCGAAATTCGCCGCGCCGCCGAAGCGGCCGGCCTGGGCGCCGTTGCCGCCGAGCTGGCAGGCATTGAGCACGACCAGCTCCGCGGCGATCGGACGGTCGGCGAGGTCAAGCCAGGACACCAGCTCGGCATCCGCATCGCCGGCACGGGGTGTCAGCCAGAGTCCGGCATAGCCCTGCAGCCCGGGGCGCACTGTGCCGTGTGCCGCGATGTGCACCCAGGCGCCCGGCGTGGCCAGCGCCAGCTGCAGGGCGGTGCGGTCAAACTGGGCGTCGCGCAGCGCGCTGACGGCACGCCCCGGCAGGGCGGCTTCCACACGGCGGGATTCCATGACGGCGGCCGGCAAGGCCGGCAGCTCGGCGCGTGCACCGCCATCGGCCGTGCTGGCCAGAATGAACACTGGCCCCGGGGCTGGCTGGGCTGTTGCCGGCTGTGTGGGCTGGACAATCGTCACGGCGGTGGTTTCGACCAGTGGTTGTGCTTGTCCGGGCCACAGCAGGGCACTGTACGGAATTCCCGCGAGGCCCTCGTCGACCATCAGGCGCAGGTGCTGCGGGGGTGGCCGGTCGCGCGGTGCAAACAGCGCGCGCGACAGTGCGTCGGTGGCGAGCGCGAGCTGCATGGGGGCTGTGTTTGGATCCGCTACTGCTCGGAGGAAATCCTTCGACGCCGCCTCGAACTCGCGTACCGTGCCGGCCGACAGAACCTCGATGCCATCGGTACGCACCGCGACGTTGAGCAGGTGTGTGGCGCTGAAGGCGAGAATCAGAAACTCGTCGTCCGCCGGCAACTGCGCGCGGACGCCTGCGAGTGTCGGTGGCTTCGGCGCGTGGGGTGGAGCTGAAGCCGTCGCCGCACCCGCGTACAGGCTCCACAGAGAACGGTGCGATGCGGGCGGCGGCAGGTCGGCCGGACGCAGCAGTTCGGCTGACAGCTGCCGATCGAAGGATTCGGCGTCCAGCACCGGCATGGCGGCGGACGGGGCCAGCAGTCGCGAGGGATGGGAACGGATGAGCATCGTCCACAATGCCTCCTCACCTGGCCGCTGCAACATCGGTAGCGCCATGTAGTACGTGAGCCAGTCCTGGCGCAGGCCGAGCAGTCGCAAACCCGTGATATGGCGCAGCGGCGCCGCGCCGCTGCGGCTGGCGGCGTCGGCCAGGTGCAGCATCGCCTGGTCGAGCGTGCCCAGCGCAGCCGCGGGATGGCGTCCGCGCGCCTCAATGGCGGCCCGGGTGCGGGTGAGCGAGAAAAGGTCGTCGAACGTGCCGGGCGCCCGTTCGCCGGCGATCACCTGCTGCGCCAGTTCCACCTCGCCGTTGTGCAAAGCCTGGCGTGCCCGGACGAAGGCCGTGCGCTGCGTGAGACGCGGCGTGAGCGTGACGCCTGATGGATGCGCCGGCAGCGGGAGGATTTCGCCGTCATGCAGGCGCATGTCGACGGTATCGAGCTGGCTCTCGTACGCCGCCAGCCCCATGCCGAGGCGTCGGAACAGTGCACCGGCCCGCTCGACGTCCTCCATGGCGCCGCTGAGGTTGCCGGCGGCCGCACGCAGGCGGCCGCGCAGGCGCAGGGCAGTGGCGACGCGCGAGGGAGCTTCGTCTTCCGGCAGGCGCCGGAATGCGTCGTCGACGAACAGGGTGGCTTCGGCATGGGCGCCCAGCATGTGGTACAGCTCTGCAATGCGTAGCAGTGTGTTGGCCTGCCAGCGCGGCCGTCGTGCGGCTTCGTAGGCAGACAGTGCCTTCTGATAGTGGCGGGCGCCGTCGAGGATCCGTCCGTCGAGCGCCGCCAGCTTTCCCTGCGCCAGTTGCAGATTGCCGGTGACAAAGGCGCTGACCGACTGCGGTTCGATGGTTGCCGCGCGCTCAAGGTAGCGGCGTCCGCGTGCGTAGTCGCCGCGCTCCAGAGCGAAGCTGGCGGCGTTGGCGTAGGCATTGGCGGCGTCATTGAGCTCGCCGGCCGTGGCGTAGATGGCCGGCAGCGCGTCGTAGCAGCCCTGGGCGTCAGCGCCCCGGTCAAGGGAGTGCAGCGCCATGCAGCGTTCGGCCTCTGCCCGTGCGGCGAAGTAGTCCTGGCGTGCGCTGCGGGCGAGCTCCCGCGCCTGCACGGCGGCACCGGCGGCCTGTTCGAACTGGCCGGCGCGGATGCGTTGCTCGGCGACACCCAGCATCGCCGCGGACTGTCGCGCCGTGTCGGCGACCGATTGCCATTGCTGCGCGGCGACGCTGTACATATCCGCCGATTCGACGGGCCGCTCCGCCTGCGACAGACGACTGGCCTGTGCGTGAGTCCGCCACGCCGCGCAGATGCGTTGGGTAGGCCCTGCGGGACTGGGGGCATAAACCGGTTGGGTCAGCGTATTGAGGCAGCGCGCCAGTGCCAGGATGTCCGCGTCGGCTGCGCAGTGCAGCGTGACCATGGCCGCGGCGGAACGCCCATATGGTGTGGCCGGCCGCACCTGGATATCCGCGTTGGCGCTCAAGGTCAACGCGGCAATTCCCAGACGCGGCGGCCGTGCGTCAATGGACCGATAGGCCACTTCGCCGGCAAAGCGCCATTCCAGATCGCGCCCGAGCTCCTCGATCATCAGCACGGCGGTGCGCGCATCGCCCGCATCGCGGTCTATCTGCAACAGCAACTCGCTGCCGGTCTCGATCGGGAATGGATGTGGTTCCTGCCCGCAACGCAGTCCGGCGCGGTGCTCCGCGGCGTGCAGTGCGCCGCAGAGCATCAGCAGCAGCGGGAGGAACGGCGCAGCGGCCATGGCGCGGCTATTCGCCTTCGTGGCCGTTGCCTTCGTCGTCCTGGTCGTAGGTGCGTTGGACGTCCTCATCGAGTGCGGCGAACAGTCCTTGCTGTGGGGTTTCCGTAGTCGTTTCCAGAATGTGGCCTGGTGAGAAGTTTTCTTCCGTCGGTTGCGGGTGGACCGAACCGTCGCGAAATACTTCCAGGTGGATGCGTCGTCCCAGTTCAGCGTCATCGCTACGCCGGAAAAGATATATTTTCCACGTTCTGTGCTCACCGGACACGAGCTTCGTCAGCTCGCCTGCCAGGCAATGGAACTGCGCTCCGACCGGAAAGGCGCCAGCCAGTGTGACGGGCGGCGCATCGGGCAGTTGCAGCTGTGTCCCGTGCAGCTCGACGTGCGTATCGATCTGCAGGACGTCGGAATTGGACGCCACGGAGGTCAGCCGGAACCGCGCGCCATCCAGGTCCAGCGGCGAGAGCGCCAGGCAGTTGTACCGGTTGCGCAGGCAGAAGGCGTAGCGCTCCCTTGCTTCGGATGCGGACAGGCGTTGGCTTGACGCGATCGCTTGGATCCAGCCGCGTACGATCGGCGTGACTGCCAGATACTCGGCCTGGTCGTCCGGCTTCTTGCGGCAGGTATGCAGGCCGACCAGTTCAAATGTTCCCTCGCGCCAGATGGCACCGCCGCTGCAGTCGGCGCCGGGCAACGCGAAGCCGGGCACCGACGCCACCCGGCCGCGCGGCTGGCGAATGTTCTCGTCGACGACCGGTCCGTCAAAACGGGCCTTGCCGATCACTGGCAGCGGCGCGTAGTTGCCATGGGCGTCGACTCCAAGGCCGCAGTAGTCGAGCATCGCGGGCGCGGCGTCAGCGGCCGCGCCATCGGCCAGTGTCGTGTAGTGGGTGAATCCGCTGATCGGTTCGGCGAACTCCAGGGCACAGATCTCGTCCTTGCCGCCCAGCAGTTCCGCCGCCTGTGCCGGCCAGCGGCCCATTGGCAGCAGGTCGACTGTGCGGTTGATGCTGCGCCAGTATATTTTGCTAATTCGTACTGGTTTCCCGTTCGGCCGGCTGCGCGCCCACAGTTGGCGATGCGGTGTGCGCACACAATGCGTGCAGGTGATGGCCAGGGTCGCTGTGATCAGGACAGCAGTGCCAAGGCACATGTTCGACTGGTCGAACAGCTCCACCGCTGGTGGCGGTGCAGTATGAGTGCTCCGCGCCGGGCGGGTGGCCGGCGCGACATCGGAAAGAGCAGGTGATGGCGGCGTCGCGTCGTCGAATTGATCGGTGGGCATGACGGTCTCCTGGGCTGGTTCGGTGCGGGACGCCAGTGCACTGCGGCGAGATCGTCGCCCCCTGTGGTTCGTCCCCCTGGAAAGCCTGAGCGCCACCTCGGTGCGATCGGCAGGATGTGTTCAGGCGTTCCCTGTCATAGGGTGTCAACGGCGTCACTTCTCTCACTCCGATGGACCGTGCCACGCCTGTCGCCAGCGCTTGCCCTGGCTGCGCCTTCTGCCGCTCGCCGGGTCAGGTCAACGGTGCAGCGGGAGTTGGCCATCCCGCCGGCGTGGAGCGGTTCGGCATATTGCCGATTGCATCCTTTCCAAGCCCGAAGGCACGAACTAGACTCCACGTAGATCGACAGGCGAGGCTCCCAGCACGTGTGTCGCCAGGAGCCTCTCGCGCAACGCGTTGCCGCGAGGAGGGTGAGGTGCGTCCCACCGATATCCGGGTTCCTGATTACTTTCATAAAGTTGTCGATTGCCAATGGGCGTGCCCCGCCCACACGCCGGTGCCGGAATACATTCGGCTCATCGCTGCCGGCCGCTACGCCGACGCGTACCTGGTGAACTGGAAATCCAACGTCTTTCCTGGCGTCCTGGGCCGCACCTGCGATCGCCCCTGCGAGCCGGCTTGCCGGCGCGTCCGCGTGGAAGAGAACAACGGCGAGAAGCCCGAGCCGGTCGCAATCTGCCGGCTCAAACGGGTAGCGGCGGACAACAAGGGCGATGTGCGCCAGCGCCTGCCCAAGCCCGGCAAACCCAACGGCAAGCGCATCGCCTGCGTGGGCGCCGGCCCTGCATCACTGACGGTGGCACGTGACCTGGCGCCGCTGGGCTACTCGGTGACTGTCTTTGACGGTGAGGCGAAGGCGGGTGGGTTTATCCGCACCCAGATTCCCCGGTTCCGCCTGCCCGAGTCGGTGATCGACGAGGAGACCGGTTACATCCTCGACCTCGGCGTCGCGTTTCGCGGCGGCGAGCGGATCGACTCGCTGGCCCGCCTGCTCGGTGAGGGGTATGACGCGGTCTTCATTGGGTGCGGCGCGCCGCGTGGCCGCGACCTGGACCTGCCCGGTCGTGCCGAGGCAAGCGCCAATATCCACATCGGGATTGATTGGCTGGCATCCGTCTCATTCGGGCACATCGAGAAGATCGGCCGGCGTGTCATCGTGCTGGGGGGCGGCAACACGGCCATGGATTGCTGCCGTTCGGCCCGCCGGCTGGGCGGTGAGGATGTGAAGGTGCTGGTGCGATCGGGCTTCGACGAGATGAAGGCCTCGCCGTGGGAAAAGGAGGATGCGCAGCACGAAGGCATTCCGATCCTCGACTACCACGTTCCCAAAGCCTTCCTGTGCGAGCAAGGGCGCCTGGTCGGCATGCAGTTCGAGCGCGTCCGCGCCGAATACGATGCAAAGGGCCGGCGCAAGCTGGTGCCGACGGGCGAACCCGACGTCACCGTTGCCTGTGATGATGTCCTGATCGCGGTCGGGCAGGAAAACGCCTTTCCGTGGATCGAGCGCGATATCGGCCTTGTCTTCGACGAGTGGAACATGCCGGTGGTCGATCCGGCCACGATGCAGTCCAGCCTGCCGCACGTGTTTTTTGGCGGCGATGCGGCCTTCGGACCCAAGAACATCATCTGGGCCGTTGCACACGGTCACGAGGCGGCGGTTTCCATCGACCGGTTCCTCCACGGCGAAGCGGTGAGCGAGCGGCCGCCGCCGCAGGTCAATCTGCTGTCGCAGAAGATGGGCATCCACGAGTGGAGCTACGAGAACGAGATTTCGCCGGACGACCGTTTCAAGGTGCCGTGGGCAGCGACGGAACAGACGCTGGGCAACATCCGCATGGAGGTCGAGCTGGGTTTTGACCTGGCCACTGCGCGCAAGGAGACGCAGCGTTGCCTCAATTGCGACGTGCAGACGGTGTTTTCAGACCGCGTGTGCATCGAATGCGATGCCTGCGTCGATATCTGCCCCATGGATTGCATCAGTTTCACTGCGAATGCCGATGAAGGGCAGCTGCGCACGCAGCTGTCGGCACCTGCCTTGAACCTGGCTCAGGACCTGTACGTTTCGGGCGAGCTCAAGACCGGGCGCGTCATGGTCAAGGACGAAGATGTCTGCCTGCATTGCGGCCTGTGTGCCGAGCGTTGTCCGACCGGCGCCTGGGACATGCACAAGTTCCTGCTGGAGATGACACACGCCGGTCCGGGGTGCCGCAGTCGCCAGTCGTGCCAGGAGGCCGCATGATCCGCCCGGTGTACCGCCGCAGTATCCAGGGACTCGCGGGACGTCCGTCGGCGTCCCGCCCGCAGGAAGGCCACGCATGACACCCCTCTCGGCCACGAACGATTTCGTCATCAAGTTTGCCAACGTCAACGGTTCCGGTTCGGCTTCCGCGAACGAACTTTTTGCCAAATCCATTCTGCGCATGGGCGTACCGGTCAGCCCGCGCAATATCTTTCCGTCCAACATCCAGGGCCTGCCGACCTGGTACGAAGTCCGTGTCAACGAGCGCGGCTGGCTCGGACGCCGGGGCGGCGTGGACATCATGGTCGCGATGAATCCGCAGACCTGGGATGCGGATATCGCCGAGATCGAGCCGGGCGGCTATCTGTTCTACGACGCGACGCGGCCGATGCCGAAATCGAAATTCCGCGACGACATCGTCGTGCTCGGCGTGCCGTTGACCGAGATCTGCAATGCCACCTACAGCGATGCGCGCCAGCGCCAGCTGTTCAAGAACATCATGTACATCGGCGCACTGTCGGTGCTGCTGGATGTGGATCCGGCCGCGATCGAGCGCCTGCTGGGCGAGCAGTACAAGGGCAAGGAAAAGCTGCTGGATGCGAACAAGCAGGCGTTTCACCTGGGACGCGACTACGTGACCGCCAACCTGCCGCACCCGATCGGCCTGCGCGTGCGTCCGGCCGAGGGTGTTGGCGATCGCATCTTCGTTGATGGCAATACGGCAGCAGCGCTGGGCTGCGTCTATGGCGGTGCGACCGTGTGTGCGTGGTACCCGATCACGCCGTCATCGTCGCTGGCTGAGGCGTTCCAGAAGTACTGCATGAAATTCCGCGTCGATCCGGAAACGGGCGCAAACAAGTTTGCGATCGTGCAGGCGGAAGACGAGATCGCATCGATCGGCATGGTGGTCGGCGCTGGCTGGAACGGTGCGCGTGCCTTTACCACGACCTCGGGCCCGGGCATCTCCTTGATGAACGAGTTCATCGGGCTGGCCTATTTTGCCGAGATTCCGGTCACCATCATCGACGTGCAGCGCGGCGGGCCATCCACCGGCATGCCCACGCGCACGCAGCAGTCGGACGTGCTTGCCTGCGCCTACGCATCGCACGGCGATACCAAGCACGTATTGCTGCTGCCGGAAGATCCCGCCGAGTGCTTCGAGTTCTCTGCGGCGGCATTGGACCTGGCAGATCGGCTGCAGACGCCGGTCTTCGTGCTGACGGACCTGGACATCGGCATGAACCAGCGTCTGTGTGCGCCGATGCGCTGGGACGATACCCGCGAATACGACCGCGGCAAGGTGATGACGGCCGAAGCGCTGGAAGCCGGCAAGGATTTCGGACGCTACAAGGATGTCGACGGCGACGGCATTCCCTACCGAACCTATCCGGGCACGCATCCGGAGCGTGGCGCCTACTTCACACGCGGTACCTCGCGGGATCCCTACGCACGGTATTCGGAAAGGGGGCCGGACTACATCTACAACATGGAGCGGCTGCTGCATAAGTTCGATACGGCGCGCGGGCTCGTGCCGCAGCCGCTGTTGCGCAGTGCGCCGCAGAAGACGCGTTTTGGTGCGATCTTCTATGGCTCGACCAGTCCCGCGATGGCCGAGGCGATCGATGAGCTCGAACGTGACGGCATGATGGTGGACACCCTGCGTGTGCGTGCCTTCCCGTTTCCCGACTCCGTGCGCGAGTTCGTCGAGGCGCACGACGTGGTATTCGTGGTCGAGCAGAATCGCGATGCGCAGCTGCGTAGCCTGGTGATCAATGAGTTCGGCATAGACCCGGCGCGCGTCCCGGCTGTTCTGCACTACGACGGTACGCCAATCACGGCGCGCTTCATTGCACGGGCCATCGGCGAGCGCATGCGCTCGGCCAACGGGCGGCCGGCGGCGGAAGTCCGGGCCGCACCGCTGGGTGTGCCGGTGTCATCGGCGCCACGCTGAGGAGGCGACGTGGACAGCGCCAACCTGCTGCGATTTCTGCCCGAACTGTCGGCCCTGCTCATGCTGGCGGCGTTCGTGGTGCTGTTCCTGCGCACCCGTTCGCCCTGGCTGCTGGGCGCCATCGCGGCAGAAGTCGCGTCGTTCGGGTTCCGCATCGCCTTCAGCGTGTTCGGCTCTGAAATGATGCAGAACCCGATCTTTCTCAGCGCATGGCAATTCAGCTCGCTCATCTGGGCCGGTTGCCTGCTGGGCTTTGCCATCACCTTGCCGCCAGCGGGCAAGTCCTGACGCACCTTCGAATCCCGGGCTGATCACGATGACCTACATCGCCAAACCCAAGCTGCACCACCCGACCTTGCCGCAGAACGCGTTATGTTTCACGCGTCGCGACTACGAGGGCAAGATCTCGACGCTGTGCGCCGGCTGTGGACATGATTCAATCTCGGCTGCCATCATCCAGGCCTGCTGGGAACTGGCGATCGAACCGCACCGCGTTGCCAAGCTCTCGGGCATCGGCTGCAGTTCCAAGACGCCCGACTATTTCCTCGGGCAGTCGCACGGATTCAACACGGTGCACGGCCGCATGCCGTCGGTGCTGACGGGCGCGAACCTGGCCAACCGCGAGCTGCTGTACCTGGGCGTTTCCGGTGACGGCGATTCGGCATCGATTGGCATCGGACAGTTCGTGCACGCGATCCGTCGCGGCGTGAACATGGTGTACATCGTCGAGAATAACGGCGTGTACGGCCTGACCAAGGGGCAGTTCTCCGCCACGGCCGACCAGGGCTCGACATCCAAGCGCGGCGTGGTGAATGCGGACAGCCCGCTGGATCTGGTCGGCCTGGCGCTGCAGCTGGGCGCAACCTACGTGGCCCGCAGCTTCAGCGGCGACAAGCGCCAGCTGGTGCCGCTGATCAAGGGGGCCATGAGTCACCGCGGGCCGGCATTTCTGGATGTGATCAGTCCCTGCGTGGCTTTCAACAACCACGCGGGCAGCACCAAGAGTTACGAGTATGTCCGCGCCCACAACGATGCGGTCAATCGCCTGGACGTGATTCCGGAGCGCCAGGCCATTGCGGTGGACTACGCCGAGGGCGAGACGATCGAGGTCGCGCAGCACGATGGTTCGGTGCTGCGGTTGCACAAGCTGGATGCAGGCTACGACCCGCGTGATCGCATTGCTGCGATGAACTACGTGCAGCAGCACCAGGCGCGCGGCGAGGTGGTCACCGGCCTGCTCTACGTCGATGCGCAGGCTGCGGACCTGCACTCGCATCTCAATACCGTCACGCAACCGTTCAACACGCTGACGGCGAGGGATCTGTCGCCGGGCACGGCGATGCTGGAGAAGATCAACGCCTCGCTGCGCTGAGGTTCTAGCCAGTTGCCTGGAGTGCTTCGGACAGCCGGTCGACCGCGACGACCTCCATCTCGCCGATGCGTGACTTGCGCGGCGCATTGGCCTTCGGGACGATGGCCTTGAGAAAACCGTGCGTTGCCGCTTCCTTGAGGCGTTCCTCGCCGTTGGGTACGGGGCGGATCTCACCCGAGAGGCCGATTTCGCCGAAAGCGATGAGTTTTTCGGGCAGGGCGCGATCGCGGAAGCTCGACAGCACGGCCAGCACGACAGGCAGGTCCGCTGCGGTTTCCTGCACGCGGATGCCGCCGACGACGTTGACGAAGACGTCCTGGTCGTACACGGCGGCGCCACCGTGACGGTGCAGCACGGCCAGCAGCATCGCCAGGCGGTTCTGTTCCAGGCCCAGCGCCACGCGCCGCGGATTGGCCAGGGGCGATTGATCGACCAGCGCCTGCACTTCGACGAGCAGCGGCCGCGTCCCTTCGCGCGTGACCATCACGGCACTGCCGGGCGTGGGCCCGGCGTGGGCGGAGAGAAAAATCGCCGACGGGTTGGGGACTTCGCGCAGGCCTTTGTCCGACATGGCGAACACGCCCAGCTCGTTCACGGCGCCGAAGCGGTTCTTGAAGGCGCGCAGGACGCGGAATCGGCTGCCGGATTCGCCCTCGAAGTACAGCACGGCGTCGACCATGTGCTCCAGCACGCGCGGCCCGGCAATACCGCCTTCCTTAGTGACGTGGCCGACGAGAAACACGCTGGTTCCCGATTCCTTGGCGAAGCGGGTGAGCTTGGCCGCGGATTCGCGCACCTGGCTCACCGATCCCGGCGCGGCGGTGAGGAGTTCGGTCCAGATCGTCTGGATGGAATCGACGATAAGGACGCGCGGTTTCTCTTTTGCGGCGTGTTCCACAATGCGCTCAACGCAGGTCTCGGCCAGCGCGCGCAGCGGCGCCAGCGTCAGCGAGAGGCGTTGCGCGCGTGAGGCGACCTGCGCCAGCGATTCCTCGCCGGTGACGTACAGGCCACTCAGGCGCTCGCCGAGCGCCCCCAGCATCTGCAGCAGGAGCGTGGACTTGCCGATGCCCGGGTCGCCACCGATCAGGACGACCGAGCCGTCCACCAGGCCGCCGCCCAGGACGCGATCCAGTTCACCGATGCCGATGGAAGTACGCGCCTCCACGTTCTGGACCACATCGCCCAGCGATTGCACCCGCGGCGCCGTGGCATCGCCGGCATAGCCGCTGCGGCGGCCGGTGCCTGCCTTGGCCGCCGGTGAAAGCGTGATTTCCGACAGCGTGTTCCAGGCACCGCAGTCGACACACTGGCCCTGCCACTTGCTGTGTTCGCTGCCGCATTCGTTGCAGACGTAGGCGGTCTTGGCCTTGGCCATGGGGGTTCCATCGTTCCGGTCAGCCCCGCAGTGTAGGGCCGGGGCGAAGGATCGGCACCTGCCGTCTCGTACGGTGCGACGCAGCCCGATCCGGGCGGCCGGTCCCGCTGGTGAATCTCAGTCGGATTCGACGAAGAGTACGCGGCGCGTCATGCCGCAGGTGAGGTCGTAGGAGATCGTTCCGGCGTGTGCGGCGATCTCCTCCGCGGGCAGACCCGGCCCCCAGAGCAGGGCGGTATCGCCGACCCGCGCCTGGGGCGCCGGGCGCAGGTCGATGGTGACCAGGTCCATGGATACGCGGCCGATGATGGGGACGCGTTGGCCGTTGACCAGGACAGGGGTTCCGCTGGCCGCGCTGCGCGGATAGCCGTCGCCGTAGCCGATGGCGATGACGCCGACTGGCATGTCCTCGGGGCAGGTCCAGGTGCCGGCATAGCCGACTTTCTCGCCGCGCTGCAGCGCGTTGATGGCGATGAGGCGGGTCTTGAGCGACATCACCGGCTGGAAGCCGAAATCCGCGCCGCATTTGCCCTCGACCACCGACAGCCCGTAGAGCAGCCCACCGGCGCGCACCCACTGACCGCGTGCCTGGGGCCAGCCCAGCACGCCGGCGGAATTGGACAGGCAGCGTTCGCCCGGAAAATCGGCGGTGACGCGCTGGAAACAGTCGATCTGCTCGGCGGTGGTACCGTTGTCGAATTCATCCGACGCCGCGAAATGGGTCATCAGGACAATATCCGGATCGACGCTGGGCAACGCCGCCAGGCGTGCGCGGACCGCAGCGACGGCTTCCGGCGCAAATCCGAGGCGATGCATGCCGGTATCGATCTTGAGCCAGACGGCGAGGGGGCGAGGGTCTTTCTCGGACTCAAGCCACTGCACCTGGGATTCGTGGTGAATGACGGCGTCGAGCTTGAGCCGGCGCATTTCCGCCAGGTCAGCCGGTTCATCCGGGCCGCTGAGCACGACGATGCGCTTGCCGTGGCCGGCGGCGCGCAGGCGCTGGCCGTCGGCGATGGCGGCGACGCCGAACGCATCGGCATCGGCCAGGGCGCGTGCCACGCGTTCGAGACCATGGCCGTAGCCGTCGGCCTTGATCACAGCCATCACCTTGGCTCCCGGCGCCAGCGTGCGGATGCGGGCAAGATTGGCGCGCAGGGCGGAAAGATCGATACGGGCGACGGCGATGCGGCTCACGGTGACACGGATTCCTTTCTCAGGCGGACAGCGCCCGTCGTCCTGGCCGGGTATTACTCGTAGGACCCGAGGTAGTTGTCCGACGCATAGTTCTCGAACTTGGTGTACTGGCCCAGGAAGGTGAGTTTCAGGCTGCCGGTCGGGCCGCTACGCTGCTTGCCGATGATGATTTCGGCGAGGCCCTTGTCGGGCGAATCCTGGTTGTAGTACTCGTCGCGGTAAATGAACATGATCATGTCCGCGTCCTGCTCGATAGCGCCGGATTCGCGCAGGTCGGCCATGACGGGGCGCTTGTCCTGGCGTTGTTCCAGCGAGCGGTTGAGCTGCGAGAGCGCGATCACGGGCACGTGCAGTTCCTTGGCGAGGGCCTTGAGGCTGCGCGAGATTTCTGAAATTTCGGTGGCGCGGTTCTCTTTCATTCCGGGCACCTGCATCAGCTGCAGGTAGTCGATCACGATCAGGCACAGGTCGTGTTCGCGCTTGAGGCGGCGGCAGCGCGCACGCAGCTCCGACGGCGACAGCGCCGGCGTGTCGTCGATGAAGATCTTGGCTTCCGACAGCAGGGTGATGGCGCTGGTGACGCGCGGCCATTCTTCTTCCTGGATGTCGCCGTTGCGCAGGTGCTGCTGGTTGATGCGGCCGACGGACGAGATCAGTCGGAATGCCAGCTGCGAGGCCGACATTTCCATCGAAAACACGGCCACCGCGCGCTTGGTCTTCATCGCGGCGTATTCGGCCATGTTGAGCGAGAACGCCGTCTTGCCCATGGCAGGACGCGCCGCGACGATGATCAGATCGGATGGCTGCAGGCCCGCGGTGAGTTCGTCCAGGTCGGTGAAACCGGTCGGAATGCCCGTGACGGTGCCTTTGTTCTCGAAACGGTGATGCAGGATGGCGAAGGCGTCCTTCACCGCGGTGCGCATCGGCACGAAACCCTGGCGGCCGCGCGCGCCGGCTTCCGCGATGCGGAACACGCGCTGCTCGGCGCCCTCGAGGATTTCCTGCACGCTGCGCCCGTCGGGCTGGAAGCCGTCGCCGACGATCTCCGTGCCCGCATCGATCAGCTGGCGCAGTACCGATTTCTCGCGGACGATGTCGCAGTAGGCCAGGATATTGGCCGCACTGGGCGTGGAATTGGCCAGCTGCAGCACGTAGGTCGTGCCGCCCACCATCTCGGACAGTCCCTGCGATTCAAACCACTCGCCCAGGGTGACCGCGTCGCAGGGCATGCTCTTGTTGGACAGCTCGGCGATGGCGCGAAAGATCATGCGGTGATCTTTGCGGTAGAAGTCGTCCTCATTGAGGCGGTCGGCGACGCGGTCCCAGGCTTCCGGGGACAGCATCAGGCCACCGAGGACGGCCTGCTCGGCGTCGATGGAGTGGGGCGGGACGCGCAGGGCGTCCACTCGCTGCGGGGCGGGTTTGCGATCGGGTGTGGCGGACATGGTGTTCTCGCGGCGAGCGGCGGGCGCTCCGTCGGATCATGCGCAGCGCTGTCTCAGAAGTCGATACAACAACCCTGTGGATATGTTGTGCGCAGAGACGGGGCTGACCGATCCCGGAAGGGTTGTCACAAATGTTCGGACGATGCGGTCACACCGCCTGAAAAAGCGACGGGCGCCCGAAGGCGCCCGTCGAGTACAGCGTAGGGCGTCGAAATGCGGCTGATCAGCCTTCGGCGACCACGACGACCTTGACGGTCGTGTGCACGTCGGCGTGCAGGTGCACGTGCACTTCGAATTCGCCGATGTGGCGCAGCGGGCCTTCGCCCATGACCACTTCCGACTTTTCCAGCGGCTTGCCGGCGGCGGTGAAGGCCTCGGCGATATCGCGCGGACCGACCGAGCCGAACAGCTTGCCTTCGGGGCTGGCGTTGGCCTTGACGGTGACCGACGCGCCTTCCAGGGCCGCCTTGCGGGCTTCGGCGCCGGACAGGATCTGGTTGGCCTTGGCTTCGAATTCAGCGCGACGCTGCTCGAACTGGGCCACGTTGTCGGCGGTGGCCGGAACGGCCTTGCCCTGCGGCACCAGGTAGTTGCGGCCGTAGCCGGGCTTGACCTTGACCTTGTCGCCCAGGGCGCCGAGGTTCTTCACTTTCTGCAGAAGGATGAGTTCCATCGTAGTACTCCGATTCGTTAGCACCGGCGCAAGCCGGTGCAGCGGGTGGCTGTCCGAATCGCGATGTCATGAACGTCGCGAAGCAGTCAGAACATCTTTGGCGCAAGGCCAAAGACAAGCGCGCCGGCAGATGCCGGCGCGCAGTGCGATCAGTGGTTGTCGCAGTAGGGCAGCAGCGACAGGAAGCGGGCGCGCTGGATGGCGACGCCGAGCTGACGCTGGTACTTGGCCTTGGTGCCGGTGATGCGGCTCGGGACGATCTTGCCCGTCTCGCCGATGTACTGGCGCAGGGTGTTCAGGTCCTTGTAGTCGATCTCGACGGTGCCTTCGGCGGTGAAACGGCAGAACTTCTTGCGACGGAAAAACTTGGACATGGTGTGCTCCTACCTCAGGCCGCTTCAGAGTCGCTGGCGTCGGCGCCGCCGCCGAAACCGCCTTCATCGTCGTCGCGACGACGGCGATCGCTGTTCTTCTCGTCCTTGGTCTTCATGATGAAGGACTGTTCCGTGACCGCTTCGTCGCGGGCCAGGATCAGGTGACGCAGGACGGCGTCGTTGAAGCGGAAGCCCGACTCGAGCTCGTTCAGCACGTTCTGCGAACATTCGATGTTCATCAGGACGTAGTGGGCCTTGGCCAGGTTCTGGATCGGGAAGGCCAGCTGACGGCGGCCCCAGTCTTCCAGGCGGTGCACGGCGCCCTTGTCGCCTTCGATCAGCGCCTTGTAGCGCTCGATCATGGCGGGCACCTGTTCGCTCTGGTCAGGGTGGACCAGAAACACGACTTCGTAATGACGCATGCGATTTCCTTGTGGATGTCGAACGGCGGTTGCCGTTGCGCAGCCTCCCGGAGGATCCGATGAGGCAAGGCCCTCCGCCGGTTGGCAGAAGGGGCCGGCATTCTAGTGGAGCCCCGCCCTTGGCGCAAGTTGTTGAACGCAAAGCGGTCCGGCGGCCCAGGCGCCGGGCGGTTACGTCGGAGCCGAGGCACACGGAGGCGCCGCGTTCGTTCCATAACTGGTTGAATGTAATTACTTTTTCATCGTCTGGTGCGTGTCGGCGCGGACGCGCTCCGGGGACGCCCAGGTCGTTCGACGATTCGGCATACCCGCCCCTGCCCGGACGCGCCGGCCGGGAGTATCTTTCACCGCACAAGATTCCAATTTCCCATTGTGTGCTGCTGTCCCGTCTGCCAGGAGGTCGGAGCGATGCCCACAGCCGTTGTACCCCGGTATCGGCGGATCCTCACCGCTCTGGTCGCCACGCTGCTGGTCATCGCTCTGTTCGAAGGGACAGTCCGGCTGCTGGACCTGCCTCACCTGCCATCGGCCCTCATGATCGGTGCCATCGCGGCCGGTTACCTATGGGGGCTCGATGGCGGCCTGGGGTCCGCGCTGATGATCCTGGCCTACGCAGCGCTGGTCTGGCAGGTTCCGGGCGGTGATTTTGCCTATACCCGGGACGATGCCATACGCCTGTCGATCCTGGCCTTCGCGGTGCCAGGCGCGGCGGCACTGGTCGGGTTTCTCAGGAAGCTCAGCGCCGACCGGCTGCGCGCCATGGAGGAAGAAATTCAGCAGCGCCGGACCTCGGAGCAGGCGCTGCGGCTATCCGAGGAACGTTTCCGTGCCGTCGCAGACACGACGGCCGATGGCATCATCACCATCGGCGAAGGCGGGCGTATCCTCTACTGGAATCCTGCGGCTTACCGGATGTTCGGTTACCAGGCCGATGAGGGGCTGGGGCAGTCACTGGAAATCCTGGTGCCCGAGCAATACCGCGACTCCTATCGCAAGGGACTGGTGCAGTACGCCGCCAGCGGCAGTTCGCCGACCGCGGGGATGACCAAGGAATACCTGGCCCGGCGCAAGGACGGTTCCCTGTTTCCGATGGAATTGACGCTGTCGACCTGGCAGGCGTCCGGTGGCGTTTTCTTCACCGGCATTCTCCG
This sequence comes from Tahibacter amnicola, assembly GCF_025398735.1. Lineage (NCBI taxonomy): Bacteria > Pseudomonadati > Pseudomonadota > Gammaproteobacteria > Lysobacterales > Rhodanobacteraceae > Tahibacter > Tahibacter amnicola. The sequence goes on from NZ_CP104694.1 coordinate 2,240,488, forward strand.
CGATATCAGCGCCCGCAAGACTGCCGAGGCCGAGCGGGAGGCGCTGGCGCATTTCCGCAGCCGGATCCTGCAGCACTCGCTTGACGTCATCTGCACGGCCGACAAGGACGGGCGCTTCACGATGGTCAGCGCGGCCTGCGAGACGATGTGGGGCTACGCGCCGGAAGAGTTGCAGGGGCGCCAGTACCTGGAGTTCGTGCATCCGGACGATCGCGAAGCGACGGCGGCGGTCGCTGGCAACATCGTCGGCGGGCAGCCCATCTTCGACTTCGAGAATCGCTACATCGGCAAGGATGGGCGGGTGGTGCCGGTGATGTGGTCGGCGCAATGGTCCGACGAGGACCAGTTGCTCTACGCCGTGGCGCGTGACATGACCGAGCGCAAACGCGCGGAAGAGGAGCGTGCGCGGACGCGCCAGTTCATCGACACCCTCAAGGGCCTGTTGTCGGTCTGCGCCTGGTGCAACCGGATCCGTCGCGAAGACGGGGCGTGGGAGAAGCTGGAGTGTTACGTCGAGAAGCATTCGGAGGCGCAGTTCTCGCATGCCATGTGTCCCGACTGCCTGGCGCGGCATTATCCAGACCCGGACTAAGAAGCGTGCTGCGCCGCAGCACCATGGCGGCTCGCCCGTGTGGTTCTCGCACTTGCGGACCGTGCCCCGCGGAAATCGGTGGTACGACGCCGCCCGGTGCAGACTGCGGCGTGCCGGTGGTGCACGAAAAAAATCCATAAATATCAATCGGCAGCAGCTCGCCCCTCAGGCGCCTTGCCAGGAAACACGGCGGTTTCTGCGCGATTTCTTAACACGTGCGTCATTTGAACGCGCAACAATCGTCGTACTCAGGGGGGCGCTCAGCGGACGCCGGTAGTCCGCTCTTGATCGCGAGGTAATTATGTCTACTGCTATTGAGCGGTCCGAAGCCACTTCCAGCGAGAGGATCGACCTCACCGCTCCGTGGGAACTGAGCTATTGGGCTACCCGTTGGCGGGTATCCACGGAAGAACTGCTGAGTGCCGCCGCCGAAGTCGGTACCGTGAAACGCGTGTTGAAGGCCTACCTGTCGCAAGGGCCGGTACCGCTGTCGACACGACCCCAGTAACGCACCTGTAAGTCACCGCCCGCCGCCGCCCTCAGTGCGGCGGCGGGCGCTTGCGCGTCCGTGACGCGAATGGCCCCCCTCTGCGGCGGCTGCCTTACTGACTGATCTGAGCGCGTTCGCCGGAGAGGTTCAAGTCGGGCCACCGCCGGCGCTCGGGTTTCAGCTCTCCCTTGCGTAGCGCTTTGCGCCGATCGAGCGAGTTGCCGGAGCCGTACCAGTTGAAGGATCCGGACGGCACCCATCGGGCTTGTGCGCGTGTCCACAGTTCGCAGTGTTCGCCGTAATTTCCGCTCAGGTCGCACATCAGGATTTCCGCCGTCGCGTCGCCGTCCAGGTCACGTTGCAGGACGACGCAATCGCTGGCCGGATGCAGGCATTCGGGCATTTGGCTGCCGGCAACCACCTGGTCGAGCCAGTCGCCCGGCACTTCCGTGCCGGGCGCCACATGCAGGAATGCGCGCGCCTCGGCCGCAGTCTTTACTGCCGCTTTGCGTTCCTGCTCGCTGGCGTAGCCGTGTCCGTAGTCGTGGCGACTGGTGGATTTTAGGGATTTATCCACATTGAGCTTTAGCTCCGTGTCTGCCGTGACCTTCTCGTTCGCCAACAGTTGCTCCAGCGCCATGTATCCCCGCCGACCGCTGGCGAATCGCAGGTGGGGCAAGTCCAGCGCGCCGGCTTCCGTGCGTCCGTCGACAAAACGTGCGACCTGGTCAGCGACCGCGATACGGTGCGGGTCCAGCACCGGCGAGTTGGTCAACAGCACCAGTCCGATGACCACCAGTGAAAGGACGATATTGGTCTGCCGCAGCGGCGAGAGCCAGGATTCGCGCTGGCGGAATACGCTGTAGGCATAGCCAGCGGAATAGCCCGTCAATACGATGGCACTGATCAATCCCCAGACGCGGTCCTGGGAAAAGCCATACTGGCCGATGCGCAGTGTCAATGCGTAAATGGCGAGCATCGCATAGACCGGCAGCGTCGCCAGGCCTGCCTCGACCACGCGGCGGACGACCTTCGGGTAAGGTCGCCCGGTGCCGCCGTCCTGGTACACCGCGTTGGTGAAAAGGATGACGACCACCACCAGTGTCAGCAGGATGGCCGTGGCCGAGCGCGTTGCCCACAGGACCTCCAGTCCTGTGAGGGGCAGGGTGACGATAAAGAGCACTGCAATGGCTGCCACCAGGGGCAGGAGTCCCTTGAAGACGGCAAACAGGATCTGCCGCGCCACATGCACCGCCTTGGCCTGGGTGCGGCTGATCAGGATGCCCAGTCCGACCATCGAGCCGGTGGCCAGATAGACGAAGGGCTTTTCCCTGAACAGGTCTTCGAAGAAGTGGATCTTGATCAGCTCGAACAACTGGGCCCACAGGAACAGCACGCCCCAGCAGATTCCGACGAAAAGCCCTGTCAGGATGACGGTGAGGCCGTTTTGCCAGGCCGACTCGAACAGTTCGGCATAGGGCGCGCACCAGCGTCCGGCCTTCAACCGTGCCTGCAGATAGGGCAAAGCGATGAACAGCGCCACCGCGATGCTGAAGCCGAACGGACCCAGCACATTGCCGCTGTCAATATGGGGTGCGCCGGTGGCGCTCCAGGCGGCGCCTACCGCGAGCAGCAGATAGACGAGGAACACCAGTGCCGTCTGTGTCCAGAAGATGCGCTGGCGCAGGTCGCGGACCGACAGCGTCATCGTGACCGGGACGCACAGCACCAGGGTATACCAGCACACCCGGCCGCCCAGTTCGGCGAACGGCCACCATCCCTGTTTCGTGCCGGTTTCGGCCAGGTACAGCAGCAGGCCCTGCAGCAGGGCGGTGAGGACGATGAACGCGCGCTCGGGGCGCGGCAGGGAGTCGGCAGGTGTCACGGGGCGTCCTCACGGTGATAGTCGCCGGGATTATTGCCGTTCAGTCCGCCGGAATGCAGGGCAGGCCGCGGGCAATCCGCCGATCCTGATCTGACAGAAAAAAATACGCCGGACGCGTCGCGGCCGGCGTATGGCGGGTAGCTGGAGCCTGTCACGGTTTTCGGATGACGGCGAACCTGCGGCGCGGCGGTCCGCGCCTGGATCCGCACTGCCTCGGTTGTGCCGTTGATGATCCAAGAACCCTGACAGACTCCAGGCCCATAACGCGCCCGGTCATCGGGCTTTGCCGAATCGCCGGTCTCGGCCACGGACCGGACGACGGGCAAGGGGTGACTCAGCTACTGATTGCGTAGCGAGTGGGTATTGCATGCGCGCCGGCCGTGACCAGCAGCGCGGGAAAGAGGCGGCCGCAGCGACGCGCGATCGCTGCGGTCCGGGTTCGCTCAGGTACTGCGTAAACTCAAGGTTGGCCGTGCGGTCAGGCTGTCCTGCCACGTACCCTTGTAGCCGAACAGGTCAGCTTCGCTCACGCCTTCCATCGAGGCGAAGGAACCGCCATCGAGGATGACGTCCTGAACCGGCTTGTCGCGCAGCCAATAGGCCTGTGTGCCGGTGGGCGAAACCTGCCAGTAATTTGCCCAGGCCGGTGCCTGGGTCCACTCGATCTTCTGGTACGACATAGGTGCCTCCGCGAGTTGTCGAGCCTGCTCGAACCGTCCCAGGGGAAGGACGGCAGTCGCTATGTTAAGCGACATCCAGCAATCGCCGCTTTTCTTCCAGAATGAGTCGTTCGTTGATCCGTATGAACTCGCGCAGCAGTTCATCTTCCGGGCAACTGGCCAGTTCGGCACGCGCACAGCGCACGTAGTCTTCCAGCCGCTGGATGGTATGGATGGTCGAGAGGGTCTTGCGTGCTTCGGTTCGCATTCAGTTCTCCAGGGGGAGGCGAGGCGCCGCTCGAGCGCCCCGCTCCCGTAAAGCGCCGTTCGGCCGGGACTTTGTTCGTCCCATCAGTGTTACGGGCTTCCCTGTGCCCGCCACGATGCCCTGGGCCTTACGTCGCCAGGACAGTGTGCACGCCCGGGTGCCGTCGCGAATCCGGAAAATGCCGCGTCGTGACCTCGGAAAATTCTGATTTTTCGACGAGGCCTTGACAGGCGGCGCGCGCCTGCATCAGAAGCGGCGGCCGGTGGGTCAAGACTGACCCGGTCGCCGGTGCGGCGCGTGCTACGTCCCCAAAAGCAAAACGGAGCGGCCGTGGCCGCTCCGTCGGAGGAAAAACCGGAAGCGGGACAACGATCCCGCTTCCGTGACGCGATGTCTTACGGTTCAAACCCGTCGTCGAAGATCGCGTCGACCTGCGCCGCCTGGCAGCTCTGCACCTTGATGTTGTCCACATACCAGCCGTGCGGCATGCGGCCGACGCTGGTGTCGCTGGTCATGCGGAAGCGGATCTTCACCGACTGGCCCGCGTAGGCGCTCAGGTCCACGACGGACTTGAGGTAAGCCTGCGGGTCACCGCACCAGGCCGGGCTGGGCGCGGCCGGGTTGCCGTTGCCCAGCGGTCCGTTGAGCGGATCGGTCAGCATTGCGGAGCCCGGCACGGCGGTGAACGTGGTGCCGTCGGTGGATACTTCGATGAAGCCGCCGTCCCAGCAGCCGCCGCTGCGCGATTCCAGCGTCTGGTCGCTCTGGAACTGCAGCGTGACCGGGTTTTCACCCGCGGGCAGGGCGATGGTGGTGGAGGTCAGGCGCTGGTCGGAAACGACTTCCGGATCCTGCGCGAGCCAGGCGTTGCCGCTACCGCCGTAGGGGCGTGCATTGCTGATCGCCCAGTTGGCCGAGCCGCTGCCGGCGGTGGCCGTCCAGCCGTTGGTGCCGCCTTCGACATCGTCCGTGAACACCGTGCGGGCCGTCGTGCCCATGCCGCAGTCACCCGGCGCCGCGAGCGTGCTGAACTGGTTCACCGTGGAATTGTCACCCGTGCCGCAGATGTTGCTCGGTCGCACACGCCAGTAGTGGGTCGTGTTGGTGGCCAGATCCGTGTTGGGCGTGGCGGTGGTGTTGCTCGTGGTCGTGGTGAATACGATGTTGCTGAAGGCGGCGTCGGTCGCCACTTCCAGCACGTACTCCGCCGCCTGGGCGGAGGCAGCCCAGGTGAAGGTCGGACGGACGGCGACGTTGGTGGCATTGGCCGCCGGGGCGGTGAGGGCGGCGGCGGCGGGTGTCGCATTGGCCGTGGTCAGGCGCAGGTCCTGGCTCTTGTTGCCGGAAGTGGAGGCCGACTGCAGCTGGAACGTGTAGCTGCCGGGTGCCACGCTGCCCAGCTGGGTGAGGCCGACCGAGGTGCTTCCGGGCGGTGTGACCGCGGCCGGAGTCACCGTGCCGCTGGCACCCGCCGGCAGGTTGGCCAGGGTGAAGTTCACCGGATCCGTATAGCCCATCAGCGAGCCCACGTTCACGCCGTAGCTGGCCGTGGTGGCGTTGGTGGTGCACACCGATTCCGCCGTGCTGCTGGCAATGACCGAGTAGTCCGGCCGTGACTGGCAGTTCACGCAGACCAGGGCGAAGTCCTGGTCGGTGGCATCGCCGGCATTGGGCAGTGCGTCAGAGGTGATGTTGGCGGCCGCCACCTTCAGCATCAGCGTGCTGATCGACGCCAGCGCAGCCGGGTCGAACACGATGGATTCCACGTTGTTCTTGTTGTCGGCGGCGCCACCGGAGGTGCTGAACCCGGTCGAGCCAAACACGTTGCCACGGTAGGTCGTGCTGCCGGACACCGCTTCCAGGTCGAGGTCGTTGTTCCAGGCGGCGGTGGTGCCGCCCAGGCCGTGGCCCGGTGCGTCGGTGTAGGCCAGGACGATCTGCATCGGCTTGGTCGGATCAGCCGGCGATACCGAAGTGGTCCAGGTTTCCCCGGTCGCGTCGAAGGTGCGCGTGTCCTGGTCGTAGTAGAGGACCGGCACGCCGCCCGCAAGCAGGCGGTCGGCGCGCAGCCGGCCCCAGCCCTGCTTGCTGTCGGGGCGGTGCCCCAGCGGGTTGCCGTCGGCGTCGTTCTTGCCGAACAGATCATTGGAAGCGGCGACGAGTGCAGCCTTGATCAACGCGCTGCTCGGCGTGGCTCCGCTGTTGGCGGCGCGGTACTTCTCGATGAACAGCGCAACGACACCACTGACCTGCGGCGAGGCCATGCTGGTGCCGCACATCGTTCCGTAGCCGGTGGCGCTGTTGGCCGAATCGACGGAACAGCCCGGCGTCACCAGCAGCGGAATGCGGCGCCCGTCCAGCGCCGGTCCATGGCCGCTGTTGTCCGAGACATCGTCAAACTGCGGGATGACGGCGCCGTTGGACGACTGCGCCTTGGTCGAACCGATCGTGATCGTGTTCTTGGCTTCGTCCGGCGTGCCCTGCGTGCTGGTGCCGCCGCCGCCGTTCATGAAGGACAACACGAAGATGAGTGGCTGGTCGCCGGTGACATCCGGCTTGGTGTCACGCGTGCCGACGTCGACCTGGCGTGTATCGGCATCGTAGCCGCGCGGCGTGCCTGCGGGGCCCCAGCTGTTGCCGGACAACTGCGCATTGTTGTCGTGCGACTGGCGCATCAGCTTGAGCATGCCGCCCGGTTGGGTGAAGTGCGGGTCGTAGACCTGTTCCACCAGCTTGGCGCCCGGCGCGGCGCCCAGTCCACGGCGGAACCCGGCCGCGTCGTTGACGCCCGACGAGCCGTCGCCAGCCATGATGGCCGCGGTATGCGTTCCGTGCGCATCGGTGTCGCTGCCGCCGCAGGTGTCGCCCGTGCAGGGCAGCATGCGGGCGACCAGGTCCGGGTGCGTGTCGAAGATGCCGCCGTCGACATTGGCGATCGTTACGCCGTTGCCGTTGACGCCAACACTGGACAGCCACGCGACATAGCCCGGAACGGGCAGGTTGCTGGGATTGAGATTGTTGGCGGTGATCTGGTTGGCGAGCTCGCCACGCAGTCCGCCGTCACGCGGCACGGGGTCGATGGCATACACCGCGGGCAGCTGGGCCACCAGATCGATAGCAGCGGCGGTGCCCTGAAGCTCCACGATGTCGAACTGTTTGTCGATCGTTGCGCGCTTGCCGACGAGGACGCCGGTCGCGCGCAGCGCATCGTCGCCCAGATGGGCGCCACGGTAGACCATCGCGCGCCAGGCCATTTCGTTGCGGCGGCGGCCGTCCTCGACGTTCGCCGTCTTGTAGTTCGGCAGGAAGTCGCCGGCCCAGCGCACGGCGCTGTTGCGGCGGGCTTCGGCCAGCGCGCCGTCGTCGGCCCAGACGACGTAGCTGAAGGGGGCGATGTACTGCACCGGCGTGAGGCCCTGCGCCGCGAGCGACTGGAGCCACTCCTGGCGCGTCGGGCCGGTGAACTGCACCAGCCGCAGCGCTTTACCCTTTTCGTAGCTGCGGGTGTTGGCCTGGCTGTCGGTCAGCGGATCAAAGAGACGGCCGCCCAGGTCCAGCGAAAACGTCTCGGCGGCGCTGGCACCCTGTCCACTGTTCACGACCCAGGCGAAGCTGCCGTAGTCGTGCACGATGGTGGCGCCACGGCTCACGGCGTCGGCGACACGTTCGCGCGGCAGTGCAGCATAGTCGGCGGCGAAGGCAGCCGGTGAGATCAGCGCAGCGACGGCCAGCGCCAGAGCGGTACGACGATTTCTCAACATGTGTGACCTCTTATGGTATGTGACCGCACGGAATCGCTCCGGCGGCGGGTGAAGCGGCCCGAAACCTTGCAAGACAACACGTGGAAACATCGATCATGCAAAAAACAGCGAAAAGGTCAATGGTGGAGAAAATGATCGATGCTGCCGAATGTGTAGAAGCGGCAGGCAGAATGCGACGCCGGTTCCACGATCTCCGCCGTATGGCGGATGTACGTTCCGGGTGCTGTGAAACGTGGCGAAGCCGCAAATAACCGGGCTTTTCCGGTGCTTGGCGAATGAGCGCGGGCGGAAAGCAAGGACGGTGCCGACACCAAGCGGCCGGCTGGACGGTGGGATCGGGCGAAAGCACGCTGGACCACTCATTCAAGAGTTTCCGACCACTTTTCCATCACGTGCCGCACGGTATGAGGGTTGCAGGACTCGCTTCCCTGCGCGTTGCGCATGACATGGAGAACATCGATGGAAATCCGCTCGATCATGACTGCCAACCCGAAGGTCTGCACACCGCAGACGCCGCTGCGTGATGTCGCCCGGATGATGCTGGACTGCGACTGCGGCGAGATTCCGGTGGTGGCGGACCTGGAGTCGAAGAAGCCCGTCGGTGTCGTGACTGACCGCGACATCGTCATCCGTCTGGTGGCGCACGGCCAGAATCCGGTGCTGACCGCGGCGGGCGAATGCATGACAGCGCCGGCGGTGACCCTGAGTGCTGACGCGACCGTCGAAGATTGCGCGCACCTGATGGCCGAACACCAGATCCGGCGCATCCCCATCGTCGACGACAAGGGATGCATCTGCGGCATTGTGGCGCTGGCTGACCTGGAGCGGACCAAGGCCCGTTCGCTCAAGTCCGAGGTCACCAGCCGGGTGTCCGTCCCGCATTAAGGCTGGGAGATCCCGCGCGGGTGCGGCAGGACACTCCCGCCCGCGCGGCGAGCAGTACCGAATGTTCCCGGCGGTGCAATTGCGGCTTAGCGTGCCATGCGAATTGCCTGCCGGGCCTGGGTCGGTCGTGCGGGACGACCGACCCGCACGAGCGCAGGCGTGCCAATGCGGCCGCGTTGCCCTGGCATGAATGTTGAGCTGTCCCAACAGAAGCAAGCGGAGGTCGGTCGTGGGTGGATGGGATGCGGTGGTGATGGAAGAGGGGGTCGGCCGCACGCTGATTCCGCCACACGGGGAGGCGTCGAGCGGCCCGCTTTCGCTGGCCGAGCGATACGCCCGGCAACGGCGCGCGACGCTGGACCTGTGCGACGGCCTCAGTGCCGAGGACATGTCGGCCCAATCCATGCCCCAGACCAGCCCCACCAAATGGCACCTGGCGCATACCACCTGGTTCTTTGAGCAGTTCGTACTCGGGGTTCGGGTTTCCGCAGATGACTGGGCACGGCTCTTCAACTCCTATTACGAGCAGGTCGGTCGTCCCTTCGCGCGCGACCGACGCGGGCTGCTGACGCGACCGAGCCTGGCGGAGGTACTGGCCTACCGTGCGCGCGTCGACGACCTTGTCCTGGCGCTACTGGATCGTGATCTGGAGCCCGAGCGTGCCAGCCACGTCGAGCTGGGCATCCAGCACGAGCAACAACACCAGGAGCTGCTGCTGACCGACCTCAAACACCTGTTCGCGCAGAGTCCCCTGGAGCCGGTGTTCCGCTTTCCGCCGTCGTCGGGCGCGCCTGCGCCGGCGTCCTTGTCGAACGGGTTGCGCCTGCGTTTCCTGCCGGGAACCAGCGGGCCGATCGATATCGGTCACGAGGGGCCGGGCTTTGCCTTCGACAATGAGCAACCGCGGCATCCGGCAATGGTCGCGCGACACCGCATTGCCAACCGTCCCGTCACCAACGCCGAGTACCGCACCTTCATCCTGGATGGCGGTTACCGCCGGCCCGAACTGTGGCTCTCCGATGGCTGGGCGGAAGTTCGGCGCGCGGGCTGGGACCGGCCGCTGTACTGGTCGTCGGAGCTGGATACGGAATTCACGCTGCACGGCCGCGTGTCGATCGATCCGCACGCGCCAGTGTGTCACGTCAGCTACTACGAGGCGGACGCCTTCGCGCGTTGGGCGGGCGCGCGCCTGCTGACCGAACAGGAATGGGAGTCGGATGCGGACCCGGGCGACATCGCGTCCGGTCACTGGCGCGAAAGCGGCGTTTTCCACCCCACGGCGGCAATCCGCGACGTCGGGGTGCGGCAGATGTTCGGCGACGTGTGGGAATGGACGTCCAGCGCCTACTCGGCTTATCCGCGTTTCCGGCCTGCTGTCGGCGCAGTCGGTGAATACAACGGCAAGTTCATGTGCGGCCAGTACGTGCTGCGCGGCGGTTCCTGCGCCTCGCCGGAGAGCCACATTCGCTCGACCTATCGCAACTTCTTTTATCCGGCGGATCGCTGGCAGTTCATGGGAATACGACTGGGAGTAGACGGATGAGCGTACCGGCCAGTGGGCTTCATCAGGATGATGTGCGTTATCTGGCGATGCGTGACGAGATATGGCGGGGGCTTGCAGCCAGGCCACGCAAGCTGTCGTCGAAATGGTTCTACGACGAGGCGGGTTCTGCGCTGTTCGAGCGGATCTGCGAGCAGGACGAGTATTACGTGACCCGCACGGAACTGGCGCTGATGCGCGAACACGTGGCGGCCATGGCGAAAATGCTTGGCCCGCAGGTCATGCTGGTGGAATACGGCAGCGGCAGTGGCGAGAAGACGCGCCTGCTGCTCGATCACCTTGAGCGCCCCGCGGCGTACGTGCCGATCGAGATCTCCCGCACGGCGCTGCGGGATTCCGTGGCGCAACTGCGCCAGGCCTATCCTGCGCTGGAGGTGGTCGCATTGAATGCCGACTTCACCGAGCCCCTGCTGCTGCCGCGACCGCACGGGCCGGTGCGTCGCCCGGTGGTGTATTTTCCGGGTTCGACGCTGGGGAATTTCAACCGGCGCGAGGCGGTGGATCTCCTGATCCGGATGCGCCAGCTGATGGGGCCGAACGGTCGGGCGCTGGTGGGCATCGATCTGAAGAAGGATCCGCTGCTCATCGAAGCCGCCTACAACGACGGCGCCGGCGTGACGGCGGCTTTCACCCTGAACCTGCTTGCGCGGCTCAATCGTGAGCTCGACGCCGATTTCGACCTGCAACAATTCCACCATCGGGCGCGCTACAACGTGATGCGCGGCCGGGTCGAAACCTTCATCGTGAGCCGGTGCGCCCAGCGCGTCAGCGTGGCCGGACGCCCCTTCGCCTTTGCGGCCGACGAAGCCATGGCCGTGGAGATCAGCTGCAAATACACCGTATCCGAGTTTGCCGGGATGGCCGCCGCCGCGGGCCTGGGCGTAACCCACGTCTGGACGGATCGTCGTGCCTGGTTTGCCGTGGTGCTGCTCGAACCACACCCGCTCGCGAACGCCGAGGAGATTCCCATGTCGATCCACGATGCCAAAGACCTGTCGCCGGACGGGCTTCCCTGCGTCAAGAACGAGGGCAAGAAGGAAAAGGCGCAGCGCAAGAAGGCCGCCGATGAAAACGTCGACGAAGCGCTGGAGGAGACGTTTCCGGCCAGCGATCCCATTTCGCCCTTCGTCCCGGCAAAGCCGCGCCAGCACTGACACCGCCGTGCCAACCCATCAGTCGTGCCGTCGCTTCCGGCCGACACAGCGAAAATAGGGCACGCGCAGCAACGGAATGTACGGGACGGTCGCATCCAGGTCGTGCGTGACTGGCTCGCACAGGCGTGTCTGCAGTTGCGGCAGCAGCGTGTCGTCCAGGCGCACGCCGTCGTGCCTGAACCACGGACGCCAGAAATGCCGTGCAAGCCAGCGACGCCGGCCGGAGTGCGCCGGAACGTGGAAGTCCACGACACCCAGCAGGCCACCGGGACGCAGCATCGCCAGCGCGTTGTCGAGCGCGGCTGTCGCGTTCGGAATCATGCTCAATGCGTAGGAGAAGTACACCGCGTCGACCGGGGCATCCGGCTGCCACGTGGTCGCGTCGGCCAGGTGTACGCGTGCGGTCGGAATACCGGTGAGCCGGTGCCGCGCCTTGGCGACCAGGGAGGGGCAGAGGTCGACCACGTCGACCTGGCGAAACGCGCGAATGCGTGGTCCGAAGAATTCAAGATTGCGCCCCGTGCCTCCACCCAGTTCGACGACATGTGCACCGGAAGGCACCGCAAGGCTTTCAATCAGCGCCGAGCGGCCGTGCAGTAATCGCTCGCGAAACCGGTCGTACCGTTCCGCCTGCGGGCCATAGAAGGCCTCCAGCCGCTGCGCCTGCGAGGCACCATCAGGCATGCCACGCGCCAGTTGACGCAACACGCGCCATTCGCCCCTCAGCGACTCAAGCCGGGACATCGGCGATCACGAACCCGGCATAGGTATGGACGCGATCGGCCGCGTGCAGCTGGCTCGCCAGGGCATCACGGAAATGCAGCTGTTCACGCAGCGGCGCAGCGTGTTCGCCCACGCGGATGGCGTCGAGGTAGGCTGGCCTGGCCTGCGCGCTGCGCAGCAGGATGCGCGCCCGGGGCGTGGCTCGATGCACGATGGCCTCCCATTCTTCCACCAGTGCTTCGGGGTAGTAGCTGCTCATCCAGTCCATGTGGTCGAGCAGGACGAAGCGGCTGATAGGCTCCTCGCAGCGCTGCAGGAACCGGGTAACGGTGGTCGTGTGCGTCTGGATGCGGTCGATGCCGTGCTGTTTGAGCTGTTCGAACCCCTGTGGCTTGAGATATTCGGGGCAGCAGTCACGACGATACTGGCCGGTGACGTACACGCGCCAGAAGTAGTTGTCGGCGACCGGCAGCTGCCGGAATACGTATTGCACCGCTTCGCGCACGAAGCCGGCGATGCCACCGGCGTGCTGGGTTTCCACGAGTTTCCGCTGCGGGTAGGGCACGCCCAGGAAACTCATGACTAACTGGCGCGACAGCGCCCAGTTCACGTGCCGGTTCCACATCAAGGGAGCCACGCGCTCGTCGTAGATGTCGCGTTGCTCGGCGATGTCGCGTGCCTCGAAAAGTGCCGCAAGACCGCGGCGCAGCGCAGGTCGCGCGTGAAAATAGGCCCGGCACGCGCGCGCGACGATGCCCGAGAGGCCGTGGAAATAGAACGTGGTGCGTCGACCCGCGAACCAGTGCCACCGGCGGTCCCACCACTGGCGTGAGAAGCCCTGCAGTTCTGCGCGCAGCGTGTCGAAATAGATCGCCTTGAAGTGCGGATGACAGCCTTCGCCGAACAGGCGAAAGAAGTCGTCAAAGCCCAGCTGCCGGATGGCGGCGATCTTCAGGTCCAGCAGCGCCGTTTGCCGAGGGTTGGCGTCCACGGCAAAGATGCGGCGTGGGTTGTCCAGCGCGTAGTCCAGCGCGTTGCAGCCGGCGCTGGTGATCACGAGCAGGGTGTCGGTAGGGCCCAGCGCCAGTGCGCGCCGGTCGACTGCCGGATCTTCCCAGCACGTGTTGTAGACCAGGTTGCGCGAATAGATCGCGTTGAACACGCGGTGATCGATACGGTCACGCAGGCTCGGCACGGTCATGGCAGGCGGACAACAGGACGGATGCTGCGTCCCACGCTACTGGCTGCGGGTGACGCGCGTGTTACGTCCCGAGTTGCCCGCCGTGCTCGCGCAGCATGTGGCAGAACAGCTCGCCCTGCTCGATAGCATCGTCCAGGGCCACGTGCGTGTGAGCCCGCGTGCCCGCGAACCAGCGGCGCGGCATGGTGCGCTTGGTGACTGAACGGAACGGACGCCGCATCAGTGACATCGCAAACGTCTTGATGTCGAGCGCCGCGTGACCGAACGGGCTGTGTCCGACGAAGCGCATCAGGTACCAGTATACGAAGAGAAAATCGTAGGACGCCGGATAGCCGACGAATACGGGTTTTCCAGGCAGTTGCAGCAGCCACGCGTGATAGCTCGCCATGGCCTGAGCGGCAGGACGTGTCTCCCGGCGTGCCGCTTCCCAGGCGTCGGGCTGTGTCGCCCACCAGGCCATGGTGTCGGGATGACCGGTCGCATCGGGCAGGGTGTCGAGTGTGACGGAGAAAGTGTCGAGGAGCCGGCCATCGGCCGTAAACGCGGCCGAGGCGAGACTGAGCAGGGAATGGGGGCCGGGGATGGGACCGTCGGCCTCGATATCAGTGGAGACATAGATTTCAGGCATCGCGACATTGTCCCGGCCGGCGGGCGGCATTGTCCAGGCCGGCGCCCTCGGTACACCGCCCCAAACACATCACAGGTGTGTATTGCAAGCCGATTAGATCGTGCCAGGTGTTGGGAATTATGAAATAAAAGGGATTGATGCAAAAAGCAAAATGCCACATGATGGAACGCGGTCCGGAGCAGCAGGGAAAGGCAGTCGCCTCCGGCCGAATCATGTCCGTCGAGCGATTCTGGATGGCAGCCTTCCAGGAGTAGCGCATGACCGATCACCTGTCATTGGCAGCGACTGCAGGGTGCGTTGTCGCTGCCGTAAGTCCCGAACCGGCGCAGAAGGCCGGCGTACCCGCTGTTGCGCCGGTTGCCAGGGCGCCGAACCTGTCCGTAACCGGCGACACGCCCGCGCGGGCGACGGTCCGGCGTCTGCTCCACGCCAGCCTGCGGACCTTCCGTCGCTACCAGGCGCACGACTGTCCGCATCCGCGCGAGACACCCGCCGAGCCGGTGCAGTGGCTGTTCCGCGGCGCCGTGGAGATCAATCACGAGCGCTATCCGGAACTGTTTGACTACGAACGCTTCCGTGCGCCGGACGAGGCGACACTGCGCGACCGCAACGCGAGCGCCTCGCTGGGGTTTCTGATCGAGCTGGCTGTCGATGTCGTGACGAGCAGCCTGTCGGGCGTCTCTGCGGCCCACGTCACCGGCTTGCGCCAGGTCGAGGCGATGCGTCCGCTGCTGGTGCGCGAGGCGATGACCGTGCCGGTCTTCGTGGCCATGCCCAGCCGTGGTGGCTACCGGGTTCTGATCGGGGACTATTTCTCTGCCGTTGTCGAAGTGGGGGCGGCACACGAGGCGCCACGTTGCGATCGCTTCGTGTTCGATATCGAGGCGGACCAGCGTATCGTCGATGCGGTCCCGCTCGACCGCCTGTATCGCGAGCGCTGGTTATTCCAGGGGCGTAGCTATCGCGGCCTGCGCAGTATCGAGGGAATGGACGAAACCGGCGCGGTGGGGCTGGTTGCCCACGTCGGAGGGAAGGGCTCCCTGCTGGAAGGGGTGTTCCAGCTGGCTTCGCTCTGGACACAGTTCCGCTTTCCCTTCGATAGCGGTACACAGCCGGTCCGGCTGGACCGAATGGACTTCTTCGCGCCGATTTCGCTGCTTCGGCGGACGGCCACCCTGGAATGCCGCATTTTTGTCGACGAGGTGGCGGCGACGGAGCAGGTGTTCAGCGCCGAACTCGTTCATGGCGAACACGTGGTGTTGCGGCTGGATCGGTTTACCGCGACGCGCTGCGTTGCCGATACACGGACGCTGGATGTTTACCGGCGCCCGCAGGGCGCGGACCGCATGTGTGATGTCGTCGGGGGGCGGGTTTTCGTCTTCGATTTCGGCGGGCGGGCCGAATGGGTACGCACGATGTTGCGCGAAACCTATCTGCTGGACGATGAGCGCGCGCGACTGGCCGGCATGGCCGACATCGACCGGGATGCCGGACTTTTCGCAATGGTGGCCGGCAAAGATGCTCTCAAGCACTGGTTGATGCGGCACTACGGACTGGACGAACTGCACCCGATGGAAATCCGGCTCGTCCGCGAAGGCCGAGGCGTCTTCGGGATGGCCGGCTTCGAGGGCGAGCGGCGGCCAGTGGGGTTGGGCGTGCACGGCGATATCGGAGTCGCGGTTACCGGCAGTGCGGGGCGCGTCGGCATCGACGTTCGAAGGGTCGACCTGGCGCCGCGTCCGCGCGATGCGGTCGCACTGGACGCGGACGAATCCGCCTGGCTTGACGCGCAGCCCCCTTCGGCGCGCCTGCGCGCCTCGGCGATCCTGTCGACCGCCAAGACGGCCTGCGTGCGATACCGCGAACTGGCGGCTTCGCCGTGGCCGGGCGTCCGCAAGGTGCGCGCCGTTCCCGGTGGCTGGGAAGGGACGGTTGACGGCGTGTGCTTCAAAAGCTGCGTTTACGCCGACCGTGCCGTCATCAGCTGGATCAGCGACGACGACATGGCCGGGCGCAGCCTTGCCTGACCCGCGCCGCTGCCGCCTTGCAGCGGCAGCGGCTTCACGCCTTCATTCAAATCCGTCGGTGAACACACGATCGCCGGGGTCGCGGTACTCCAGCGTCGTGAGCACGGCCGCGTGGTCGCTCGGCCACAGGTTGCGTGCCACGTCCGGATAGGCCGACGGCGTACCGTGCACGATGGCCTCGCTGGCGACGGTCGCCCAGTTCGCTGCGCGATGGAAGATGTAGTTGATCCGGTCCTGGGGTTCGACCGGGCCGCTGGTTCCGCCCTGGAGCGGATAGACCGGCGACCAGGTGTTGCCGGCAGCGATGGCCGGGTCCGGATGGATGCGGCGGTACGTGTCGGCGAGTCCGGCGGATTCGATCGCCAGTGTCGTGGGCCACATCACCGGGCCAACGGTGCAGTGCGCCGCGGTGGTGGCTTCGGTCCAGTCGCGGTGCGAAGGGGAATGCAGGTCGGCGGCCAGAACCACGTCCGCCTGCGGGTCCTGCAGTTGCGACGAAAGGCCGGTGAGAATGGCATTGGCTGCTGCCACGCGGCCGGAATCGTGTTCCCGTTGCACCAGCTGGCTGGCGCTGAGCTGGCCGAAGCAGGCATCGTGCGGCGGGTAGGGGCTGAACCCCAGCTGCGTGGTCCAGGCGATGATTTCCTGGGTGGGGAAGTCGGCGATGCGGATTCGCGCACCGAGCGCGGCATCACTACCGCCCAGCGCGACGGCATGGGTCGACACGATCGGGTAGCGGCTGAGGATGGCGAGGTTCGACCCGCTACTAAAGTGATACCAGCCGAGCGCGTCGGCCAGCGCCTGCGCCGTGTTGCCGGCATTTTCCTGGATAGCCACGATATCGGCCGATTCGGCGAACAGCACGCGCAGCTGCTTTTCACGTCCCAGCTCGACGTGACTGCCGCCGTCCCAGGCGTTGAAGCTCAGGATGCGCACCTGGTCGGCGCGGGGTTCGTCCGCTGGCCGGACACGAATGTCGAGCGTGGATTGCACGGTGGCGCCGCCCGCGTCGACCGCCTGCACGGAAAACGTATTGGCGCCGATATCGCCGGCGGACGCCGAGCCGGACAGATCGCCGTTGGCAGCCACGGACAACCAGGCTGGCCCCGACACTTTCGAATACACCACAGGTCCGTTGCTGCTGCGCGCGCTGGCGCGGATGCTGCCGCTGTAGCTTTCGCCGGCGCGCGCGTTTCGCTCGCTCAGTCGATCGGACAGGAAAGCGAGCGGCAAAACGTTCGAGCGCGGAACCAGATCAAACTCCACCGGCGTGGTGATGGACTGGTAGCCATCGTTCAGCAGGAAATACACGACGTGTCGACCCGGCGTCAGTTCCTGGGTGGGCAGGCTGCGCACGCCCGAGGCGCCGGTTGCGTACGTCCAGGTGGACGAGGGGCCCACGTAGACGCCGTTGACCGGTCCGTTGCCGGGTTGTCGATAAACGCCGAGCCAGTTCTTGTCACCCGGCGTGTCGGTCGTATACGTGGCCTGGACGGTATCGCCCACCTCGTAGGTGGCGCGGTCCAGGGTCAATGTGCCCGCGGCGCGGGCGAGCGGAGCCATGCAAAGCAAGGCGAGCGTCAGGGCGACGCAGCGGATGGCGCCGCGTCGGAATGAAATAGGCCACATTGTGCTTTCTCCAGGCGTGCGGCCGCCGGCATGGTGCCAGCGCCGCGACGCCATCAGACAGTTTCGAAGTCGCCGACGAACAGGCGGTCTGTACGCGAGCCGAAGGCCGGGTCGCTGATGCTGTGCGCTCCAGTCTCCATGTGGCCGGCAATGCGGCGCAGATAGAGGGGGTCGCCGCTGCAACGGATCGACAGGTCGTACCAGTGTCCGCTGGCGGCGACGGGCCAGCTGATGTCGGCCGTCGCGCCGGCGGCAAGCGCTACCTCCTGTGGCGCGGCGTTGCTGTAGCGGTTTGCGCTGAGCGTGGCGGTGCAGGTGGCAGCGCCGGTGTTGCGCAGGCGCAGCATCAGTTCGCCGCGGTCGACGTCGTAGAGCGTCGTCAGTTCCAGGTTGGCGCCCCCGGCCGTGACCAGCGAAAGATCGCCCTTGAATTCGCGCAGGAATCCATTGGGACCATGCACCGACAAATCGTACTTGCCCTGCGTGGCAGCCTGGGCACTCCAGTAGTCGGCAAGCTGGCGGGCGGACTCGAGCGTGTAGAACCACGGACCATCGGTGCGGTTGCCCGAATAGACGTTCAGTGCGACACCGGCTTCGCCGTCATTGTGGAAGTCCAGCCAATAGCGGCCGCTACTCGTTTCCACGCGGCCGTTGACCTGGATTTCGTACGGAAGCTTGCGCGCCGGGCGCACACCCGGCTCCTGCATCGGCAGGGACTGGTTGACGGGTGCCGTAGGCTGGGCGAGCTGGCAGGAGAGATCGGCATTGGCGATGTATTGACTGGTATCAGGCAACACCGGCCAGTTCGTGTCGGCCTGTGAAAAATCGAAGGCACTGGTCAGGTCGCCGGTGACAGCGCGACGCCAGCTGCCGATATTGGGTTCCATCACGCCGAAGCGGCGCTCCAG
This sequence comes from Tahibacter amnicola, assembly GCF_025398735.1. NCBI lineage: Bacteria > Pseudomonadati > Pseudomonadota > Gammaproteobacteria > Lysobacterales > Rhodanobacteraceae > Tahibacter > Tahibacter amnicola. The sequence goes on from NZ_CP104694.1 coordinate 2,258,859, forward strand.
GAAACGGATGACCGAGGTGTGGTCAAACACCTGCGAGTTGACCCAGCCACCCTTGCTCCAGGGCGACACGATCAGCGTCGGTACGCGGATGCCCAGGCCCACGGGAATGTTGTTGTGATTTTCCGTCGCGGTCGGCACCGTGCTCAGTCCCAGTGCCGTCGTCAGTGGCGGAATTGGCGAGGGAATGTGGTCGAAGAAGCCACCGTTCTCGTCGTAGGTGATGATGAAGGCGGTCTTTGACCAGACGGCCGGATTGGACGCCAGCGCCGCCAGCATCTGCGCGATGAGCGCTTCGCCGAAAGCCGGCGGTGCTTCCGGGTGCTCGGACATGATGTACGAGGGCACGATCCACGACACCTGGGGCAGGGTGCCCTGCTGCACGTCGCGGGTGAATTCGGCGACGAGGTGTTCGCCGCGAGCCGTGTAGGCGTTGGTCGAAGTGGAGCCTGGCACCCAGGCCCGTCCACGGGTATACAACGGCGAGTTCTGGCTGATGCCGCGAAAGTTGCGGAAGTAGGCGAGGGAGTTGTCGCCGTAGTTGTCGTACTCCTGGTACACGCGCCAGCTGACGCCAGCGTTCTGCAGGCGCTCGGCGTAGGTCGTCCAGTCGAAGGCATTGAATGAGGGATTGTCGCTGGCCATGTTGGCCGTCCAGTTCCCGTCGTCGACGTTGTTGACGCAGTGATTGCCCGGCCGGAACACCGCCAATCCGCTTGTGCCGGTGAAAAGATGCATGCGATTGGGATTGGTCGGACCATGCACCGAACAGAACCAGGCATCGCAGACGGTGAAGGCGTCGGCAAGCGCGTGGTAGAAGGGAAGGTCAGTACGGTTGAAGTGGCCCATGCACATGGGGCCCTTCTCGCGAACCCATTCGTCGAAGTGGCGCCAGCGCGTGTGCGAGCCCTTCCAGCTGTGATTGATGTCGTGCATGCAGTGCGCACCGGTGGCAATCGTGTCCAGCCGGAACGGCATGACGTGGCCCGATGTCGTTTTGGGCTGCTTCCACACCGGATCACCATTGGGCAGGTTGATCGGTCGCGGGTCGTCAAAGCCTCGCACGCCGCGCAGCGTGCCGAAGTAGTGGTCGAACGAGCGGTTTTCCTGCATCAGGATGACCACATGCTCGATATCGTTGATCGTGCCGGTACGACGTGCGGCCGGTACGGCGAGGGCGTTCTTGATGACACCCGGCAAGAGGGTGCTGGCGCCGACGGCGCCGGCGGTCCCCGCAGCCAGGCGAAGGAAATGACGGCGGCTTTGCACAGACCGGTCGTTGTTGGACATATGCGCTCCTGGATCTACTGGCGTCCGGTGCCCGCGGACAGGAAAGCGCGAACCATAGGTATCGGTGTTTACAGCCACGTGTGGCGATGTTGACGGGCTGATGACAACGACGCGATCGCGCGGGAGGCCTGTCTGTCGCGAGCGGGTGGCAACTCTCAGCGGAAAGTCCGGGCGCCGGCGTACGGGGAAGATGTGACAAAAACCACAAGGAGAACGAGCGGAGGACTTTCGCTTGGGGCGCCGCCGTGACGAATTGCCGGCGCCGGCGCGACGTAGCGTCGACGGGAAGGAAAGTGCAGGAACGTACTTCCGCCCGGATGAGCGAAGTAACGGCTGCACTTTGTGGAGAGATAGTGCCTTTGGTATTGGGTGCGGCAGCAAATTCGCGGCCGCGTGTACTTGGCGCAACTTGTGCTAGGTCACCCGTATCGACCGACACGAGTGAATCGCCATGGAAGCCACGATGGCCGCCACCAAGACCTTGCAGGAGCTGGCGACGTTGCGCCGGCAGCTGGCCAAGCGCGATCGCAAGGTCAACCGTTACCACGTGTGCAACGAGATCTTCAAACGGGCCAACGCGCTGTGGCGCGACGGTTTTCTGACGGCGGCGGACTTCCTGGAAATTCGCGACGAGGTCGATCAGGCAACCTTGCCGAAAGACTAACAACGGCGGTGGATCTGCGGCCGCGCGTGACCGCAGATCCGCGCGACGCTGTCACGCCATGTCGATGACGACCTTGCCAAAGTGCGCGCCGCTTTCCAGGTGCGCGTAGGCGTCGGCGGCCTGACCGAATTCAAATACACGATCCACCACCGGGTGGATACGGTTCGCGGCGATGAACCGGCTCAGATCTTCGGCCATAGCGCGGCTGCCCACGAGAACGCCAGTCAGCCGCCGTGCCCCGCCGATCAGCGCGAAGGGCTCGTATTCGCCGCCAAATCCGCTGACACCGCCCACGATGGCCACGCTGCCGCCGATGCGTGTCGACGCCACTGCCCGTTTCAGGGTGCCCTGGCCGCCCACTTCCACCACGCGATCCACGCCTGCGCCGCAGGTCACGCGCAGGACTTCCTCCTGCCACTCAGGTGTCGTGCGGTAGTTGATCGTGGCATCGGCACCCAGGGAGCGGGCCCGGGCCAGCTTCTCGTCGCTGGATGAGGTGATGATTACACGCAGTCCGGCGGCCTTGGCCAGTTGCAGGGCCCAGATGGACACGCCGCCGGTGCCCTGCAGCAGGACCGTGTCGCCCGGCTTCAGCCCGTCCTGGGCGAACAGGGCGTTCCAGGCGGTGACGCCGGCGCAGGTGAGGGTGGCTGCTTCGTGATCGTGCAGGTGGCCAGGTACCGCGAATACGGCGTCTTCGTGGAAGTTGGCTTCCTGCGCCAGCACACCGTCCAGGCTGCCGCCAAGTGCACCGGCGGTTCGTGCCGCGGTGGGCTCGCCCTCCAGCCAGAGTGGGAAGAAGGCCGTGGCAACGCGATCGCCCGGTTTGAAACGCGAGACGCCCGCGCCGACGGCGATCACTTCGCCGGCGCCATCCGAGGCGGGGATGAGCGGTGCGTCACCGGGAACCGGGAAATGGCCCTGGGCAATCATGAGATCGCGGTAGTTGAGCGACACGGCACGCATCCGGACGCGCACCTCCCGCTCGCCGGGGGCGATGGTGGCGACATCGAATCGTTCCAGGCCGGCAGCGGGTTTGCCGGGGCGAATACGGTAAGCCTGCATGGGGTTCCTCCCGTGAAGTAGACGGCCGCGTTCCGGCGGCCAATCCGCGGGAGCAACGGTCTGGCGTTACGATATAGGCGCGTGGGTGTCCGTAGTGGCGCTCATTTCGACCGTCAATGTAGACATCGGGGAACCAATCATGGCCGTGACCGACCGATTGAGCGGCATTGCCGAGTTCGTCCAGAGCGTGGAGGCGGGAAGTTTCGCCGAGGCGGCCGGGCGGCTGCACCTGTCGCGCTCCGCCGTCGGCAAGACCATTGCGCGACTGGAACAGCGGCTGGGTGCGCGGTTGTTTCACCGGACGACGCGGCAGCTGAGCCTCACCGAAGACGGCCAGGCCTTCTACGAACGTTGCGTGCGTGCGCTGGCAGAACTGGAGGCGGCCCAGGCTGCGTTGGACAGTGGTCGCCAGGCGCCGACCGGGCGATTGCGCGTGAGCGCTCCGGTCCTTTTCGGACGCCACTGCGTTGCGCCGGTGCTCACCGCGCTCGCCCGGGCACATCCCCGCCTGACGGTTGAGCTGTCCCTGAGTGATCGCGTGGTCGACCTGGTGGACGAAGGCTTCGACCTGGCAGTGCGGATCGGCCGCCTGCCCGACAGCGCCCTGCTGGCAGCGCGCCGGTTGACGGTGCAGCGCATGGCGGTTTGCGCGTCGCCGGGCTATCTCGCCCGGCATGGCACGCCGCGGACGATCGAAGACCTGGCCGGGCACACCGGCGTCGTCTATGCCCGGGCTGGCCAGGACAAGCGGTGGCGCATTCTCGACAACGACGGCCGGGTGCACGAGCCAGCCATGGACAGCCGCCTGCGGTTCGACGATCTGCAGGCCATTGCCGATGCGGCGGTTGCCGGAGCGGGACTGGCATGGCTGCCCTGCTGGCTGCTGGCGCGGCATGTGCGCGCCGGCGAGCTGGTGCTGGTGATGGACAGCCGGCACGTACAGTCGGCAGATATCCATGCCGTCTGGCCCCAGTCGCGTTTCCTGCCGGCGAAGACGCGTGCAGGAATCGATGCGCTGGTCGACAAAATTCCCGCCATGATCGAGGGCGGAGCGTGCGCGTGAGCGGTGCTAGGCCATGTCCGGCAGACTCTGCCGGATCACGTTGATGTCTTCCCAGGGGTCTTTCCGTCGCGCGGCAAGCCGGCGCAGCGCGTTATGGATTGTGTAGCGGTCGCTCTGGCCGACCCGCCCCAGTTCGTCCCAGCCGATCGGCATTGCCACTGCCGCATTGGGACGGGCACGCAGCGAGTAGGAGGCAACGCTGGTGGCACCGCGGCTGTTGCGCAGCCAATCGATGAAGATCTTGTCGCGACGGTTTTTTTCGCCGGCCACAGCGACGCATTCGCCGGGTTCGAGCGTCGCCATCGCGACGGCCACGGCCTTGGTGAATCGCTTGGCGGACTCCCAGGGGACGCCGGGACTGAGGGGAACGACCACGTGCAGGCCCTTGCCGCCGGACAGGCGTGCGAATGACTGCAGGCCGATGGATTCGAGCTGGCCGCGGATCTTTCGTCCGATCGCCGCAACCCGCGCCCAGCTCACCGTTGGATACGGATCGAGGTCAAAGATGAGGCGGTCGGCGTGCTCCAGGTCATCGAATCGCGAGCCCCAGGGATGGAACTCGAGCACGTTCATCTGTACCAGCTCGAGCAGCCCGGCCTCGTCCTCGATGCACAAGTAAGTATCGGTGCCATTCTTCTCGCGGATCGGCACGCCGTGGACATGCTCACCCCAGCCCTTGCCGCTGTGTTTCTGGAAAAAGCAGGCCTTGGTGATACCGTCCGGGCAGCGCACGACGGAGATCGGCCGCCCGGACAGTTCCGGCAGCAACCACTCCGAGACAGCGCGGTAGTAGTCGGCGACATCGGCCTTGGTGACGCCGGCCTCGGGGAAGACCACGCGCTCGGGGTGCGTGATGACGACATGCCTGCCAGACCCTGCCGTCTGCGGCGGCGTACGCGACGCTTTGCCGCGACGCGGACGGAGGGCGGTCTTTGATGATTCACGCTGGAGATCAGCCACGGTCTTGTCCTCGCGCAATGCCTTGAAGGCGGGTTGGCGCAGCACGCCCTGGCTGCCCATGCCCTGGTAGAACACTTCGACGACCAGCTCCGGCGTAACCCAGCGGGCAGTGGCGCGATCCGGCGCTTCCATCCGCGAAATGTCCGCCGGCGGCGTGGACACCACGCGGCCGGCCAGGCGCCGCCGCAGACGGCGGAGCAGGTCGTTGTCCAGGCCGGTGCCGACGCGTCCAATGTAGCGCCATCCGCCAGCATCGGCGCGCGCCAGGAGCAGCGCACCGATGCCGGAGCGGCGGCCCCTGGGCTCGGTGAAGCCTACTACCGCGAATTCGTCGCTGGCGCGTGCCTTGACCTTGACCCAGTCACCGTTGCGGTCGCCGCGATACGGGCTGTCCGCACGCTTGCTGATGATGCCTTCCAGACCAGCAGCCATCGCCTGGGCGAACACAGCGTCGCCGTTGCCGATCTGGTGCTCGCTAAAACGTAGCAAGGGATGCGGACGGCGCGCCAGCAACGCAGCCAGATACTCCTTGCGGGCCACCAGGGGCACGCTGCGCAGGGAATGCCCCTCGGCATAGGGGATATCGAACAGCACGTAGTTGAGCGGCAGGTTGTTGGCCCCGGACAAGCGGGCCTGCAGTGCGTTGAAGTCGTCGCGCCCGTTGCGGATGACGATCAGCTCGCCGTCGAGCTGGGCGCTGTGCAGGCGCAGTTCGCGCAATGCGGTGACGATGGTAGGCAGCCGTTCGGTCCACTCGATGCCGTTGCGTGACCAGAGCCGGATGGAATCCTCGACGATGGTCGCGACGATGCGGTAGCCGTCCCATTTCACTTCGTGCAACCACGGGTCACCCCGGGGTGGTGTCGACTGGTTGCGGCACAGCTCCGGGGCGAACGCCGCATCACTCGCCGCAGCAGGCTCGCTTCCGTCGGGCAGGGCTGTCGCGCCGCGCTGGTTCCGTTGCGGGTTTGCCTTGCGGCGGGAGCGGGCCGTCTTCGTCGTGGCTGTCCGTCGCGGCAGTGGCCGGTCGGTTTCGGGGTCGACATAGTCGTCGGCTTCCTTTGCGCCGGCAAATTCGTCGCGATGCTTGATCAGCAACCATTGCGGCTTGCCTTCCCGGCGGGTACGCACCAGCACCCAGGAGCCGCGCAGCACTTCACCGTGCAGCGTGAACTTCAGTTCGCCGCGTGCCAGGTCACGGCGCGCATCGCCTTCCGGTTCCCATGTGCCTTTGTCGAAGATGTCCACATGTCCTGCGCCGTAGTGGCCGTCGGGAATGTCGCCTTCAAAGTCGGCGTAGTCGAGCGGGTGGTCCTCCACTTCCATGGCGAGGCGCTTCACGGAAGGATCAAAGCTGGGGCCCTTGGGAACGGCCCAGCTCTTGAGCACGCCGTCGAGTTCCAGGCGGAAGTCGTAGTGACGGTGCGAGGCATGGTGCAGTTGTACGACAAAGGTGTGCCCGGGCGGGCGGCGTGCCGCGCCGGCGGGCTCCGGCGTGGCTTTGAAGTCGCGTTTGCGGCGGTACTCGCGAAGTCCCATGCGCCACCTCCCTGGCCCGTATCAAGACCGTGGCAGCCGGGTCCGCCAGGAGTGCCGGCTGTACAGGTCGGGCAGGCAAGGACGATGCCACTGCCGTCCCCTGACATGAAACGGGCAGAACAGGCGCGGTATACGCTGGTTATTTCCGCGTCACTACCGTGATTTCGCCGTTGGTTTCGAGCACGGCCAGCTGCACGTCGGCCGGATCGGTGACGTCGGCCTTGCGCAGCGCCTCTTCCAGGTCGGACTCGGGCAGGTTGTTCCGGCGCATGGCCTTGTGAAGTATGCGGCCATCGCGCACGACGATGACCGGTTCGCCCTCGGTCAGCGTGTCGATGAGACGGCTGCGTGTACTGGCAAATCCGACGCCGTAGTTGAGCGCCACCAGGGTGGCCGCGACGATGATCGCGCCCAGCACGGAGTTGTCGCCGCCGGTCAGCGCGCCCTGGGTGGTTTCGCCGATCAGGATGACTACCAGCAGGTCGAAGGGGGTGAATTCGCCGACGGTACGTTTGCCGGCAATGCGGACGAGCACCATCAGCACGAGGTAAACGACCGCGCCGCGCACGACGAAGTGCCACCAGGGAAGGCTCAGATCAAACATGCGCAATACCCCGGTCCCGTGCGGTTTGCCGCATCCGCCGCCGTGCGCCTGCTGGCGGCGGGGAATTGCCGAGGACGTTGCGTCCGGAGCGCCGAGGCTGCGGTCGCACGAGCCCTTGCCCGGGGCGCTGCTGCATTCTCAGTGGAGTGTCGGGCCATAGCGGCGCCACAGGCGCACGTGGCCATCCAGGTCGACGACGCTCACTTCCGTAGTGATGCCCGAATGGCTCCAGCCGCCCTCGGCGGCCTCAAACGCTTCGTCCACGGCATCGGTGTAGCTGACGTGTTCCGACAGCAACCGATCGCCGATGAACACGACCCAGGTACCGGAAGCAAGGTTCGGGTGGACGCTGAAGATGAGCTGGTAGGGCATGGGTCGTCTCGTCAGGTGGCGTGATGGCGCCGGACGGCGGTGTGTCCACCGTGGCGCAGCCTTGCTGTCGAAGCGAAGGCGGGTGAGCAATGGCAATGAGCATGCCATCGGTCGGGTGCGCCGAAATCGCCGCAAAATCCGCATCGCCGGGCGGCGCTTGCGCGGTTTTCCGGTAATCCGTTCTGGACTATGTAAAACTTGCAAAACGAGGCGGGTCAGGTCGTGCCCGGCAGGTCCGCGCGACGGATGACCTCGGACACCGCCGTTTTCAGGCTGTTGTCCCGGAAGGGCTTGTGGATGACCGTATTGGGCACGGCATCGAGAAAGCGGTTCATGTCAGCGGTGATGGCGCCGCCGGTGATGAAGATGAAGCGATGCGACAGGTGCGGCCAGCGCGACTGGGCCTTGCGGAAGAGGTCCTGGCCGGTCATGGCGGGCATGACCAGGTCACAGACGACGGCGTCGAATTCGCCGTCGGACTCGATCGCGTCAATGGCGGCCTGGGCGCTCTCGACGCACACAAGGTCATGGTCGCTCAGCACGTGCCGCAGCGATTGCAGGACGCCGATCTCATCGTCCACAACCAGGATGCGGCCCCGCTGGGAGCGGACCGCCGGTTCGGCGATCGCGGGTGAGGTTGCTTCGATCTGCGCGGCCTGCAGGACGACGCGCGCTGTCGTGCCCTCGCCCGGCACGCTTTCGATCAGCAGCTCGCCACCCATCGAGCGGACGATGCCCAGGCAGGTGGACAGACCCAGACCAGTGCCGGCACCGACGGCCTTGGTCGTGAAGAAGGGTTCGTAGATGCGCTCGAGCACCGAGGCTGACATGCCGCAGCCGCTGTCGGTGATCGTGATGACGATCTGGCCTGACGCATTGCAGCCGGCGCTGACGGTGATCGTGTTGATATCGACCTGCCCGGGACGGATCGCGTGGGCTGCGTTGATCAGGAGGTTCACCAGTACCTGTGCCAGGCGCATCTCATCGGCCTTGACCAGCGGCACCTCGTCTACCAGCGTCACCAGCTTCGCCCGATGGCGGATCTCGTTTGCCGTCGCCCGTACCGACCATTCGACCGCGCGTACGGCATCGCCGACATCGCTGGTCTGCGAGGGGGGCGTGCGAAGACGCGCAGGTCGGAAATAATCCGGTCAATGCGGGCGGTGGCGGTGCGCAGGTCGCTCAGGGATTCGCGCACGTCCTGCAGTGACACGTCATCGCCATCGTCTTCGTCGAGCGAAGTGGAGGACAGGCGCAGCGGCGACTCCAGGTAGCTGGCAATGAAATTGGCGTTTGCCATCACCACCGACAGGGGGTTGTTGATCTCATGCGCCACGCCGGCGGCCATGGCGCCGAGCGAGGCCAGGCGATCGGTCATCTCGGCCTGCTTGTGCTCGGCTTTCTGCGGGCTGACATCGCGCAGGACGATCACGGCGCCGAGGGTGCGATTGCTGTCGATCACCAGCGAGATGCTCGGGCTGACCGTGACCGTCGCTGCACCGCGCTGCAGCTCGACCTCCGCGCCGCTGACCGGCCGGCCATCGCGCAGGACGGTGGTCCAGAGCGAAGGACGGATGGAGTGCGCCAGCCACGGCAGCAGGTCCAGCACATGCACCGGCTGGTCTGGCAGGCAGGGCAGGTCGGTGAGGGTCAGCGCCGCCGGATTCATGTAAGTGACCGTGCCGGGCAGGTCAATGGTGACGACGGCATCGGCGATGGAGTTGAGGGTCGTCGCGAACCAGCGGTGGCGTTCGCGAACGGTCTTGTCCGTCAGGTAGCGTTCGAACAGCACTGCGATGGCGGCGCGCAGTTCTGCCGCCCGGATCGGGCGGGTCAGATAGCCCAGCGGGCGCACCTCCATCGCCTGCTTGAGGACGAATTCATCGTCCCTTCGGCTGAGAAACAGGGTGGGAATACCGGATCGCTCGGACAGTGTGCGCGCCAGGTCGATCCCGTCGGTGGCCGTGACGATACCCACGTCCATCAGCGCCAGGTCGATTCCGCTGGCGTCGGCCGCGGCCAGGGCCGCCTCGGGCGTGGCGACCAGGGTCGCCTGGTAGTCCAGATCGGTCAGCATGCGACCGATTTCCTGCGCGGCCTGCGCATCCTGTTCGACGATGAGGACGTGTCGGGCGGTCGTCGGGAACACGCGGAGGCTCAGCGGGTAAACGGACGAAGGTTGCGGGCATCCAGCAGCCGCGGCCTGGCTGGCGCCAGGTCGATCGAGGTGCCGTTGCGTCCGGTACGCGCGTGCATGGCTCTTCCCCCACGTGACGGCGCCAGTGTATCGCCGGGAATCCGGGAGAATTGGTGAACAATTGGTAATCCGGCACTGCCAGTGGGGATTTCGCGACGGAAACCACGGAACCCGGCGGCCTCCTGTGGGACGGGGCGGGTTGCGCCTCCCTGTGCGCTGGTGAACGTCTCGCCCGGCCCGTGATGCCAGGGTGTGCCGGTCGGCGTGGTTCCAGTGTCAGCGATGCCGCTATGCGTTGCGTAGCGATGTCGGGCGCCGTCGACGGCGCATTCGGGTGTCCGCTTCCGGTCACAGGCAGTTGTGCAGCCGCTCACGCGCGCGAGCGCCGCAGGAATGGCAGGCAGAAGAACGCTGCGTTTGGCGCGAAGGACATTCCGGCGAAAACGTGACAAAGGACGTCCACAAAGGATCAAACGGCCCAATGGGATAGTGCCACATCGACACGCGTGGCGACGGCGCCTGAACTATCCGTCAGGCGGACCTCGGCGCGCGCGACGCCGGATCAGTCACACCACCCGGCCGGGGCCGGGCGGTGTGTGGCGAAGCACCCGGATTACAGGTTTTCGTCGTTGCGGTTAAAGCCGCCGCGTGACGTGCCGGGTTGGCGTGACTCGTCATCGATGCTTCCCGGGCCGCGCTGTTCGTTGCGGGCCGTGGTGGAGGTCGAGACGTCGCCGCGACGATTGCCGTCTTCGTCGGTGGCGTTCTGGTTGCGGCTGCGCGCTTCACCACCGCGACGGCCGATCTCGGCCATGTGCTCGCGGTCCTGACTGACGACTTCACCGCCCTTGCGACCGGCGATGCGCGCCTCCTCCGACGTGAACTCATGGGCGTTGCCGCTCTCATGAGCAGCACGGCCGCCTTTGCTGGCGATTTCGCGCTGCTTTTCAGCGTCCATGGAGGCAAAGCCACGACCTTCGCCTTTGCGCGTGTTCCCTGGGGTGCCTTGATTGGTAGCCATGTGGACTCCTGTATAGCTGCTCGTGATCGGGTCGCCGGCAACGCAATTCACGTCGCCTGCAACCCATCTCTTCCGCAACGGCCATGCCATCGGTCGTGACAGCGCAAATGCATGATATTGCAGCTCATTTGGGTTGTCCGTAGTGACGGGCCGAAGAGCGTTTTTACATTGGCCTGCAATTTGTGCTCTGCACTCGTGGTGACGCGGGAACGACGTTCCGGGCAACGGCCTGGCCCGTTGCGTCGCGCTCGACGTGCGGTGGTTCCGCACGCATTAGCATGCTCATCCTTTCGTCGTGGACAATACGTGAACTTGCGGTGTGTTGCAGCGTCGGAACGGCCGCTTTCGCAAAAAATTCCTATTTGCGCAGCTCCGGCCGGCAAGGACGGGCCATCGGGGCGATGGCAGTCAGGCATCCTGCACGCCCGTGCGCTGATTTTCGTGATACCGGAAGGCCTCGCGCACGTGCTCGCGCAGGCAATCGTCGGTCCAGGGCTTGGTCAGGAAGCGGAACACGGTGCCGCGATTGACCGATTCAATCACCGTGCTCAGTTCGGCGTAACCACTCAATACCAGGCGGGTGGTATTGGGATGCAGGGTGCGCACGCGCGCCAGGAATTCCGTTCCATCCATGTTCGGCATGCGCTGGTCCGAGAGAATCACCTGGACCTCCTGGCGTGCCAGGATCTCCAGCGCCTCGTGGGCGCTGTTGGCGGTAAGGATTTCGTAACCCTCACCGCGCATCAGCCGGCGCAGGGAGTGCAGGATATTGGGTTCGTCATCCACCATCAGCAGCGTGCGGGGCGATTCCTGCGCCGGGTGAATGGTGTCGGCGACCGGAACGCCGTCGCGCCGGCGCAGCAATGCCGCGCATTCGTCGGCTGGCAGCGGTGGGCTGAAGTAGTACCCCTGGATTTCGTCGCAGCCTCGGCGGCGCAGGCTGTTGACCTGGGCCTCGGATTCCACGCCCTTGGCGACGACTTTCATCGCCAGCTTGTGAGCCAGGCCGATCACCGCATCGCAGATCGCGGCGCTATCGGGTTCGGTGGCGATGTCACGCACGAACGACTGATCGATCTTCACCCGGTCCAGCGGAAGGTGTTTCATGACCATCAGTGCCTGGCCGGTGCCCAGGTCGTCGAGCGAGCAGAGAATGCCCTGGTTCTTGAGGGCCGACAGGGCGGCGAGGCTGGCGCCCAGGTCCTGTACGAGGGCGCTTTCGTTCAGTTCCAGCTCCAGCAGGGTCGGTGGAACACCGCTTTCCTGGAGCGCGCGGGCAATGGCCAGGAGCAGGTTTTCCTGCGTCACCTGGCGCAGGGGCAGGTTGACGGCAATCGGGCAGGCCGGCAATCCTGCGCGCTGCCAGCGGCCCAGTTGCCGGCAGACCTCCTCGATGACCCATTCGCCCAAGGTGTCGAGCACGCCGCATTCTTCTGCCAGTCGAATGAACTGGCGTGGCGCCAAGGCACCGAGCGTGGGGTGGTTCCAGCGCAAAAGTGCCTCTGCGCCGACAATCTGGCCCGTTGCGAGGCTCACTTTCGGCTGGTAGTGCAGCACGAATTCGCGCCGTTCCAGGGCGCCTGTCAGTGCGTTGAAGAGATCAAACTGGGCCTGGACGCGCGCATTCGCATCGGCCGAGTAAAAATTACACAGGTGACCGCCATGGGTGTCGGTGGTGGACAGCGCATGCGATGCGTTCTGCAGGTGCTGGGAAATATCCGAACCATCGCGTGGATGCACGCTGACACCGAGGCGGGCGTGGGGACGCATCTCGCCGCTGGCCAGTGCGACCGGCTGCATCACCCGGACGAGGAGTTGGCGCGCGAAGCGGGCCAGCTCCTCATCTTCATCGATACCCGTTACCTCGATGCCAAACTGGTCGGCGTCCAGCCGCGCGACCAGGTCACCCGGACGGGAGGCTTCGCGCAAGCGCTGGGCGATCGTCCGCAGGACGATTTCCTCCGCACCGGCACCCCACTGTGCAGCCACGTCGGCGGGCGGGTCTACCGCGAGTTTCATGACGGCCACGCGCTTGCGTGAGCGTTCCGCCCGGCGCAGCGCGTGCACCACGCGGTCCATGTAAAAGGTCCGGTTGGGTAATCCCGTCACGGCGTCGTAGTGCGTCTGGAAGGTGAGCTGGGCATCCACCTGGCGGCGCGACTCGCATTCGCGCCGGGCATCCAGCGCACGGGCGATATCGCTCGCCAATTCCTCCAGCGCCGCTTGCCGGCCGTCGCCGAACGCGTCGGCGTCCGGGCTGTAGAGGCAAAGCACGCCGATGGTTTCGCGGCGTACCGTCAAAGCCAGGGCGATGCCCGAGCGCGCGCCCGCCTGCATCATCCGGCGATGCCAGCGGCTGTCGGTCGTGTCGGCTGCCAGATCGGGGAGACGGGCGGTTTGCTCCGCACCCAGGGCCTGGGCGGCCAGTCCTTCGCGGGCATCATCAAGGGCCCAGCCGGTCGGGTCAGCGCAGGCGTCCACCGCGGAATCGTGGGCGAAGGCCAGGCACTTCACCTGGGCGGAAACAGGGCCGCCGATCCACGCCACGCGGCATCGACCCCGTGTCACCAGTGTCCAGGCGACCGACTCGAGCAGCGCTGCCTCGTTCACTGCACGCAACAACACGGTACGGCACTCCGCCAGCGCGGCCTCCATGGGGGTGGGGCGCTGCGGCGGTGACCTGCGCGGGCTCTGTCGTGAGCGGCAGAGCCGTGACACGTCGCTGAGTGCGGCCGATCGCGTAGCCGATGGAAAGCGCCACGCTGGCAGCGGCGACCAGTTCGAACACCATCACGCGGCCGTCCGGCGTCGGATGACGTACCGATTCGGGTGAAGACGATGGCGGCGTTGCCTCGACATGATCCGCTCCTGGCCGGCAGGCGGCGCCTGCGACGGGTTGGGACGGCGCGAAGCAATTTGTGGTCCACATCACGAAATCGCCGGAAAGCCCCGTCTGTCGCGGCGGGAGTGCTGCGGGGCAGGCGTTCGAGCGTCGGTATTCCGGCGCACGATGGGCCGCCTCGGCGGCGGCGCCCACGGCGCGTCAATCGGATGTCGAGGTGCCGGCACGCCAGCCCGGAGGGTTGACGAGCAGCGCCAGCCGGTCGCGCCAGCCAGGGACAGCACGCAGATCGCGCCAGAGTTTCGCCGCTTCCGCGCCGTGGACGGTCAGCGGGTTTGCCGAGCCGATCGGTTCGGTAAGGCCGTAGCGAACCGGCTCGGCTTCCGGCGCATAGGTGCCGAACAGCCGGTCCCAGAGCATGAAGATGCCGCCATAGTTCCTGTCGATGTACTGCGGCTGTACGCCATGGTGGACGCGATGGTTGGACGGGGTGTTGAGCCAGCCGTCCAGGAGCGGCAGGCGCCCGATGGCTTCCGTGTGCAGCCATTGCTGGTAGCCGAGCATGAGCCCGAAGGCGCTGGCAACCACCACCGGGTCGAATCCCGCGAGCACGGCGGGCACGTAGAACCACGGTGAGGTGAAGCCATCGACGAAGGACACGCGCAGGCCGACCGTCTGGTTGTACAGCGGCGAACTATGGTGAACAGAGTGAGCTGCCGCCCAGATGAGGCGGACACGATGCGCGACCCGGTGATCCCAGTAGTAGAGGAAGTCAACGGCGACCAGGGCGAGCAGGCAGGTGGGCAGGTTTACCGGGATGCGCCAGGGTGCGAGCGCTGCAGCGATCGTGAAAAGCGCCGTGATGAAGGCGACCACCAGTGGGGCCACCAGCAGCGACGGAATCACGGCCGAGGCGCTGGCGCCCAGTTCTTTCCAGGCGCCGGCGTCCAGGCGGCGCTGGCGATGGTAACGCCACAGTTCCAGCGGCAGCAGCAGGGCAAACAGTCCGGTGAGGGCCAGGGCGGCCAGGTCGAACGCTTCGGTGGTGGTCATTCCGGTGCTTCATTCATAAAGTGAGCGCTCACTCAGCGTATTTGACGTCATTCGCTCCTGTCAACTAATGTTGAGCGAGTGCTCATCGATTGAGGTCGCCATGCGTCGTGCCGATCCGCAGCTGCATCAGCAGCGCCGCCTGCAGATTCTGGAGGGCGCCGAGCGCTGTTTCCGCAGCAAGGGATTCCACCAGGCCAGTATGCAGGACATCGCCAATGAGTCCGGCGTGAGCATGGGCCTTCTGTACCGCTACTTCGCCAACAAGGAAGCCATCGTCGTGAGCTTCGCCGACAGTGACAGCGCCGAACTGGTGTCACTTCTGGCGGAGTTCGCCGCATCCTCGTCGCCGCTGGAGCTGTGGCCGGGCATCCTTCGGCGCATGCTCAAGGAAGCGAGCGAGCCGGACTACGTCCGCATCACGACCGAGGTCTTCGCCGAGGCGCTACGCAATCCGAAGCTGTTTGAGTCGCTCGTCCAGAGCGACGACACCGTGCGGCGCGCGCTGATTGACGCCATCAAGGCGCAGCAGTCGGCGGGTCGGATGGTGGCGCAGCTCGATCCCATCGTTGCCGCCGACATCCTCATGGGCATGATCGACGGCGTGGGACTGCGTGCCTGCCTGGTGCGCCAGTTCAAGCCGCGGGCGATCGAGCGGCATATCCAGGACCTGGTCCGGCCGTGGTTCGTCGCGCCGGCGTAAGGGGGCGCCTGGCTATTTCAGAAGGCGGCGCGCACCGAAGTAGTGGTCTTTCCAGTAGTCACCGTCGAGCGGATCGAGCCGAACGGTGCCACCGCTGCTGGGCGCGTGCACGAAGCGCCCTTCACCGACGTAGATGCCCACGTGGCTGACGTCGCGGCCGTCCTTGAAAAAAACGAGGTCCCCCGGCGCGAGGTGGCTGCGTCGCACGGACTCGGCGCTGACGCGGCTGATGGCGTCGGCGCTGTGGGGCAGCGCCAGGCCGGCGACGTCACTGAAGACGTAGCCGACCAGTCCGCTGCAATCGAAGCCACCTTCGGGTGTGTTGCCGCCGAACCGGTAGGGCGTGCCGACCAGGCTGATGGCGCGAAAGAGGATGTCGTTCGGGCTGGCCGGAACGCGCGGGCCGGCGATGTGAACCGTGTCGCGCCGTCCACAGCCGGTGGCCAGTAGGGCTGCAAGAACCATCAGGAGGGCCCCGGCCGCGCGGTGAACCGGCGTCATGGCGCAGGCTCCGGAACCAGCCGCTTGAGCTGCGTGGCGCTGATCACATCTGGCCATGGGAACTGTTCGCCGGGATCGCGTTTGCGTCGCACCGTTCGCGCCGGGTCGTCGGAGGCTGCTACCACGCCGGTGTCGAGGTCTTCGTGGCCGGCGATCCAGCGCAGTTGCGGGTGCGTCTGCTCCAGGTGGCGCAGCAGGGCGATGAGCGCCTGGATCTGCGCCGGCATGTAGGGTTCGTCCATCTGCTGGTGGCGTGAGTCGAGCCAGTCGGGCCAGCGTCCGCGATTGACCAGTTCGATGCCGATCGCGCGCTCGTTGTATCCCCGGGTGTGGTGGGCGACGCGGCGGGTATCGACGTAGCGGTAGGTCGCGCCGTCCCGGTCGATGTAAAAATGTCCACTATTGCCGGTGCCGGACGCGTAGTGGACGCGTTCACCGTATTCGCGCGCTGCGGCCAGGTCCGGCAGTTCGGTGCAGTGGATGACGATCAGGTCGACGGCGGATGCGTCGCGCGGCGCCAGCTGGGCAACATACGGCAGGGGGGCGTCGTTAAAGGGAATGCCGGCCGTCATGCGCGATTTCCCGCTTCCGGCGGCGTGTTTCCAGACAAGGGCAGGACAGCCACGTGCTCGACGACCTCTGGACCTGGCGCAATGACTTCGCGGACCGCGGCCCGCATCCCCGATGTACCTGTTGAAGGTGCGCCATGTCGCGAAGTCTGGCACGGCGGCGGCCGCCCTGCCAATGCGGTCCGTGCTAGCATTCGCGGCCCCTCGCGGTGCGAAAGGACGTCAGCATGAAAGGCCACGTGGTGCTCTCGCATGGCTTGGAGAGCGGGCCGGACGGCACCAAGGTCAGCGCCCTGGCCGCCCTGGCCGAGTGCAGAGGGTGGCGGGCCACCCGCATGGACTACCGTGACCTCGACGCCCGCGGCCTCATCGCGTGCATCGCGCCCCGCGTGGAACGCCTTGCCGCTGCCGCTGCCGTTGACGAGGCGCCGACGTTGCTGGTGGGTTCGAGCATGGGTGCGTTCGTCAGCGGACTGGCGTCGTTGCGACGGCCGCCGCTGGCCTTGTTCCTGATGGCGGTGCCGCTGCGGATCGATGGCTATGCGCAGCCGTTCGACGCAGCGAACGTGCCGACGACCATCGTGCATGGCTGGAACGATGAACTGTGTCCGGCCGCCGATGTGACGGGACTTGCCCGCGCGCGCCAGGCGACGGTGATCCTGGTGCCGGATTCGCATCGTCTTGCTTCGCAGATGGCGTTCCTGGCGCATCAATTCGACTATTTCCTGGCGGCGGTCGAACGCAACCCGACCGCCACCTCCCAGCGTGGAACCTGACGTGCTCAAACTGTTTGCCACTTGCCCCAAGGGGCTGGAATACCTGCTGCGTGACGAACTCGCGGCGCTGGGTGCGGCCGAGTCGCGCGAGTCGCTTGCCGGCGTGCACTTCAGCGGTTCGCTGGAAGTGGCGTACCGGGCGTGCCTGTGGTCGCGGCTTGCCAGCCGCATCCTGATGCCGCTGGCCGAATTCGATGCGGCGAGTGGCGAGGCCCTGTACGACGGCGTGGCGGCGGTGGATTTTTCCGCGCACATGGCCGCGGAGGCGTCGTTCGCGATCGATGCCAACGGCGCGACACGCGGCGTGACGCACAGCCACTACGCCGTGCAGCGCGTCAAGGACGCCATTGTCGACCAGTTCCGCCAGCAAAGCGGCGTGCGGCCGTCGATCGACACGGAACGCCCCTCGGTGCGATTCAACCTGCTGCTGCGGCGTGAACGCGGCACGCTCTCGCTGGATCTGTCCGGCGCGCCCCTGCACCAGCGCGGATGGCGCGACGGGCATGGCAAGGCGTCGTTGAAGGAGAACCTCGCCGCAGCCATGCTGCTGCGCGCAGGCTGGCCCGAGATCTACGCCGCGGGTGGTTCACTGGTCGACCCCATGTGCGGGTCGGGCACGCTGCTGGTGGAGGCCGCCTGGATGGCGGCGGACGTCGCGCCGGGCTGGAAGCGCGACTACTACGGCCTGCTTGGCTGGCGGGGTCACGATTCCACGCTGTGGGAATCACTGCGAGCGGAAGTGGCGCGGCGCGCCCAGGCCGGCCTGTCGGCACTGCCATCGCGCTTCTTCGGTTTTGACCAGGATCCCGCCGCGCTCAATGATGCGCGCCATAACGTCCAGCGCGCCGGCGTATCGGGGTTCGTGCACCTGGGACGGCAGTCGGTCGATCACCTGAAGCGACCGCAGGAATGCGATGCGGGCGGTCTGGTGATCGTCAATCCACCCTATGGCCAGCGCCTGGGTGACCGCGAGCGCCTGGTGCCGACCTACCGCACGCTGGGCGAGCGGCTCGCCAGCGAATTCACCGGCTGGCGTGCCAGTGTCATCACGTCGGAGCCGGAGCTGGGACGCGCGATCGGCCTGCGCGCCGTGAAACGCTACGCGCTGTACAACGGCGCGATCGAATGCCAGCTGCTCAACTTCGACCTGGCCGAGCAGGCGCCTGCCGAGCCGCGCACGCCAAAGCCGTTGTCCGCTGGTGCGCGGATGCTGAAGAACCGGCTGGAGAAGAATCGGAAGCATTTGCGCAAAAAACTGGAAAGGGAAGATATCCACTGTTATCGCCTGTATGACGCCGATCTGCCCGAATACGCGGCAGCCATCGATGTCTACGGCGAGCACGTGCATATCCAGGAGTACCAGGCGCCGGCGAGCATCGCACCGGACGTGGCGCAGCAGCGCCTGCGCGAAATCGTGCGCGTCGTCGCCGAAACCCTCCAGGTGCCGCGCGACCGGATCGCGCTCAAGCAGCGCTATCGCGGCAAGGGCGGTGAGAAATACGGCCGCATGGACCAGCGCGGCGAGTTCATTGAAGTCAGCGAGGGCGGCCTTTCGTTCCTGGTGAACCTGTGGGATTACCTGGATACCGGCCTGTTCCTGGATCATCGCCCCTTGCGCGGGAGAGTGCGCGAACTGGCGCGCGGCACGCGTTTTCTCAATCTCTTCTGCTACACCGGCGCAGTGAGTGTCTATGCGGCGGCCGGCGGTGCGGCGAGCACGACCAGTGTGGATCTTTCCACAACGTATCTGGAGTGGGCGTCGCGCAACCTGGCGCTCAACGGCTTCGTCGGCAACCGGCACCGCCTGGTGCAGGCCGACGCCGTGAGCTTCCTGGAGCACGATCAGGAGCAGTACGACCTGATCTTCGTCGACCCGCCCACGTTCTCCAATTCCAAGCGGGCGGACGATTTCGACGTACAGCGCGACCACGTGCGCCTGCTCAACGCCTGTGCAAAGCGCCTTTCGCGCGACGGCCTGCTGATTTTCTCCAACAATTTCCGTCGTTTCCAGCTGGATGAAGAGGCGCTTTCGGCGTTCCGGATCCGGGAAATCAGTGCCGCCACGATCCCCTTCGATTTCGAGCGTGACGCCAGGATCCACCGCGCCTGGGAGCTGCGCCACGCCTGAACGCAGCGGCGGCGCGTGATAAGCCGCGATTCAGCCGGATCGTCGCAGCATCGAGCCGCACTTACGCAGGGTCCAGGCCATGTCGTTTCGTCTGTTGAGTCCGCTTCGTCGTCTCGCTCTTGCCCTGGTGGCGTTCTGCGCCATCGCAATGGCTCCCTCCGCCTTCGCGCGGGATTACTACAGCATCAGCATTGGTGGGCCGGGTTACGGCGTCACCTACGGCAACTGCCGCCACTGCGGCGGCTGGTGGAGCGGCCACGCCTACTCGGGCTGGCATTCGCCCTACTACGGCGCCACCTACTACGGGCCGTACCGGCATTCGCACCGCCATCACCACCGGTCGTACCCGCGCTACAACACCGTCGTTTATGAACGCCCGGTGGTCGTGCGGCGTACGCGCTATGTCGACCGCCACTACTACTACGACGACGACCGCCACGACAGCTATCGCGATCACTACTACGACCGCGATCGCCACTACCACCGTGACCGCTATTACGATCGCGATTACGACTACGATCGCTGATCGCGCTTCCCGCTGGCGGTTCCGCCCCATCCCCTAGGGCGCTGCCAGCACCAGGCCCCGTCGCCTTCCCCTTAGGCGACGGGGCTTTCCTTGTCTGGAGTCCTGCACCCGGGCGGTATGCCTCGGCCGGGAACCGCGCGTGGCCAACCCCACGGTGACGGGGGAAATGCGTATCCCTGGGGGCTGAAAACCCGGCACGCAGGGCAGGCGGCCGGGCCGGTCGGCCGGACAGAACCTGGGGCGCGGCGAAGGATGTTATGGCACCCCAGGAAACCGATTTCCCTTGGCGGCCGGCCGTGCCTTCCGGCCGTCGCGTAAGACGGTGCGCTCGTGGTACAAAGGGCGCCGTTTTTGACGGTATATCGCATGCAGCAGCGCGCTAAATCGGCCCGTGCGACGGAAGGTCGCGGGTCATCCGCGGCCCTCACGTTCTTCCGCCAGTGGCTCAAGAATCCGTTGTCGGTGGCGGCCTTGTCGCCCTCGAGTCGCCAGCTGGCACGCCTGATGGTGCGGGAGCTGCCGGCCGATGCGCGGCGGGTGATTGAACTGGGGGGCGGGACCGGCGTGTTCACGCAGGCGATGCTCGAACATGGCATCGCGCCGGACCACCTGATGGTGCTAGAGCTCAACGAAGAGCTGCACAAGTTTTTGCAGGAGCGGTTCCCCGAGGTTGCCGTCGTCTGCGGCGATGCACGCAAGCTGCGCGAGCTGGCCGAGGAGCGCCGTTTCATTCCCGAGGGTACGGTCGATGCCGTCGTCAGCGGCCTGGGGCTGCTGTCGATGCCCAAGACGCTCCAGCGGGAGATCCTGGAAGCCGCGTTCAGCGTGTTGCCGCCGGACGGGCGCTATATCCAGTTCACCTACGGTCCGGTCAGCCCGGTGCCGCGTGAGACACTGGACGCCCTCGGCCTGACGGTGCGACGCGGCGGCTTTGCGCTGTGGAACATCCCGCCGGCGTCTGTTTTCGTCTATACGCGCACGCGATCCAAGCCCATCCATCCGGTACGCGCGAAGTAAGTCAGCGAGAGCATGCCGGCGTTGGCCGGCGCGCAGGCGAGGGCGGTGTGGTTTGCTACCATTACCGCCCTTTTGATTTCGCCTGAGCCGAAATGACTGTCCGTACCCGCTTCGCTCCCAGCCCGACCGGCTATCTGCATATCGGTGGCGCGCGCACCGCGCTCTATTGCTGGCTGGAAGCCCGCCATCGCGGCGGCGAATTCATTCTCCGTATCGAAGACACCGATCGCGAGCGCTCCACCGAAGCGGCGGTGCAGGCCATTCTCGACGGCATGCAGTGGCTCCAGCTGGGCCACGATGAAGGCCCGTACTACCAGACCCTGCGCATGGAGCGGTACCGCCAGGTGGCGGAAGAGCTGATCCGTGCGGGGAAGGCTTACTACGCGTACGAGACCAAGGACGAGCTGGAGGCCATGCGCGCCCGGCAGATGGAAGCGGGCGTGAAGCCGCGCTACAACGGCGCCTATCGCGACCGTAACGAGCCGCTGCGCGACGATCCCAACCGGGTGATCCGTTTCAAGAATCCGGCCGGCGGTTCGGTGGTGTTCCACGACAAGGTGAAGGGCCGCATCGAGTGGAGCAACGAGGAACTCGATGACCTGGTGATCTTCCGCTCGGACGGTTTTCCGACCTATAACTTCGCCGTGGTCGTCGACGACATCGACATGAAGATCACCGATGTGATCCGCGGCGATGACCACGTCAACAACACGCCGCGGCAGATCAACATCTACGCCGCGCTCAATGCCACGGTGCCGCATTTTGCGCACCTGCCGATGATCCTCGGTGCCGACGGCCAGAAGCTGTCCAAGCGCCATGGCGCGGTCAGCGTGATGCAGTATCGCGACGACGGATTCCTGCCGCACGCGCTGCTCAACTATCTGGTGCGACTGGGCTGGTCGCACGGCGACCAGGAGATCTTCTCGCGCGAGGAGATGATCCGCCTGTTCGACGTGGCTGACGTCAACCATTCGGCCGCGCGCTTCGACCTCGAAAAGCTCGGCTGGCTCAACCAGCAGTACCTCAAGAACGACGACCCGGACTCGCTGGTGCCACACCTGCAGTGGCACCTGGACGCCGCCGGCTACGACCTGGCGTCCGGTCCGAATCCGGCCGACGTCATCGTCGCTCTGCGCGACCGTGCACGCACGCTCAAGGAAATGGCCGAGAAGGCCGCCATGTGGTACCAGCCGATCATCCAGTGGGACGAAGCGGCGGTGACCAAGCACCTGACCACGCCGACGGCAGCTCCGGCGCTCAAGGCAGTCCACGGCGAGCTGGCAAAGCTGTCGCAGTGGAAGGTCGAGGACATCCACAAGGCCATCGAATCGGCAGCCGCATCCATCGGCGAAGGCATGGGCAAGGTGGCCCAGCCGCTGCGTGTGGCGATGACGGGCACCCAGGTATCCCCGTCGATCGACCACACCGTCTTCCTGACTGGCCAGGCGCGCGCGATCGCCCGGATCGAAGACGCCCTGAAGCGGATCGGCGCGTGATCCGGCCGGCCCGCCGCTGCCAGCGGCCGGGCCGCCTGCCGTGCAGCGGCTCCCCGTGGTCGTCGCCCGGGCATCGCGCCATCATGCCGCGATGCCCGTCCCGGGCATCTCACTGACCGGTGCCGGCGGCCCATGGATTCATTGATCGAAAAGGTGCTCGAAGGGATAGACCCGAGCGATCCCGCGGCGACCTGGGAGATCTTCGTCCGCATCATGGGGCTGGTCGACTGGTGGCTGCTGACCTGGGTCAGCGTGCTCTTCGCCGTCGTGGGTGCCCTGATCGGCTGGTGGCGCGGTCATTTCTGGCGCGATCTTTCCCTCGCGCTGGCCCTTGGGCCGATCGGCTGGGTGGTCTCCCTCGCCATGCCGGCCGCCACGCGCGACTGTCTGGGGTGCGGTGCGCGCAATTCACACCGCGCGACCGTGTGCAAGCAGTGCGGCGAGGCGTTGCCGCCGGTCATGCCGGCGCCCCGCGTGCGCCGCTGAGCGGCGCACGTGCTGCCTACATCGCCAAAAGGTCCATCTTTATCCGACGGGGCAAGCGCCGCAGTTGCGGCGTTGCGGGAACTGTCTGCGCCGGCTCCGCTATCCTGGCCACCTGCATTCCTGTTCGCTGGAACGCCCCCGCTTCTGCCCAACCGTGGAATGCGTCACGGCGCGGGTGCGGAATGGACGACCGATGGTGGCGATCGCAGTCTTTACAATGTCCCACCTATACCCAACTGACGAGGCTTGACAGCGTGAACGCCCGGAACGATCTTGGTCGCATCACCCCAGACGGAGGTTGCTATGAGTGCAAATGAGAACGGCCCGGGCATGATGCCGCCGACCCCGCCGCCGGCAGCTGGTGCGCCGAGCGCTGAAGAGCGCCAGTGGGCCATGTTTGCGCACTTGTCCGCGTTGCTGGGGCTTGTGACAGGTGGCCTGGGCAACTTCATCGGACCGCTGGTGATCTGGCTGGTCAAGAAGGAATCGATGCCCTTCGTCGATGACCAGGGCAAGGAAGCCTTGAACTTCAATATCACCGTCGGCCTGCTCGGTGTTGCGCTGGTCGTGCTGACCATCATCACCTTCGGCCTGGGTGCGTTGTTGGCGTTGCCGGTCGGCATCTGCGCGGGCATCGCCTGGCTGGTGTTCACCATCATCGCCACGATCAAGGCGAACGAAGGCGTCGCCTATCGCTACCCGCTGACGCTGCGCCTGATCAAGTAATGTGTCTGCGCGCTGGCCCGGCGACGGGCCAGCGCGGTTTTCTTGCGTCGCCCCGTTGCGGTGCAACACGTTTTGCCCTGCGACGGAACCGTCAGTTGCTGCGTTCCGCCACGAAGTGAGCAAGGCTGGCCAGGTCGGCGCCCGCTTCTCCGAGATCCTGCAGCTGGTCGATCGCTTCGGCGGTCAGTGTGGCCAGCAGGCGACGGGATTCTTCCAGCCCCAGGATGGCCGGATACGTGGGCTTGTCATTGGCGGCATCCTTGCCGGCTGTCTTGCCGATGACGTGGCTCTCGCCCTCGATATCCAGAATGTCGTCGCGGATCTGGAACGCCAGACCGATGCAGTGGCCGTAGCGTTCCAGGCGTGCCACGAGACGTTCGTCCGTGCAGCCCGAAGCCAGGGCGCCGAGGCGGACCGACGCGCGGATCAGAGCGCCTGTCTTGTGCACATGCATGCGTTCCAGGTCGGCGGCGCTCAGTCGGGTACCGACGGCGGCCAGGTCAAAGGCCTGTCCACCGGCCATGCCGTGCGATCCGCAGGCGGCGCCGAGTGTGCGCAGCATCTCCACGCGGGTCCGGGCGTCCACCGGCAGGTGCGGGTCTGCCGCCAGCACTTCGAAGGCCAGTGCCTGGAGAGCGTCCCCTGCGAGGATTGCCATGGCTTCGCCGAAAACGATATGGCAGGTGGGTTGTCCACGGCGAAGGGCGTCGTCGTCCATCGCGGGCAGGTCGTCGTGAACCAGCGAATAGGCGTGGATGATCTCGACCGCCGCCGCGGCGGCGTCCAGCGCCTCGTAACGCGCACCCAGCGCCAGGCCAACAGCGTAGACCAGCATCGGCCGCAGCCGCTTGCCGCCGCCCAGGACGGCGTAGCGCATGGCACGGTGCAGCGGCGTCGGGGGCTGTTCTTCCGGAGGCAGCTGCTGCGAAAGGCAGGTCTCGGCGCGCGCCGAGTGGGCGAGCAGGGACGATGGCAGGTCGGCCGGCGCAGGATTCCGTGCTGCGCAGCCGCTATCCGGAAGGGACATAAGTTCAGGGTGTTTCGGGAGGGAAGGGGACAGCGCTGTTCGGATCCTGCGGATCCATCAGCAGCTTGACGCGAAGTTCGGCCTGTTCCAGTGCGGACTGGCAGTGGCGATACAGGGTCACGCCGCGTTCGAACGATTTGAGCGAATCGTCGAGGCTGAGTTCGCCCTGCTCCATTCGGGAAACCAGCTGTTCGAGTTCGTCGAGCGACTTCTCGAAATCGGCAATCTGGTTCTGCGGCTGGGCGGTGGTATTCGACATGGCGCGAAAGCTAGCGCAGGCCCAAATGGCGGTCAATTGAAAAAGTGTCGCCGTGTGATGGCGGCAAGGTCCAGACCAGGCGGGCGCCCTGGGCGTCGAGCCAGTCGCGGAAGGAATCCGTCTGCCACAGGTCGCCCACGGCTGCCAGGGTGTTTCCCCGGTAGACCAGTGGCATCCGCCCACGCTGCCACGGCGGGACACCGGCGCCCTGCCACAGGTCGCGCAATTCGCGGGTGTGGCGATCGCCCGCGGGCTTGATGGTTTCTCCGCCGTTGCGCAGTCGCACGGTCAGCGGTTCCTGGAGGGTGACACTGCCATCCTTCGCATCACGCAACGCCAGAGTGCCACTGCCGGGTGGCAATTCGAGCGGATGTCCGTGCCAGCTGAATTGCCAATCCGGCGGCGGGGCCGGTGTGGGGGCCATTGCATAGAGCAGCGTGCGATACCGTCGCACTTCGGCGCCGTGCCAGCTCACCTGCAATAGCTTGGTTTCCTGGGAGCACGTGAGCTGCCGGTGCAGCTGGTCGATATGGAAATGTTCCGGCGGCGCCAGTGCAAGACCCCGCAACCACTCCCGCAGCACGGGCCCGCGCAAGGCGTCGGGAAGCCCGATCCACGCCTGCCACTGCAGTGTTGCCGGGTCCAGGCCCTGGATCATGGCCAGCGCGCGGCGTGCTTCCTGGTCGAGGAACTCCGCCGTGGCGCCCAGCCAGCGTGCGCTGTGGCCGATGGCCGTATCCAGTTGCGGCCAGCGTTCGCGCAGCAGTGGCAACACCGCGTGGCGCAGGAAATTGCGGGCATGGCGCGTCTCCGCGTTGCTCGGGTCGTCGATCCAGGTCAGGCCGGCCTGCACCGCGTACCTGTGCAGGTCATCGCGCGGGCATTCGAGCAGGGGGCGCCAGAGCCACTGCCTTCCGTGTGGTCGAAGGGGCGCATGCCGCGCAAGCCGTCGGCACCTGCGCCGCGCACCAGTTTCAGCAGCACGGTTTCGGTCTGGTCGTCACGGTGGTGTGCCAGGGCGATGATGGAACCGGGCGCACACTGCCGCGTAATTGCGGCCATGCGGGCCTCGCGCGCGGCGGCCTCCAGGCCCTGGCCGGCGTCGAGCACAACGGCGACGCGCACGCTGGAGAACGGCACATCGCGTCCGGCAGCGAGGTCGCGACAGGTTTCAGCCCAGGCGGCGCTGCGCGGATGCAGGCCATGATCGATATGGATGGCGGACAACCCCCGTTCGCGCGCCGCGGGCAGCGCGGCCAGCGCGTGCAGCAGCACGGTGGAATCCATGCCGCCGCTCAGCGCAACGACCACCGGGCCAGATGGCAGCGCATCCATGCTGGCCGCGAGCGTGCTGGTTAGGTCCGTTGGCTTCACGGCAGGCTCCCCGCCTTGCGGTCGTCAGGCGGCCGGCCTCTGGCGCCGGCCGCTCCGGTGTTGCGTCAGCCTCCGCGATACGTGCCGTAGCGACGGTAGCGCTGGTAGCGCTGCTCCAGCAACGTGGGAATGTCGATGCGTTCGAGCATGTCGAGCTGGCCCAGCAGCACCGATTTGAGTTTCTCGGCCATGGCCTGTGGATCGCGATGCGCCCCGCCCAGTGGTTCGGGAATGATCTGGTCGATCAGCCCCAGTTCCATCAGT
Organism: Tahibacter amnicola; assembly: GCF_025398735.1. Lineage (NCBI taxonomy): Bacteria > Pseudomonadati > Pseudomonadota > Gammaproteobacteria > Lysobacterales > Rhodanobacteraceae > Tahibacter > Tahibacter amnicola. The sequence goes on from NZ_CP104694.1 coordinate 2,285,375, forward strand.
CGCGGCGCCGTCAGGCCCAGCGCTTCGGCGGCGTCTTTTGCCTTTTCAGCACTTTTCCACAAAATCGATGCGCAGCCTTCCGGCGTGATGACCGAATAGGTGCTGTACTCAAGCATCAGTGTGCGATCGCCGACACCGATGGCCAGTGCGCCGCCTGAACCGCCTTCGCCGATCACCGAGCAGATGACGGGAATGCGCAATGCGGACATTTCCAGCAGATTGCGGGCGATGGCCTCGGACTGGCCACGCTCTTCGGCACCGACGCCGGGATAGGCGCCGGCGGTATCGATGAAGGTCAGCAAGGGCAGGCGAAAGCGCTCGGCCATCTTCATCAGACGCAGCGCCTTGCGATAGCCCTCCGGCCGCGGCATGCCGAAATTGCGCCGGATCTTGGTCTTGGTATCGCGGCCTTTCTGGTGGCCGATCACCATCACCGGCCGTCCCTCGATGCGTGCGACCCCGCCCACGATGGCGGCGTCGTCCGCAAAGGCCCGGTCGCCGGCGAGCTCGTGGAATTCGTCGCAGATAGCCGCGAGGTAGTCGAGCGTATAAGGGCGCGAGGGATGGCGTGCCAGCTGCGACACCTGCCAGGGATTCAAGGTGCGGAAGATCTCCGCGGTCTTGAGCTTGAGCTTGTCCTTGAGGCGGGCGATCTCTTCCTCGATGTTGAACGCCTGGCCGTGGCTGGCATGCCGCAGTTCCTGGATCTTGGCTTCCAGTTCGGCAATCGGCTGTTCGAATTCGAGGAAGTTGGGATTCATTCGCGCAAGATGTCAGACAAAGGCGGCCAGTTTAGCCGGCCTTGGGGCGCAGGCGAAGCCTGTGGGGGTTCGGTGCGCCGTGCATTGGACGGGCGAGAGTGCGACGATGGTGCACCACCGGCGCGCCGGTTGCGGGATTCTCCGCCCCTCCGGCCGGCGAGCGCCGCCAACCGGGCGGAACTGCGGCCGAAAGGAGCACATCATGGCCAAGTATTGTGATCACGTGTATTCCAGCCCCCAGGACGTGGCCTGGCTGGAAGGGCTGATCCAGCAATTGCCGGGCGGAGAGCACGTCCGCGTGACCTGTCGTGATGGCCGGATCGTCACCGGCATCGTCAGTGAGCCGCCGATCCTGCAGGTGGCTGAGCAGCCCGATGGCCGTGAGGGCAGCAATGCTTTGTTGCGCCTGGAGCGGGCCGGCGGTGCCACCCTGGATGGCATCTGCGACATCTGGCTCGACACCATCACGCGTGTGGAGCCGCTGATCCATCCGCAGGTCAGCGAGCTTTCGCACTGAGAGACAGATGCAGGTCCCTCTTCAGCGGTGCGGAGCAGCGATCTCCACACCCTGCGAGCCGGCGCTGCGGTATTCGGGATTGCGCAGGTCCGATGCGATGACGAAGCCTGCGACGAGCGGGATCAGTCCGCCCATGATGGTGAGCGCTGCGCGATAGATGCGCGTGGGGCCGTCGGTGTCCGGCAGGTGGTGCGGGATCATAGTCCAGTCTACGGGTAGTGACTCGCCTTGTCAGAACGCTGAAAGGCGGCAGACCGAACAGGTGAATCAGCTCGCCACGGGTTTGTGCGGCAGACGGATCGTGACGGTGGTTCCCTGGCCTGGTTCGCTTTCGATGGTGATCGTGCCGCCATGCGTCTGCACGATGCTGTAGGCGACCGAAAGTCCCAGGCCGGTGCCGCTGCCGACCGGGCGCGTCGTGAAGAAGGGCTCGAACACGCGGCCGATGTTGGCCGGGCTGATGCCCTCGCCGTTGTCGCTGATGGTGATCCGGATGCCATCCGGTTCCGGGCGTGTGCGGATCGTGATCCGGCCCTTGCCGTCCAGCGCCTGCACGGCATTGACGAGCACGTTCAGAAACACCTGGTTGAGCTGGAAGGGCAGGCATTCGATACGCGGCAGCTGGCCGTAGTCGCGTATCACATCGATCTTGTCCTTGATTTCGTGGGCAATCACGTTGAGCGTGCTTTCCAGGCCCTGGTGCACGTCGGTGAGCTGCCACTCGGCTTCATCCAGGTGGGAAAAGTCGCGCAGGTCCTTCACGATCTTGGCGACCTGGATGATGCCGTCGAGTGATTCCTTGAGCAGTTGCGGCACGTCGTCGCGCAGGTAGTCGAGCTCGATTTCGGTCTTCCGGCGTTCCAGCTTTTGCGCCAGATGCGGCGGTGCCGAGGTTTCGATCTGGCCATAGTCGTCGAGCAGGGCGAAGATATCCTCGACGTAGCGCTTCATTCCGCTCAGGTTCGAGCCGATGAAACCGATCGGCGTGTTGATCTCATGCGCGACACCGGCCGCCAGTTGGCCGACAGATGCCATTTTTTCCGATTGCAGCAATTGCAGCTGCGTGCCGGCCAGTTTCTGGTTAAGGGCTTCCAGCTCGTCATTGCGCTGCTGCAGGGCCTGTTCCGCAGCGCGTCGCTCGGTCACTTCCACCTCCAGCTGCAGATTGATCTCGCGCTGGCGTTCATTGGCCAGGCGCAACTCACCGGTGCGCAGTGCCACCTGTTCCTCCAGCTGGCGGTTGCGTCGCTGCAGTGCCGCCAGGCGCCAGCGCACCACGAGCATGACGACGCCGACCAGCGACAGGCCGATCAGGGCGCGGAACCACCAGGTTTCCCACCAGGCCGGCAGTACGCGGAAGGGCACGCTTGCCAGTGGACCCCACGGGTGATGCTGGTCGGCGCGCGCCGCGACCTCGAACCGGTAGACGCCCTGGGGCAGCGAGGAGTACCGCACGTCGCGGTTCTCGGTGATGTTGAAGTCCTTGTCGAAACCCGTCAGGCGAACCTGGTACTGCAACGACCCTTCGGCCAGATAGTCGACGGCCGTGAAGCGGGCCTCGAACACGCCTTCGTCCCGCGGCACCTGGATATCGGTTTCGGTTCCGGTCAATGTCAGCTTGCCCAGCCGCAGCGACAGCAGCTCGACCGTCGGCGGCTTGCGTTCCGGCAGCTTGTCAAAGCGCTTGCCGTCAAAGCGCGCGATGCCGGCACTGGTGCCGAACCACACATCCCCGTTGGCTTCGGACAGAAATGCCATGTTGGCGGTGTCCTCGCCAACGAGGCCGTCGGCGGCGCGGTACTGCTCGTTGCCCCGGGACGAGACCATGTCCAGTCCCATGCCTCCGCCGATCCACACGCGCCGGGCGAGATCCTCGCCCATCAGGAATACTTTCTGCAGCGAGCGGGGCGCTTCGTCGTCATAGTGACGCTGGACGCGTAGCGCACCGTTGTCCAGGCTGACCCTCGCGACGCCATAGGCTTCGAAATAGCCCACCAGCATCTGGTGGTCGAGAGTTGGAAACAAGTACACAATGTAGTTGTGACGCAGCCCGTCCGTCGTAGTGTAGCGGCGCCACTGCGTACCGTCGCGAACGATCAGCCCGTGCTGGCCCGCAACCCACAGGCGCCCGTCGGCGTCTTCCCGCAGATCGCCGATGTTTTCCTGCGGCGTGCCGTCAGGCAGTTCTTCGCGCCGGAATGCCAGCGGCTTCGCTGCGGTATCGGCCGAGTACAGGCCGGCGCCGTCGGTGGCCACCCACAGCGTGCCCTTGCGATCGAGCAGGATGCGGAAGATCCGCTTGGGCGGGTCCGCCGTGGAGACGTGTTCGCGCGACAGTTGCTTGCGGTCGGGGTGGTAGATCAGGATTTCGTTGCCCGGCAGCCCGGCCATGTACATCGTGCCGTCGGCGGCGCGGACGATGGAACGGATGGTGTTGCTTTCCGATCCGGCAATCGTGGTGAAACCGCCGGGGGTGAAGAGCGCCAGCCCCTTCTCGGTGCCAACCCAGAGGCGTTGTTCGGGATCGCGATAGAACGACCACACGAGGGGATTGGGAAGTCCCTCGGCCTGGGTATACGCGTGGAACACGCCGCGGCCGAGCATCCGGTGCAGGCCGACCGAACCGATCCACACGGAGCCGTCGCGATCTTCCAGCACGGCCCGGTTGCGCGCTGGCGGCAGGCCTTCCTTCGGGCCGAGCACCTGCCACGTATCGCCGACCAGATGGAGGATGCTGGTGTCCGACGGTGCCCAGATCTCTCCGTTGCGTCCGGCGGTGAGATAGCCGTAGCTGCTGGTCGGGCTGATCGGCGTTTGCGCCGGCGAAAAACGGCCGGCTTTTGGGTCGAACATCCACATCGCACCGGCGGAGCGGGCCCACACGCGGCCCTGGCCGTCTTCGGCAATACCGTCAATGCGCTCGCGCAGAAGCTCGGCCGGTGCATCCACCTCGTGCCAGTTGCCGTCGCGCCAGATCCAGATCCGTGCCTCGCCGTTCCACTGTGCGACCCACATGCCGTTGTTCTTGCGCCCCTGCCACATGGCGGTGGCTTCGCCACCTGGCCACTGTGCGGCAAGGGCAAAGGGCGTCTGCGGTGTTCCGACAAATGGGCCGCGGGGCGTCGCCACCCAGATGCCGCCGGGGCCGTCAGAGAGCGTGGTGACCGTGATCGATGGCAGTCCCTGCGCGGGCAGGATACGTTCGAAGCGTTGACCGTTCCAATGGCTGAGGCCGCCGTGCGTACCGGCCCACAGTACGCCTTTGGCATCCACGTGCAGGGCATTGATCAGGATCGAATGGAGCCCTTCGCGCGTACCGAACGCGTCGAAGTGATAACCATCGTAGCGGAACAGGCCGTTTTCGGCACCGATCCAGATAAAGCCGCGGGTGTCCTGTGCCAGCTGCTGGATCGCCACGTAGGACAGCCCCTGCGCCGCCCCGTAGTCGCGGAACAGGTACTGTCCGGCAGGCATCGTGCCGGCCGCAATGGGGTCATGCGGTGCCGTAATGGCAGGTGTCTGCGCGCCGGCACCCGGACAGAACAGCAAGGCCAGCGCCGCCAGCGTCCAGGACGTCAGGCATGCTACGGCTTGCATTGGACGCATCAACGGCATGGCGCTGGATAAAAAGATATTTGTCCAGAAAGTATGGTGCGGTGCAATGGGGCCGGTAGCGGGTTCGACAACGGGCGTTTGTTCCGAAAAGCAATGCGTGTACCTAATATACCCTTCCCGCTTCCGGCGCAGCGGCGCAGGTTGTGAAACAAATGTGGCAGCCCGGACGTGACCGTCCGGGCTGCCACGGAGAGGGATCCGGCCATGCGCAGCCTGCGCGCGGCCGGATCTGCGCGCTAGCGCGTAGCGTTCACCTGCACTACCGCGGTCGACGGCGGCGGCGAGTTGCTGCCGATGCACAGGTAGCCGGTGGCGGCGTCGGCCGGCAGGGTGGCAGCGCTGACCGTCAGCACGGTCAACTGGCTCTGCTGCGCACCAACCGTTCCACTGGCGGGTGCCTGGGCCAGCCAGGGGAGCGCGTCGCAGGCGGCGGCGGTCTCGACCGTGATGGCGAAGCCCGGCTGGTCACTGATCGCCACCCATTGGTCGTCCGGCGGCGGCGCCGTCGGGTTGATGCTGACCCCATAGGTGCCGTTGCCCTCGCTCGACTGGTATAGCGCCCAGCCGCGGGTACAGCCGTTCGCGTTTGGCGCGCACGGCAATTCCGGATACACCGCCAGCCAGTACCGACCTGGCGGCAGCGACGCCGGGGCCCCGGCGACCGCCAGGTTGAGCCCGACGGTGGTGCCGGATACGGTGACACCCGCGCCGCCCAACGTACTGTCGTGGCTCCACACGGCGGCGGCACCGCCCATCGGGTTGCCGGCCGGCTTGCCGGCCGCGTCCGCGTAAAGACGCCAGTGGATCGGCGTGGTGGCTGGCTGGCTCGCGAGGCTTGCGCCGACGCCGAATCCGGTGACCTGCAACCGATTCAGGGTCACCGGGCCCGAGCCCGTGAGCACGAAATCATCCGCGGCGAAATAGCTGTAGCTGACGTCGGTGTACTTGGTGCTGTAGTAGCCGTAGTTGACGGTCCGCGTCTGCGCCACCCAGGGATAAGTCGCGGTCGAGCCGTCGGTGAGCCGGGCGAAGTTCAGCCCCGGACCTCCCGTGTTGCGAACCGGCAGCTCGGCGGTGGTACTGGGTTGCCCCGACGGAATTGCCACGCTGAGCGCCTTCGGCACCGAGATCCTTGGCGCCGGCACCGCAACGGCGACCGGCCAATGCAAGGTCGGCAGGCTGCTGTCGCTGGGGGTGAGTGTCACTTCGCCGAACTGGAACGTGCCGTCCGCCGGCAAGCTGGTCGCGACGATCGTCACGTCCACGGCGTGACCCTGGTTCGGGCCGAGCACCAGCGTCGAAGGAGACACGCTGCCCGGCAGGCCGTCGAGGCTGAGCGACCAGGTAACGGTGTTCGACCGTGTGCTGCGCACGTGCCGGTTGAAGCGGCAGCGCGCCTGGCCACCGTCATCGGACAGGCAGGTGCTGTCCTGCAGGCTGGGCAGGTTGAGCGTGGCACCGTCACCGCCTTCCTGCGGGTTGGCCCAGGCCATGTGCAGCGCTGACTCATCCAGGACCAGGCCTGCACGGCTGGCCACGTCCACCTGGATACGGCCGGCGCCCCGGTCGAAGTAGTCGCTGGGCGTAGTACCGTTGGGCTTGGTCAGGCCGACTTCCTTGGCCGTCATCATGAGTGCCGACTTGATCTCCATCGGCGACCAGTCCGGATGCAGTGCGACCAGCAGCGCGCCGGCCCCTGCTACGTGTGGCGTAGCCATGGAGGTGCCACCCATCAGCCCGACGACGTTGGCGCCGTTGACGGTCGTGGTGAAGGTGAGGTTGTTGTAGGCCGCCAGGATATCCACGCCCGGTGCCTGCACGTCGGGCTTGAGCACGTTGTAGGCATTGGGGCCGAGCAGGCTGAATCCGGCCAGCGAATCGGCCAGCGCCGGCAGGCGCCGCGCCGGATAGGCAATGGTGATAGTGGCGCCGGCGTGGGTCTGCAGGTAGGTGTGCAGGTTGCCGCCCGCGGTCTGCGAGGTGGTGAACACCGGAATGGGCTGGTTGGCGCCGCTGGTGAACGAGGCGTCCGTATTGGCGGTGATCAGCACGTGCGTGGCGCCGGCCGCCAGCGCATTGCCGGCCATGGCGTGCGTGCCGCAGCCACCGACGGTCGGGCCGCCACCGTACTTGAGCAGCGCCACCTTGCCGGAAAATGCGCTGGCGGCGAATGGCGTGCAGCCATCGGACGCCTGGCCGAACGTCGGGCTGGCGACGATCGGCGCGCCGCTCAGCGGCCCGCTCAACTGGGCGCCGGCAGGAGCCGGACTGACCGCGAGGTCTGGTGGGGCCGAGGCGCCGTTGACCGCCATGCTGAACCCGATGGCACCCACGGTGTGCGTGCCGGCCGCAACGGAGGTCACCCAGGGCTCATGGTGGTGCGAGGTGCCGGGAAGCGGCACCGGAACCGATGGGCCCGTGTTGCCGGCTGCGGCCGCGACGAAGATGCCGGCACCGGTCGCGCCGAGGAAGGCGAGGGAGGTGCTGTCGTCCCACGGCGTGGTGCCACCGGAGATCGAGAAGCTCAGGACATCGACCACGCCGTCCGCAACTGCCTGATCAACCGCGGCGGTGGTGGCGGACAGGGGGCAGGCGTTGTGCTCGCAGGTCTTGAAGATGACCAGGTTGGCGCGTGGCGCCACCCCTGACATCCGCGCGGGATAGCCGTTGACCGTGCCGCTGCGCCCGTTGCCGCCGGCGGTGCTCGCCGTGTGGCTGCCGTGGCCTTCGCGGTCTTCTGCCGCGGCATCGGAGGCCACCTCGTCGTACACGCCGATCACCTTCGCGTTGCATGGCGACGGAGTGGCGTTGCACAGGCTGCCGAGGTAGACGCCGTTCCCCAGCGGATTGACGTGGGTGTAGCCGCTTGGATCGGTCGCGGCAAACGACGGGCTCAGGCTGTTGAAGCCGGTATCGAGCACGCCGATCACCACGCCTTCGCCGCGCGATCCCGCGCGCGCCTCGAAGGAGTCGATGAAGAAGCTGTCCTGGGCGGCCGAAGGAAGCCCCCACCACAGCGGCGGTGCACCGATGAACTGCGGCCCCACATCCGTCGCCAAGGTCCGTGTTGCGTCGCGTTCGACGGCTGCGACACCCTCGGAACGCCGCACTGCCTCGACTTCATCCACCTGCAGCACAACCACTACTGCATTGATAGCATGCTGCATCCGGCGCGTGACGGCGAGCGGCCGCCCGAGCGTCCGTTCCAGCGCCAGCAGGCGTTCGGTCTGCGTGCCAGCGAGGTGCTGTGTGTAGGCGCGGGCGGCGGCGCTCTGCGTGTCCAGGCGTTTGCGCCCCTTGCGGATGGATTGCGGCGGTGCCGCGAAGCGGGCGTCGTCGCCCGGGTACAGCGCCAGCGGCGCTTCCCTGAAGCGGACAATGTAGCGCGCCGTTTCAGCGGGGCTCAGGGCCGTGTCGACGCTGGCGCCGAGGGGTCGGCCCGATTCACCGACCGGTGGAACAGACGCGGAAACAACAGGCAGGCCAGACAGGAAAACGGTGGCGATGGCCGCGGCCAGCGTCCAGGGCCTTTGCATACGGGAATTCATCGGTAAGTCACCTTAATCAAGCGCTGATGGCATTCCGCCAGGGCGAAACGCCACGTCCTTGTGGCGTATGGGTGGCGCTTGCTGCCGGGCCCGCGGCGGCATTGCGGGCGGCGGTGACGGGCCGATGCGGCAGGCGTCCGCATGAACGGGCCCACTACCGTGTGGACGGCCCGCTGGAAATTTCCCGCCCGATGCCGATCCTGGCGAAAAAATGCGTTTCCGTACAAATATTCCAAATGAATAAGTTGACGGAATTGGCGCATTCGCTACCGAATGGGCCTTTCGGATCAGGCATGATCCTCATATCGGCCGGTCGCGCGGGCGGCGCACTCATCCCGATGGACGAAAGCCCCCGGAGGAGCGGGGGCTTCGTGTTTACGGTGTGCGGGACGGCGCTCTCAGGTGTTTCCACCGCGCTGCAAATCCTCCAGGCTGGTGGCGAGTGCCGCGGTGCTGTCGCAAAGGGCGGCGGGCTGGCCATGGCGTTCGCCTGCCTCGTCCGTCGGTATGGGGTCGACGGCGAAGGCCGGCTGCAGGGACAGGCACAGCGCGGCATTGGCGATGAGGAAGTGGGTTTGACTCATGGGGACAAGTCCACAAAGTGGCAGCACGACGTGGCGGTCAGAATGCGTCCTGGGTCAGTGCTTGGACGGCGGCGCGGATGCGCTGCAGTCGATCCAGCCGGTCGCGCATCGCATCGCGCAGCATGGCCTGCTCGGCAGGCGTCAGCGCCTCGTAGAAGCTGATCATCCGGAGGGTGAGCGCGTGGGAGCGCTGGCGATAGGTGTCGACGGCCTGCTCGGTGGTCGCATGGAACTGGCGGAAGTCAGCCGTCTGGTCGTCCAGCAGCGTATCGAGCGCATCGATGCGTGACTGCATGTCGCGGCGCGCGTCATTGCGCAGGGCCAGAAGCTCCGCGCGCAGCTGGTTCCATTGGGTTGCGGACGGTCCTTCCAGTCCGAGCTCGCTGGCAGTCGGTGGGGCAAACATGGCGGGGCGGGGCAGGCTGGCGTAGGCGCCAACGCTTAAGGCCGAGCCAAGCAGCAGGGAGGTGATCAGGGCAGCACGCTTTTTCATGGTGACTCCGGTGGGGAATGCGCCGCAATCCGGCGTGGCACCATCATTGCGGAGTCGACCAGCGCAGGTGTTTCCCGGCCGGTTCCGCCTGTAAGCAGATATGTCGGAACGGTGCCGTGGAAATATCTGCTTACAACTTCCCGGGCCGGGGACTGCCAGGAAAGGCGGACGCTGGCGCAGAATGCTTCCATGAACGAACCCGCTGCCCACATCCTGGTCGTGGACGATGACGTCCGCCTGCGCGACCTGCTGCGCCGCTACCTCGAACAGCAGGGGTTTTCCGCCAGTGTCGCCGGTGATGGCCGTGAGCTCGAACGCGAGTTGTCGCGTCGTCACGTCGACCTGATCGTGCTGGATGTCATGCTGCCGGGCGAGGATGGGTTGTCGCTGTGCCGGCGGCTGCGCGGCCAGGGGATGGAAACGCCCATCGTCATGCTGACGGCGCGGGGTGACGAGGTGGACCGCATCGTCGGCCTGGAAATCGGCGCAGACGACTACCTGCCAAAACCCGGCAATCCGCGCGAACTGGTGGCACGCATCCGCGCTGTGCTGCGGCGGGGCAAGCCGGTCGTCGGTGCGCCCCAGGAAGCGCGCGAGGCGATCCGTTTCGGCCGCTGCCTGCTCGATCCGTCGACGCGCCAGCTGCTGCGCGACGGTGAACCGCAGAAGCTGACTACCGGGGAGTTTGCGGTGCTGCTGGCACTGCTGCAGCGGCCCCGCCAGCCGCTGACGCGCGACCAGCTGATGAGCGCAGCGCGTGGCCGCGAACACGAGGCGTTCGAGCGCAGCATGGACGTCATGATCAGCCGGCTGCGGCGCCTGGTCGAGGACGACCCGCGGAATCCGCGCTGGCTGCAGACCGTATGGGGTCACGGCTACGTATTCGTTCCGGATGGAGCACCCTGAGGCATGCACGTGCGCATTCGTGGCGGGTCCGTCTTCCGGCGATTGATCGGCCTGCTGGCTGCGGTGACGATCAGCGTCGGGGGGTTGTCTTTGGTGATCACCAATTTGGCGATGGTGGACGTGGCGGCACAGCACGCGGCGCGTTCGCTGGCCACGCAGATCCTCGCAGCCGATGCGATGCTCGCATCACCCGCGGGGATCGAGGACGCGCGGTTCGCGGCTCTGGGGATCCGTCATGTCACCGTCGCGCCACCGGAACCGTCATTCCAATGGCCGTTCCTGCGCAATGTCACGCGCCGCCTGGAGGCACTCCATCCTGGCCGCGACGTGCATTTTGGCGGCCAGGGCCAGCCGGCGATGTGGGCCCGGGCGGTCGCGCCTGCCCAGGGCTGGGTCGGCATTCCGATGGCGCCTTTGGTCCAGACCGTCCGCGGTGCAACGATCTGGACCCTGGTCACGGGCGCGCTGATCATCGTCGGCGCCGCCGGGTTCTATGCGCGCGGGTTGACCCGGCCGTTGCGCCTGCTGGCCCGCCATGCGCCGGACATTGCCGCCGGCGCCGACCCGCCGCCGTTGCCGCGGCGGGTGCCGCGGGAGATGGCGCAACTGGAACACGCCTTGCGCCAGGCGGCCGCTGACGTGCGCGCGGTGGCGCGCGAGCGCGAACTGATGCTGGCCGCGTTGTCGCACGACTTGCGCACGCCGCTGGCGCGGCTGCGTTTGGCGCTGGCGTTGTCGGACGTGCAGGGCGAACTGCGCGAGGGCATGGACGCGGACCTGGACGAGCTCGATCAGCTGACCGGGCAGTTTGTCGACTTCGTGCGTGACGGACGCGACGAACCCGCGGAGGCGCTGGATGCGGCGGAGCTGGTGCGCAGCGTCGCCGGCAGCCCCCGCCGCACGGGAACATGGCAGGTGACGACGCCGGACACCTTGCCGCTGCGCGCCAAGCCGCTGGCGTTGCGACGGGCACTGGAAAATCTGCTACAGAATGCGGAGCGGCATGGGCGCGCGCCGTTTGAGGTCCGGCTGTCGACGTCCGGCGATTGCGCCGAACTGGTAGTGCGTGACCACGGTGCCGGTGTGGACGCCGCGCTGCTGCCACGATTGGGAGAACCGTTCCTGCGCGCGGATCCAGCGCGTAGTGGCGCAGGATCCGGACTGGGGCTCGCCAGCGCGCGCCGGGTCGCGCAGCAGCATGGTGGAACGATGACCATCGACAATGCGCAGGGTGGTGGATTGCGCGTGCGGATGGTGTTGCCGCTCGGCGGACACTGAGGGTTTCGCGTGGTCAGCCGTCGGACGGGGAGTGCAGCGCCAGCCGGTTGCCTTCGCTGTCGGTGATGAGGGCGCGGAAACCATGCGGACCAATGGGGTGCGTGTCTTCCAGCACGCTGCCGCCCTTCGCCTTCACCTGACTGACGGCGTCGCGGATACGGCCGTTGACGTTCAGGTACAGCAGAATGCCGCGCGCCGCGCCGGCCTCGTCCGGATTCGGAACCAGGCAACCGCCGTTGCCGTGCTCGTGGGCGAGGATGCCGAAGGTAAAATCACCAAAAGTGCTTTTTTCAACGCCTACGCCGAGTACGGCAGCGTAGAAGCCGACTGCGCGATCCAGGTCGCTCACCGGGATATCAAACCAGACGGCGCGGTTATGCTGGGAATTGAGGTCGGACATGTCGAAGGCCTCGCTGGGAAAACGAACTGCTTCGGACAGCGTGTGAGGTGCTGCGGCGGGCCGCACGATACCAGCGGCGGCAGCCTGCCCATACTCGGGCAAGGCGGCACCGCGGCGCAAGGCGCGCCGAAGCAGGCCGGCTTGCGCTGTGCCTAGACCAACGACGGCAGCGCGAGCGCGCACACGGCGACGGCGGGCGTCGGGGTGGCGGCCGTGAACAGGCCGAGCAGGAAGGTAGCGATGCGTCGGACCATGGCGTCATTCTACGCCCATGGCCGGGCGCCGCATGTGCCGGGACGGGCGCGCGGAAGGTAAAGTCGGGCTTTGTCCCGTGATGTACGCCGCGCATCTGCGGCCAGCGCCGTTGGGGTCGTCCATGCCTGAATTTCCGGATATCACGGTTTACATCGCGCATCTGCGCCGGCGCATCGTCGGCCAGGTGATCCGGCGCGTGCAGGTGTCCAATCCCTTTGTGCTGCGCACGGTGAATCCGCCGGTGGCCACGGCGGAGGGGGCAACGGTCACGACCGTCGGCAACCTGGGCAAGCGGATCGTGATCGGCCTGGACGGCGACCGCTACTTCGTCATTCATCTGATGATCGCCGGGCGGCTGCGCTGGCGTGGGCCGCGTGAGAAGCCGCCCGGCAAGATCGCCCTGTTCAGCCTGGTATTCGACGAGGGAACTGTGTTTCTCACGGAAGCGGGAACGAAGCGGCGCGCATCGGTGCATTTTGTCGACGGTCGCGCGGCCCTGGCCGCGCTCGACCCCGGCGGCGTCGATCCCTTCGCGGTCGACGAAGCAACGTTCGTGAAGCAGTTGCGCGAGGGCAATCACACGCTCAAGCGGGCGCTGACCGATCCGCGCCGCTTCAGTGGCATCGGCAATGCCTATTCGGATGAGATCCTGCACCGCGCGCGGCTGTCTCCCTTTGCCCTCACCGGCAAGATCGACGATGCCGAAGCGGGCCGGCTATACCACGCGGTGCGGGAGGTGCTGACCGAATGGGTCGAGCGCTTGTCGCGGGAAACGGGCGACGCGTTTCCGGAAAAGGTCACTGCCTTCCACGACGAAATGGCCGCCCACGGTCGATTCGGCAAGCCGTGTCCGGTCTGCTCCGCACCGATCCAGCGCATCGTTTACGCCGAGAACGAGGCCAACTATTGTCCGCGCTGCCAGACTGGCGGTCGTATCCTGGCCGACCGGGCGCTGTCACGGCTGCTCCACGACACCTGGCCCCGGCACGTGGACGAGCTGTAGCGCGCACAAGGAAGTACTTGCGCGAACGATGAATCCCTGCGGCGGGCCTGCTCCGTTTTCCGGTGAATCCGGGCACACTGTCAGCCAGGCGACGGCTTGCGGCAACGTATCGTCGAGGAAACGGAAAAGGGCGGCGTCCGTGGTGGCATCGACGGAACGGGTGGCCCAGGCGGCGGAGTGGAGCAGGGCTCGATGACGATCAAGTTGCGCATCCTGCTGTGCGTGCTGATGCTGGAGCTTTCCGGCTACGGCCTGGTGCTGTACCTGAACTATCGCTCGGCCCAGGAAGGGCTGGCGACGGTGCGCGAACAGCAGATTGGCGCGACGTTCCTGGGCTATCTGCACAAGATCAACGCCCTGACCAACGCGATGGAGCGCAATGCGCGGGATCTGGCCATTGCCGGCGAGCGCTACCACGCCCTGCGCGACGTGGCGGGGGTAGCGGTCGTGACGTCGCATATCGAGCAGCACCTGCTGCGCAATTTCGAAGGACTTTCCGAAGCCCTGGGTGGCGGCCTGTGGTTTGAACCCTTCGCGTTCGATCCGGGCAGGCGCTATTTCGGTCCCTATGCGTTTCGCGAGGGGCCACGCATCCGGTTTACCTGGGACCTGAGCCAGGATAGCTACGACTACCTCCGGCAGAGCTGGTACCTGAAGGCATTGCCCGCCGACTGGCCGCGCACGCGGCGACCGGATCGATGGGTCGTGTGGACCGAACCGTATTACGACGATGCCGGCTCGAAGGCCCTGATGATGACCGTCGACGCGCTGATGTTCGACGATGCGGAACGCATCATCGGCATGGCGACGGTGGACTGGTCGACCGAGAAGATGCGCCAGTTCGTCTCGGACATTCGTATCACGCCCGGTTCGTTCCCGTTCCTGATTGACCGGCAGAGCGGCAAGTTCGTCAGTTTTGGCGCGAACCCGGCGCGTGTGATGACGCCTGCGGCGGCCGAGCCCTGGGCCGCCGACGTTCTGGCCGGCTACCGCACGGGCGAGCTGCGCAGTATCCGCGACGTGCGCTGGAACGGACGCCCGCACCGGATCTACACCATTGGCACCGACATCGGGCTGGTGCTGGGACTGTTCATTCCCGAGCACGAAATCCTGCAGGAGCTGCAACCGGGGTTGCGCCAGAACCTGATCTACGGCGCGATCGTGTCGGTGTCGTTCATCCTGGTCATGGCGCTGGCGTTGACGGTCCTGTTCCGGCCGTTCCAGCGCGTGCTGGCGCAGATCAGCCGCAGCCTCCGGCGCGACAGCGGAAGCCTAGCGCTGTCACCGCTCAGCTATCAGGCGCGCAACGAGTTCACGCCGATCGTCAATGCGTTGAACGACGTGTTCATGCACATCAGCGAGTTCACGGCGAGCCTTGCGGCGGCCAACGAGGCATTGGCCGCCAAGCAGGCGGAGGTCAACGAACTCAACATCTCGCTCGAGCATAAAGTGCGCGAGCGCACCGAAGAGCTGGCGCACAAGAACCAGGCGCTGGAACAGTCGGTGGAAGAACTTCGCGACACGCAGCAGCAGCTCGTCGAAGCCGAGAAGCATGCGGCGTTGAACCAGCTGGTGGCAGGTGTTGCGCACGAGGTGAATACGCCGATCGGCGTGGCGGTGACGGCGGCGTCGCTGCTCCAGGATGAGCTGACGCGCATCCTGGCCATGGCACGCAGCGGGCGCATCGATGCGCGCGCGCTGCAGCGGGAACTGGCCACCTCGTGCGAGGCCATCGACATGACTCTGGCCAACCTGCAACGCGCCGTGGGCATGGTGCGCACGTTCAAGCAGATCTCGGTGGACCAGAGCAGCGAGGCGCGGCGCCGCTTTCATGTACGTGCCTACATCGACGACATCTTCCTGAGCCTGCGGCCGCGGCTCAAGCAGAGCCCGGTGCAGGTTCGCGTCGACTGCGAGAGCGATTTCGAGATCGACAGCTATCCGGGCGCGTTATCGCAGATCATCACCAACCTCGTGATCAATGCGCTGACGCATGCCTTTCCCGGCCGTCGTGCGGGTGTGATAACGCTGGCGATCGAGCAGCACGAAGGGCGTTGTCTGATTCACTTCCGTGACGACGGTGTCGGCATTGCCGCCGATCACCTGCCGCACATCTTCGAGCCCTTCTTCACGACGCGCCGCGGCCAGGGCGGGAGCGGACTTGGCCTCCACATCGTCTACAACCTTGTCAGCAAGACACTCGGTGGCCGTATCCGCTGCGACAGCGAGCTCGGCAAGGGTTGTCATTTCCTCGTGGATATCCCCCTGAAAGTCGGTTGATTCCTAAGCTACGCTTCACGTAGCTGATGGCTGTCGTCGGCCGTGAGGTCGAGATCGTAGACCTTGCGCAGGTCGCCGATCCGTCGGAGCGTCTCGGGGGAAAAGGGGGCCTTGTTCTCCAGGGCGTGGAGGGCGATGCCTTCGATCAGTTCGCCCAGCGGCATGTCGAGGTACTCGGCCAGTGCCTTGAGCACCTTGAGCAGGCGTTTTTCGAGCCGGACGCCGGTCTGGACGCGCTCGATTGCCGGCGCGACGCGTGGCGTGCGGGATGGCCTTGGCATGCGGAATCCTTGGTGTCGTGGTACATTGGTACCAGAATAACACGCTCGGAGATCGTCATGACGCCCTCGCAGCCCGTCAGCCGGGAAGCCAGCTTCACCCTGGACATGTCCCTGCACCGGGCCATGCATTGCTTCACCGCCGAAGGCGAGCGCGCCTGGGCGCCGGGTTGGGATCCGCAGTTTCTCAGTGGTTCCGGCGAGGTCGGCTCCGTGTTCCGGACGGTCAACGAGCACGCCGCGACGATATGGATCGTGGTGGATTTCGATGCCGCGGCGGGAGTCGCCCGCTACGCGCGGGTCGCCGACGGATCCCACGCCGGCACCATCGAAGTGCGTGGGAAGGCGCTGACGGCGGCGTGCACTGAAATCACCGTCCGCTACACGCTGACGCCGACATCTCCGGCCGGCGAACAGCTTGTCGACGAATTGCTCTCGCCGCAGGGCTATGCCGCATTTATCGGCGGATGGAAGGCGCTGATCGACCGGGCGCCGCCGTGCGAGGACGGTCTGGATGACGGCCGCTAGCGGGCCGGCGTGCCGCGGATCTGTTCGAGACCGTAGCTGACCCAACGCTCCAGCGACCGCGCATCCATGGCACCGGCCTGGCGCGCGATTTCGCGTCCCTGGTGCAGGAAGATGAGTGTCGGAATGCTGCGGATATGGAACCGCCCGGCCACGGCTGGATTGGCGTCCGTGTCCAGTTTGACCAGCCGTACATGCGGTTCCAGGGCCCGGGCGGCCGCGGTGAACGTGGGCGCAAACTGCTGGCACGGGCCGCACCAGGCGGCCCAGAAGTCGATCAGGAGCGGTACGTCCCCGCGTTCGGCGATCGCGGCGAAATTGCGGTCCGTCAGCTCGACCGGCTTGCCGGCGAACAGGGGCTGCTTGCAGCGGCCGCAGACGGGCTTGTCCGCCAGACGTACACGCGGGATGCGATTGAGGGCTTCGCAGTGAACGCAGGGGATGGTGACGGGCTCTTCCATGGGGGCTCCGGGCAGTCTGGCCATCCTACATGGCGTCCGCCCGGACCGACGTCAAGGATAGCGGGCCAGGGCCTGCACGCCGGCCAGGGCGATGGCCGAGCCGGAGAAGGGCACGACCGTGGAATAGCCCGCGGGCACCGGCGAGACCGGCGTGGTCGCGGCGGTGCCGAACTGGGTGATGCCGTAGCCGAGTATGGGGCCCAGGTCGTACTGGCGGCCCTCGAAGGTGAAGGGGGCGCTGCTGACCAGTCGCGCCGAGAACGCGTTGAGCGATACCACAGGCTGGCTGCCGGCGCCGTTGTCGGCGCTCACGGTCGTGCCAACGACCATGCTGGTGCGACGGAAAGTCGCCACGCATTCGCCGCCGGCGAAGGACTGCGGATCGTCGAAATCGCCGCAGGGCTCGCGCTGCAGGAACAGGGAAAAATCGCCGACCGCATCGAGCGCGAGATTCAGCTCGCCGTTGACGATCGTCGAGGCCGCGAACGGCCGTGCCGCAAAGGTGAAATGCGCTGTCTTCTCGCTGGGCGCGCCATTGAACAGCGGGCAATCCAGGCCCGCCAGGTGAATGAAATAGCCGTAGTCGGCGAGCCTGTCGTCAGTGCCGCGATAAAAGCGGCCGGTGACGTACCAGGCCAGCTCGGCGGGACGCAGCTGCGACATGATGACCTCGGGCAAGACGTGGAACTGGGTAGAAGGCGCAGAATAGCCAATTATGCGCCAACTGGTGGCCGTGCACGGACGAATGGTTACGTCGTTCCGCCGGAGCGGCAGCAAGCCCCCCTTGCCGCAGAGGAGGATGCAAGAGGCGTGCGACGGGCTCGCGCCCGGGCGAAATGCACGGTGGGCCGCGGATCTGTCCAATCGGTCACAACCGGACGATGGTCGATGCCCGCGGGGCGGTGCGGGTGCCCTCCGGCCGTTGTGCTGCTGCCGATCACGTCGATAATGCGCGGTGCCCGTGCTGGCGGGATCTGGATGACCGATCGACGATGAGTTTGAGCACCGAACAATATGCCGCGGCGATGAACGACCTGGCCCGCGGCATCGCGGCCGGCCGCGCAGCGCCGGCCCTGCAGCAGCTGATCGTGCGTTTCGAGACCGCCCGCGCCGGTGTGCCGCACTGGGTGCAGTGCGCCGAGGACCTGCTGCGGATGGGGCACTTGCCGGTGGCGGGCGCGCTGCTGGAATCCGGACTCAACCGTTGGGCAACCGCAACGTCGCTGCGCTATCTCTACGGCGTGGTGCTGCGGCTGGCCGGCCAGGCACGCGAGGCGGAGGACATGTTCCGCGAAGTCATCGCGGCCGAACCCCTGCATGCCGACGCGCCGCTGGCGTTGGCGTTCCTGATGCGCGAGCAGGGGCGCCTGACGGCCGCGGCGGAGATCATCAACGACGTCTGGAAGCGCCTGCCGCGCACGCGGCTGGGCGATCTGCGCACGCTGCGTTTCCTGGAAGAGTGCCAGCGCCATGCGCAGGCAGAGGAGCTGGCCGAGCCCATCCTCGCCAGTCATCCGGAGGATGCGGACCTGTTGTCCATGACGGGCAGCATCGCGCTCGTGCTGGGGCGGTTCGGTTCGGCCCGGCGGCGCCTGCGCGCGGCCGTGGAGAAGGATCCGCGCCAGGCAGCCGCGTGGCTGCGCCTGGCGCATACGCATAAATTCAGCAAGTCAGATGACCCCGACCTCACGTTTCTGCGCGAGGCGGAATCACGCAAGGACCTCACCGACGATGCCCGTACCGCGGTCAACTTCGCGCTGGGCAAGGCGCTGGACGACCTGGGCGAACGCGCCGAAGCGGCGCAGAAATTCCGTGCCGCGAATGCGCTGACGCGCAGCCGCCTGTCCTGGGAGGAACACGGCTGGCAGCGTTTCGTGGAGGCGCAGATGCGCCAGCGGATCAGTGCCGCGGGCCTGTCGGACGACCGGGTGGTACCGGTTTTCGTCGTCGGTCTGCCGCGTTCGGGCACCACGCTGGTGGCGAGCCAGCTGGCGCGACATGCGGATACGGTCAACCGTAGCGAGCTCAACTGGATAGCCGCGCTGGCGGCGAACCTGGGAGCTGCACCGGCGGCCAATGCGCTGTCCGGTGCGGCCAATCTGTACCGCGCCCAGCTGCGCCAGGACGACGCGCCGGTGCGGTTCTACATCGACAAGAATCCGCTCAATTTCCGTCACCTGGGGCTGATCGCCGCGATGCTGCCCAACGCACGCATCATCCATTGCCGCCGGGACCTGCTCGACACGGCCTTGTCGATCTGGAGCCAGCATTTCGCGCACGAAGACATGAACTGGGCCTACCAGTTCTCGGACATCGCCAGCTATGCCCGCGGCTACCAGCGCCTGATGCAGCATTGGCGGCAAACGCTGCCGATTCCCATTTTTGAGCTCGACTACGAAACCCTCGTGGCGGACACGCCCGGGACCGTCTCGCGGCTGCGCCAGTTTCTCGGCGCCGAGGCCACGACGGCCGTGGCCGACGATGCGCCGCGCGCGGCGATTGCCACGGCGAGCGTATGGCAGGCCCGCCAGAATGTTTACGCCAGCTCGGTTGGCCGCTGGCGCGCGTATTCGCCGCACCTGCCGGAAATGACCGTCGCCTTTGGCTGACGTGCTGGATTGCTATCCACGACGTAGCGGGCGCCAGCACCAGTGCCAGGGTTCGTAGGCGATGCCGTGCGGATTGTCGCGCGGGAATGACAGGTGAAATCCGTAGCCCGGCGCATGCCGCTGCAGCCAGGCGAAGGCGGGCGAGTGCTCGAATTCCTCCTCCAGCACTGCAAAGCCCGGCGTGGTGAGATCCAGCGCGCGGCCGGTGTGGTGCTCGCTGTAGCCGGGCGCGGCGCTGACGGCCAGGATGTCGTCCATCGACTGGCCGCGGTCGAGTTTCCGCTGCAGCAGCCCGAACTGGTAGTCCACCGAGCGGAATGCGGAAACCACGTGCAGTTCAACCATCGCCACCGCGGCGGCCTGGCGCATCGCGAACCAGGCGCGCGCCGCGCGCGGAGCCAGCCACTGCGGACGGTCATAGAGGTCGTAGCCGATGAAACGCAGCACGCGCGCTTCGGCGACGACGCGCAAGCCGTGTCGATCGCCGTAGTCGGCTGGTACGCCCAGGGCCCCGGCCTGCCGCGACAGCTCGTCGCGGCGGTGGCGGTCGGCCAGGCGGGGCAGGGCAATGCCTTCCGGTGTATCGATAAAGCGTTCACGCATTTGCAAGGTCCGTCGTTCCCGCTGTGCCGGGGATTATTCCACCGGTGGCTCGGGTGGTGGGTCGGCCTTCAGGCGTCCCTGCCGGCGCAACGCGTCGCGCAGCACATATTCGATCTGCGCGTTGAGCGAGCGCAGTTCGTCATCCGCCCAGCGCTGCATGGCGTCCAGGACGATCGCGTTGATGCGCAGCGGGTAGGCTTTTTTCTCGCTCACAGGCTCAGTGGTGCAGGGTGCCGGCGTTGACCACCGGCTGGATGGCGCGCTCGCCGCAGAGCACGACGAGCAGGTTGGACACCATCGCTGCCTTGCGTTCCTCATCGAGCGTGACGACGCCGCGGCCGTGCAGCTGTTGCAGGGCCATCTCGACCATGCTTACAGCGCCCTCGACGATGCGCGTGCGGGCCGCGATGATGGCGCCGGCCTGCTGGCGCTGCAACATGGCCTGTGCAATTTCCTGCGCGTAGGCCAGGTGGGTGATACGTGCTTCGATCACGTCCACGCCCGCCCGGCCCAGCCGTTCCTGGATTTCATCCCGCAGGTGCTGGTTGACGACCTTGGGATGCGACAGCAGCGCCGGTTCGCCGGTGTCGTGCGAATCGTAGGGATAGCTTGTCGCCATCTGCCGCAGGGCGGCTTCGGACTGGATCTGCACGAAATCCTCGTAGTCGTCGACGCGGAACACCGCCTCGGCCGTATCGACCACCTGCCACACCACGACGGCGCCGATCTCGATCGGGTTGCCTTCGCTGTCGTTCACCTTGAGCTTGGACGACTCAAAGTTGCGCACGCGCAGGCTGACGTCGCGCTTGCTGTAGAAGGGGTTGGTCCAGCGCAGGCCCTCGTCGCGCACTGTTCCGGCGTAGCGCCCGAACAGCTGCATCACCTTGCCCTGGTTCGGCTGGACCTGGAAAAAGCCCTTGGTCAGGAGGGTGAGCATGACCGTGGTGAACATGGCGCCGATGATGAACGGGGGTGACTGCTGGCTTGCGCCGTAGATGAAGGCGGCCACGACGGCGACGTAGGCTGCAATGAATGCGAACAGGGTGGGGAGGCCGGATACGGACCAGGCTTGCTTCTCGTTCATCGTTGTTCTCCGCTGTTTGAGCAAACGATATCATTTAGATATCACATTGCCAACGCCAGCGGTCATGGCCGGTTGCTGCGGTTCTCCCGTGATGGGAACGCTATAGTTCATGGCCTGTCGACAGGGAGGGGGTCATGACGGACGTTCACGCGCAGCCTGTCTGGTCGGCCGACACGGCCGTGGCCCTGCCGGGGCTTCCTGGTCCGCTGCGATGCGATGCCTGCGTTATCGGGCTGGGCGGCAGTGGCCTTTCCGCGGTGCGGGCGTTGTGCGAGGCCGGCGTCGACACGATCGGCATCGACGCCGTCGGCGTTGCCTCGGGCGCGGCGGGTGGAAATGGCGGTTTCCTGCTCGCCGGCCAGGCCGAGTTCTACCACGACGCCGTCGCCCGCTTCGGCCGTCAGCGGGCTCTCGCCCTTTACCGTCTGACGGTGGAAGGATTGCGCCAGCTCTATGCGGCGGGTGTGCCCGGTGTTCGCCAGACCGGCTCCCTGCGCCTCGCCGCTGACGCGGCCGAACGGGCTGACTGCACGCGGCAGCTCGACGCCATGTACCGCGACGGCCTGGCCGCCCAGCTCTACGAGGGACCGGAAGGCGTCGGCGTGCTCGTTCCCGAAGACGGCGCGTTCGACCCGGCGGAGCGCTGGAACCATCTGGCTGCGCTCGTGCAGCGACGCGGCGCACGCCTCTACGGCCGCACGCCGGCCCTGTCAGTGGAAACCGGGCGGGTGGTGACACCCGCTGGCGTGATCGTGGCCGATCGCATCCTGATTGCGGTCGACGGGGGCCTGGAACACCTGCTGACGCGCCTGGCAGGTGAAGTCCGCTCCGTGCGATTGCAGATGCTGGCTACCGCACCGGCTGCGGACGTGGTGTTGCAGCGGCCCGTCTACTACCGGGATGGCCTGGACTACTGGCAACAGCTGCCGGACGGCCGCGTTGCACTCGGCGGCGCGCGTGACATCGGCGGCGACGCCGAATGGACTGAAACGACCGGCACGTCGGCGCCGGTCCAGGCGCACCTGGAACGCCTGCTGCGCACGAAAATCGGCACTCAGGCGACGATCACGCACCGCTGGTCGGCACGGGTTGCCTTTTCGCGCACCGGCCTGCCGCTGTTCGGACGTGTGCAGCCGGGAGTGTTTGTTACGGGCGCCTACTGCGGCACCGGCAACGTGCTCGGTGCGCTCTGTGGCGAAGCCCTGGTGCAACTGGCTCTGGGCCGACCTTCGGCCCTGGCTTCACTGCTGTGCCATTCGGACGGTTCACCGATGACGGCATGACGACGGGTAACCGTACCGCCCCAGCGGGACGCTACGACTGCAGTAGCGCGCATATCCGGGCGGGGTTCAACGTGCGTCGAACCGGATCAACGCGGCCGGCCAGTGTTCGCCGGTTACGAAAATCGTGCGCCCGTCCGCGCTGAAGGCAATTGCCTCGGCCTGCGGCGCCAGCGCGAAGGGCAGTTCCCGCGGCGCCTGGGCAAAGGCGGTGCCCCAATCCTGGCCCGGCTTGCGCTCGTACAGCCAGACCGCGTCATAGGTGAGCACGGCCGCGAGCGCGCCATCGCGCGACAGGGACATTCCGGTCGGCCGCCGCGGCTGGGTGCGTCGCTTCGGCATGGCGCCGTCACGTTCGGGCGGCAAGGCCAGCGGGCCCAGCAACCGAGCCTCTAGGACGCCGGATCCGGCGGGCGGATGCAGCGGCACGGCCCAGACCTGCGGTGGCTGGGTGCGCTTGGTGACCAGCAGCACCTGGCCGGATGCGGTATCGACCCCGATGGCCTCCACGTCATGGGGGGCATCGGGAAAACGGTAGGTGATCGTCCGTTCGATCGCAACGCGCCGGCGTGCGTTGTCGGCGCCGGAATCGGTTGCCAGGTCGGGTTCGCGGATCACGACCAGCTCGCTGGTGCGACGCACGCCGCCGTTGTCGCCGACATCGCCAAGCACCAGGTAGGGCACGCCCTTCTCCGTGAAGGCGGCGATGTCCTCCCAGTCGACGGGTTTAAGCCGGTCGACGACCGCCTCACCCACAATGCTGGCTGCTTCATTCACGGCATAAAGGCGGGCGCCATTGCCCGAGTCGTTGTGTACCCAGTAGCGGCCGTCGCTACGCGCGGATGCGGCCATGCCACTGAGTTCATCGAGCCGGCTGTCGGTAAACACGCCAGCCATCTTCGGCAGTGGATCGAACGGCTGTGCCGACGCCAGCAGCGGGATCATCGCCAGCACGCTCAACGCGGCGCACCGGCGTCCTCGGACACCAACACACACCATCAGGGCGCCTTGACGTTCTCGACAGACTTCAACGTGATATTCCCCAGCGTGCCGATACCCGCGTAGAAGCGCCAGGGATCGCCGTCGCCGACCCCCAGCGCGATGTGGCCACTGTCGAAACCATTGAGCGCCGCATCGTAGCTGCGCCATTGACCGTCCACCCAGGCCTGCACCCAGGCGTGCGGCACGAACACCCGTTCGGCATTGCCGAACTGGCCGGTGTAGGCGAGACCGTCCACCACGCGCGTGGGAATCTGCAGGGCGCGACCCATCGCTGCCAGCAGCAGCGCGTGCTCGGTGCAATCGCCCTCGCGGGTCTTGAGCGTTTCCAGGGCCGAGGCGTAGCCGACGCTGAGATTCTTGTCCTTGATGTAACTGCGCACGAAGCCTTCCATCAGGCTCATCTTTTCTGCATCGGTTTTGGCGTTTGCCGCCGCGTCTTTCGCCAGCTGCGCGATTTCCGGCGCATCCGACTGCAGCCAGGCATTGGCCAGCCGGTCAGCAGCAACGGGCGCCTCGCCATCGGCGACGGGGCGTGGCGCGACGCTCACCTGGATCGACTTGTCGGATTGCCGGATCGTCTGCTCGCTGGTCGGCGGCAGGGTGAACGGCTTGGCCGGATCCCGCGGCACCAGCGTGTAGCGCAGGCTGCCGTTGAGGTCATCGGTGCCCAGCGCGCGGGGCGCCTGCAGGATGGCGTACTTGAGCATGTCGGCCGGCTGGTTGGGTGCCTGGGCGCAGGCCTGGTCGCAGGCCAGCATCTCCAGCTTGAAACCGAGCAGCTGCATCGTCAGTTTGTGGACATTGTATTTCTCGTCGACCCAGGCGCCACTCTGCAGCGGCATGCCGGGCACGAGCACCTGCTGTTCCACGCGCACCAGATTGCGGCGGCCGCCGGGCAGGTCAACGACCTCGGTTTTCTTGATGTCCGTCGTGACGGGGAAGGCGTCGAGGCTGGATGGCTGGAACGCAACCAGGTCATAGCGTGTGCCGGGCTTCAGACCTTGCTTGATGGCGGCCAGGCGCAGGCCTTCCGACAGCAGCGCCCCCTTCGGCCAGGCCAGCGTCTTGCGCTGGGTGGCGCCGCCGACGCTGGTTTCGATCGACAGCGTTTCCCCGTCGAGAGTGCCGGTGAGGGTGGTCTCGGTTCCCGACAACTTGGAATGGGAGCGGAACGACAGCGGCTTGCCGTCGGCCGTTTCCTCGCTGACTTCGCTGGTGACCATGCCGATGCCGATGCCGCCGCGGTCAATACGGACATCCAGCGTCTGGGTGGTGACGACATGCCCGCCGCGTTCTTCGCGCCGGTTGAGCATGTGGCCGATCTTGCGTCCATCGAGCGTGACGCTCATCCAGGTCTCTTCGACCGGCGCCGCCGCGGCGTTCGTGCCGCAAAACAGTGCGGCGCACAGGAGGGACACAGGGAGCAGGGCATTGGCGAGGATGCGGCGCATGGGATTCCTTGCGGTGGCCGGCGCGCCCGGTACAGGCGCGCCGCGAGGTCCGCATTGTGCCAAACCGGGCCCGATAAGTTCCGTCATGGCGATGGCGGGGCGGGGCGCGCACAGCGCCGGTGCCCACCGCGGTGCGGCCGGTCGTTCCCTTACAATGGCCGGATTTGGGAGGCTCCATGAAACCTTTCGGTACGCCGCGGACGACCGGCGCGGTCCGCCTCATGCTCCTGGGCTCGGGAGAACTGGGCAAGGAAGTCGCCATCGAGGCGCAGCGCCTTGCCATCGAGGTGATCGCGGTCGACCGCTATGCCAATGCCCCGGCCATGCAGGTGGCGCACCGCAGCCACGTGATCAACATGCTCGACGGCGTCCAGCTGCGCGCGCTTATCGCGCAGGAAAAGCCCGATCTCGTGGTGCCGGAGATCGAGGCCATCCACACTCCGACGCTGGTCGAGCTGGAAAAGGAAGGCCTGCGCGTCATCCCTACTGCACGCGCCGCCTGGTTGACCATGGACCGCGAAGGCATCCGGCGGCTGGCCGCGGAAACCCTGGGACTGCCGACCTCGCCCTATCGGTTCTGCGACACCGTGGAGGAATTCCACGCGGCCGTGACCGCGCTGGGTACGCCATGCGTGGTCAAGCCGGTCATGAGTTCTTCCGGCAAGGGGCAGAGCGTGGTGAAATCCGCAGCCGACGCGCAGGCCGCCTGGGACTATGCCCAGAGCGGTGGCCGCGCCGGCCAGGGGCGGGTGATCGTCGAAGGCTTCATCGCATTCGACTACGAGATCACCCTGCTGACGGTGCGCCATCGGGACGGCACGTCTTTCTGTGATCCGATCGGTCACCTGCAGATCGACGGGGACTATCGCGAATCGTGGCAGCCGCAGCCGATGTCGAACGTCGCGCTGGAGCGCGCCCAGGTCATCGCGCGTTCCGTCACCGAGAACCTCGGCGGCTGGGGGGTGTTTGGCGTCGAACTGTTTGTGAAGGGCGATGAGGTGATCTTCTCCGAAGTCAGTCCGCGGCCGCACGATACGGGCCTGGTGACGTTGATCTCGCAGGATCTGCCGCAGTTCTCGCTGCATGCGCGGGCCATTCTCGGCCTGCCGATTCCGACGATCCGCCAATGGGGGCCGTCTGCTTCCTGCGCCGTGCTGACCGAGGGGGATGGCGACCAGCCGGTGTACCACGGCGTGGCGGATGCGCTGGCGGAGCCGGATACGCAGGTGCGTCTGTTCGGCAAGCCCGAAGTGCGCGGCAAGCGGCGCATGGCAGTGACCCTGGCGCGGGATGTCGATATCGCGTCCGCTCGTGCGAAGGCGCGTCGTGCGGCGGCGAAAATCCGCGTGGAGGTGTAAGGCCCGGCGCCCGCGCTGCTATCAGTGGCGTAGCGGGCGCCGGTCGTGCCCGCTACTGCATGGCGGCAGCGTCAATGCGATCGGTGCGCACCACGATGCGGCCGTATTGCTGGCTGGTCAGCTCCAGGCTGCCCTCGTCGCAGCGAACGACGACACCCTCCAGCGTCTGGCCGGCCAGGTAGAGGGTAACGCCGCGCTTGTTGGCACGGCTGGCTTCGAACAGTTCGTGGAATGGCCCTTTGCACTGCATCGCGGACTCCGTCTTGGCGGGGGGATCGGCGAAGGCCGGCGTGCCGGTGGCAGCCAACAGCAAGGATGTCATTACTGCGCGAATCGGTAGCGTGAACAGCATGGAAGCCTCCGTCAGGTTCGCCATGGAAACGCCAGGGTATTGCGATACCGAACAGTCCTCGTGCGGCTATTCCGGCCGATTGGGCGCATCGTGCTCGGCAAAGGGGCGCCATTGGCCGTGCCGCATCACTTCCATCGGCTGGAACAGTCGCTTGTAGTCCATCTTGGGATGCCGGTTGATCCAGTAACCCAGGTACAGGTGCGGCAAACGCGCCAGCCGTGCCCATTCGATCTGGGCCAGAATACCGAAGGTGCCCAGCCCCCGGCTCGACTCGGCGGGGTCGTAGAACGTGTAGACGGCCGATAGCCCCTCGGCGCAGATATCGGTCACGGCAACGCCGAGCAGATCGTTGTCGCGCCGGATCTCCAGGAATCGCGTCGGGCTCCAGTCGGTGTACAGGAAGCGCCCGAAATCGTCTGGCGAGGGATGATCCATGCCGCCATCGCGGTGACGCCCGGCCAGATAGCGTGAGTAGAGATCGAAATACTCGTCGGTGAAGCGCGCCGGTGCGATGCGCGTGCTCAGGTCCGCATTGCGCTTGAGGCAGCGCCGCTGGCTTCGGGTGGGCTGGAATTCGCCCACTGCCAGCCGGCAC
The DNA here is from genome assembly GCF_025398735.1 of Tahibacter amnicola. Taxonomy (NCBI): domain Bacteria; kingdom Pseudomonadati; phylum Pseudomonadota; class Gammaproteobacteria; order Lysobacterales; family Rhodanobacteraceae; genus Tahibacter; species Tahibacter amnicola. The sequence continues at coordinate 2,312,613 of NZ_CP104694.1, forward strand.
GGTACGCAGGCCTGGCAGCCGACGCAGTGCGGGTGATAGACATGGCCGCCAGCGCGACGGAAACCCCGCGCGAGCGCCAGGCCGTAGATCGCCGACAGGTTTGGCGCGCTGGGGTCAATGACCAGGTTCTGGGCTGTCCGGTCGACGTAGTAGCCGCAGTCATGCGGCAGCGTCTGGAACAGGCGGACGACGTCGGATTTCATGGCTGTACGCCAGCCTTCAACGGGACGTTGGTCCTGCCGCGGTGCCGGCGACCAGCGGGCTGGGGACGTCCGGTAGTGCGCGTATGCCGCATTCGGCAGGCCTCCCTCAATGGGTGACGACCGGAATGACCTGGGGCTTGGGTGGTTCGGCCTGCTTGCCGACGCTGCAGCTGCGCACGCCTAGAAGAATGGACGCAACGGCGACCAGGGCCAGTGCCCCGATCCGCATACGGCTGGCAACCGCCCGGTGGCGGGCCGGGCCGGTCAGCGGCACGTTTCGTTCGGCAGCAAGCTCTTCCGAGTAGCGCGTCGGCGGTTCGATGCCAGCCTCGCGCAGCAGCTCGCGGGCGCGCGTCTGGTCGTTGGAATTGACCACCCACACCTGCGGCCAGGTGGAATGGTCGGGACGCTGGCTGTAACTGAAGCGTTTCCAGTCGCTGCCCTTGTAGGAGCTGCGATTGGTGACGCTGGTTTCAATGCCGTGCTCGGTCAGCAGGGCGACGACCCGGTCGATGTTTTCGTGGCGCAGGGAGGTGTAGATCTGTCTCATGGGTCCAGTGTAGCCGCCCGGCGCGGGGTCTCGAAGTGCAACTGCAGGGAATAAGCGGGATAAGTGGTCCGATGCGCATGATCCGGCAAAGCGGCCCGAACCACGGGGCCGGATCAGCTGCCGGTCAGCCGGATCAAGCCTTCCTGTGCCGTGCTTGCGACCAGCTGGCCGTCCTGCGAATAGATCAGGCCGCGCGCCAGTCCGCGCGCGTTCTGCGCGGTCGGGCTATCGCAGGCGTACAGCAGCCACTGGTCGGCGCGGAACGGGCGGTGGAACCAGAGCGCGTGGTCCAGGCTGGCCATCTGCACATTGGGCTGGAAATACGAGATCCCGTGCGGAAACGTGGCCGTTCCCACCAGGTGGAAGTCGGACGCATAGGCCAGCATCGCGCGGTGCAGTTCGGGCGAATCCGGCGCCTTGTCCGCGAGCCTGAACCACACCTGCTGGTACGGCGGGCGCTTGGGTGGCTTCACTTCGTTGCGCGGGTACACCGGCCGGAACTCGAACGGCCCCTTCATGCCCAGCCAGCGTTGCAGTTTCACCGGGATTTTCGCCAGTTCCTCCGGCGCAATGGACGCGGGTGGCTCAAGATCTTCGGGCTTGGGTACTTCCGGCATCGACAGCTGGTGTTCGACCCCGCCTTCGTCGACCTGGAAGCTGACCGAACAGGTGAAGATCGGTTGGCCGTGCTGGATGGCGACCACGCGGCGGACCGAGAAACTGTTTCCGTCGCGGGTACGTTCGACCGAGTACACGATTGGCGCGTCGATGTCGCCGGCACGCAGGAAGTAAGCGTGCAGCGAATGGGCCTGGCGCGGCGCGTCCACGGTCTTCTGCGCGGCTGACAGTGCCTGGCCGAGTACCTGGCCGCCGAACACGTACTTGGTGCCTATATCCCGGCTCTGGCCGCGGAAGAGGTTGTCTTCCAGGCGTTCAAGCGCCAGAAGGTCGATCAGTTCGTGCACCACGGACGTCATGGGGTTTCTCGGGAGGGGGCGCGGATTGTAGGGGCGGGCGACGCCGGCAAGCGGCGCCGTTGCGGACTGTAACGATTCACTCGCCGCGAGGCGGCACGGGCGAGGTGGCCGGAAACGGTGCATCGGGCGCGACGGCACCGACGGACAGCACGAAGGCCATGGCCTGGTCCACGCTCCAGTCGGTCGCTGTCAGCTTGTCGACCGGCACGATTTCCAGGTAGCCGCCGGTCGGATTGGGGGTCGTCGGCACATACACGGACGCCATCTCGCGGCCGCTGGCATCGGCGAACACACGCGTGACGAAGCCGATCGTCTTGAGTTCCGGGGACGGAAAATCGATCAGCACCACACGCTGGGTTCCGTTGGGCTTGTTCTGCAGCATCGCCATCAGTTTCTTGGTGCCGCTGTAGACCGACTGCACCAGTGGAATGCGTTCCATCAGCGCATCAAGCCCGGCCAGGATGCGCTGGCCGAACACGCGGTTGGAGATCCAGCCGATGAGGTACAGCGCCAGCAGCGTCGCCGCGAATCCGATCGCCGAGATCAGCCACTGTTCCGCGAACAAGGCGGCTGCGCCCGGAAAAACCGTGGATAGGGCGTGGAAAGCCGCGCCAATCAGCGGCGCGCCGAACTGTGCCAGCAGCGAGGCGATGAAGCGGAAGACCAGGAAGGTGATCCACAACGGGACGACCGTGAGAAGCCCCGTGATCAGGTACCGCTGGATGTGAAGAGTGCGCATGTATTCCCTGGTGTGGAGCTGGGCGGATCAACGGGTAACGCCAGGTAGCCAGAAAGTGTGCCAGCAGGCGCGCGTGTCGGCATCAGCGGCCGGCCGTCGAGGCGCCGGCTGCACCGTCCAGTTCCCGCACGAGCCGGATGCCAACGGTGGTGTAGCCGATGTCCGGGTCGCTGGACCCGCGCCGCGTGCTGGTGGAATCGTTCGGGCCGTCGCGCCAGGACGTGCCGCGGAAGATCCGCTCGGGGCAGGCATCCGGTTTCATCAACCGGTCCAGCGCGCCGCCGGCGCCGCAGTCGAGAGTCCACTCGGCGACGTTGCCGACCAGGTCGTTGATACCCAGGGCAGTGGAACGGTAGCGGCCCACGCTTGCGGTGTGCGCGTTGCCGTCGTTGCACTTGTGCCGGTCGGCCAGGGTGAAGCGTCCCCCCATGGTGCTGTCGGCCACGTTCCCCAGTTCGCAGATGTTGCCCCGGCCGATACTGTGGGTGGCGTGCTGCCATTCGCTCTCGGTCGGCAGTCGGTAAGTTGCACCGGTTCGCTGGCTGAGCCAGCGCGCATAGGCGAATGCATCCTGCCAGCTGACGCACACGACCGGTTCGTTTTCCTGCTGGACGAAATCCGGATTGCGCCAGCTGAGCTTGCGGAAGCGCGAAAGGATCTTCATCGGCTCGCGGCAATTGGCCTCGGCGCGGCCGGTGGCCTTGGCGAATGCCGCGTATTCACCGCGTGTGACTTCGTTGCGGGTCATGGCGAAGGCGTGATCGAGGCTGCGTCCGTCAATGACAGCTGGCACCAGCACGAGCTCGGGCCCGCCGGCGTCGGCGCTGATGGTGGTCGTGTCGATGGGCGGGCTCGCCGGCGCGAGCGAGCGTTGCGCCTGGCGCCAGTGTTCGCCAAAGGCCGGATCGTCCTGCACGAACGTGTCGGCCACTGCTTGCAGCCGTTCCAGCGCGGCCGGATCCCTCGCCTGCAGGCCCGCCGCGACCTGTTGCTCGAAGGCGCTGCGGCGTGCGGCCAGGTACTGGGGCCAGTCGGGCGTGGAGCGCAGAACGGCGCGCTCGCTGAGCATGCGCGCCTGTTCGTGCAGTTGGCGCACGCTGTCACTGTCACCCTTTGCGATCGCCTCGTCGGCCTGCCGCCCGAGTGCCTGCAGTACGGCTACCAGCCCGGCCGTGGCCTCGGCGTTGGTGGCGTCGGCGGCCCGCACGGCGAAATAGCCTTCGGCCGCGTTGTCGCCGGCGGGGGTGACCAGCTTGCCCTGGTCGAGGTTGGATTTCGCCGTTGCCAGCAGGCCGGCAACGTCGGCTCCCGCGCGCGCCGGTTCCGGCGGTTCGGCCGGTTTGTCCGTCGGCTGGGGCGCGACGGCGGGTGCGCCGGTGGCAATCACCGTTCCGTTGGAAGGCGCCTCGGCGCCGGGCCAGAGCAACATTGCCAGGAGCAGCGATGTGCCCACGACCACGCTGGCGCCGACCCAGAAACTGGCGGGTATTGCCGAGAGCCGCTCGCGCCAGCCAATCGCCGTCGCAACGGGTTTGCGGCGGCCGTCGAGGTCACCTTCGATCTGCTCCAGGCAACGCAGGAAGGCGGCGGCGTCCTGGAAGCGGTCGTTGGGGTCCTTTGCCAGGGCCTTGTCGATCAGGGGCTGCCAGACGCGCCGCGTCGGCGGCAACCGCGGGACCGCCTGCTCGACGTGGGCCAGCGCCACCGACAGCGCGTCCGGCCCATGGAAAGGCAGGTCGCCGGTCAGGAGTTCATAGGCGATGACGCCGAGGCTGTACAGATCGGAACGTCCATCGATCACATGGCCGCGGGCCTGCTCGGGACTCATGTAGCCGGTCGAGCCGAGGGTCGCGCCCTCGCGGGTCATGCGGATGTCGCTGTAGCGGGCCAGCGCGATGCCGAAATCCGCCAGCAGCGGCCGGTCCAGTTTGTCGAACAGGACGTTCTCGGGCTTGACATCGCGGTGGACGATGCCCTGTTCATGTGCATACGCCAGGGCCTGTGCCAGCCCGCGCAGGATGCCCAGGATGACGCGTTGATCCTGGATATTGCGGCGGGTCGACAGGTCGCCGTTGGGCAGGTAGGGCAGGGTGTAGTACAGCTGGCCGGTAGAGGCGCGTCCGACATCGTAGATGCTGACGATATTGGGGTGATCCAGGCGCGCGATGGTGCGCGCCTCGTTCTCGAAGCGCTTGATCAGTTCATTGCTGGGCGTGCGCTCGGCGGCGAGGACCTTGATCGCAACCTGCCGGCCGAGCGATGTCTGCGTCGCCAGGTACACGGTGGCCATGCCGCCTTGTCCCAGCTGGCGTGCGATACGGTAGCCGGGAATGTCGAAGGGTATGCCCGGGGCGACGGCCATCGTCATCGATTCGAAACGGATCCTTCGCCTATTCTATCGGATGCGCATGCGAACGCTCATGCCAATCGGTATGGCAGCGACGAACTTCGCGGGCGTGATGCAGTTGGCTGGCGCGGGGCGGGTGGTCGTGGCAGATTAGCTGCCGATGACCTCTGTCCCGACCCCCGTTCCTGCAGCGCCCGTCGATTCCACGCGATCTTCACGCGCCGGCGCGGCCAAGCCCCTCGTCGTGGCGCTGATCGGGCTGCCCGGTTCCGGCAAGAGCGTCGTGGCGCGCGCGATCAGCGACCAGCTCGGATTGCGCCGGGTTGATCGCGATGCGATCCGTCATGCGATGTTCCCGCGGTGCAGTTATAGCTTCGTGGAAAAGCGCGCATCATTCCGCGCCTTGCTGCTGGCGGTGGAAATGAATTGCATGCTGGGCGAATCCAGCGTCATCGACGGTTGCACGTTCTCGCGCCGGGCCGATCTGGTGCGGGTGGATCGCGTGGTGCGCCCGCACGGCTTCCAGCCGGTCGCGCTGCACCTGGACTGCCCTTCCGAGGTGGCGCGCGAGCGGATTTCGCGCGACATCGCAGCCAACGTGCATCTTGCGCGGGACCGCACGCCGGATGTGGTTGGCGAGGTGCTGGCGCGCATGGAACCGCCGCCGCCGGGCACCCTGAGCATTGATGCCACCCTGCCCGCGGTGGAGGTATGCCGTCTTGCCGTGGCGTCGATCGCGGCACTGGCCGGTATCGACCTGGACCTGCGTCGCTGACGCACCGCCGCGGACGCCTGGTCCGCGGGCTTTCGCATGGCGCGCCTTTTGCTGTATATCCGTGCTGCGGCTACGTTGATAGCGGCGTTGGCATAGGGGCCAGCGGCGGCAGACGACCCGGATGAGGGCTACCTCATGAGCAACTGGACGGAGTTGCGCGACCACATCGCCGGACTCAAGCAAGGGCAGCGTTCCGGCAAGATCTATTTCTTCGGCAAGCAGGACGAGCGCCTGCGCAGCGGTTTCATCCGGGTGACGGGTGGAACGGGCTGTGCGGTGAGTTTCCTGGCCTCGCCCATGTCCGACGGTGATGCGTTGCAGCAGCTGCTGCAGTTGGAGCTGACCCGCGTCAAGGTGGCGCCTGACAGCGAAGCAGATATTGAAGCCCAGGGGCCCGCGACCCTGCCGATCGATGCGGTGCTCAAGGAGTTCGACCGGCATGGCCACGGCCCCGCCGTACAGCCCGCCGGGCTGGCGGCGGCCGACGCGCAGGCGCTGGCGGAGGAATCGCGGGCTTTGCTGGAGAAATTCTACGGTTCCGGGGCGGCCAGGAAGTTTGCCGAGATCGCCGCAGCGACTCCCCCGGAAAAGTCACCGACCGCCTTTCTCGACAAGTGCCGTGACTACGTGGCGCAGATGGTAGGCCCCGGCCAGGCGCAGAAATTGTTCGCGCCGCTGTACGCGAAGGTGTCGTAACCACGGTCAACGCATGTTGAACAGTCGGACAGGAGCAGGCAGCCATGACGACAGTGTCCAAAGCAGGGGCGGCGGTATGGGTGGTAGCGGCGGCACTGGTCGTCGTGTTCGCCGTAGTGGGAATCGACCCGAAGGTGCGTCTGTATTACTCCAACGTGATGCAGACGCTGCTGTCGCTGGCGGCAGCATTCTTGTGTTTTCGCACCGTGTTCGCCCTGCCCGAGGGCAGCCCCCTGCGCAAGGTATGGGGCCTGATCGGCGGCGGCGTGCTGGCCTGGGGCATCGGTGCCACGGTGTTCGCCAGCTATCCGCTGCTCAATGACGGTAAGGAAACACCGTTTCCGTCGCTGGCGGACGTGGGCTATCTGCTGACCAGTCCACTGATTGCAGCAGGATTGCTGGTGTTCACCCGATCTACCGGCCTGGTGGCGCCGCTGTGGGGCAAGGCGGTGGCCCTGGCCCTGTTCGGCATTTCCTTTGCCATTGCGATCTGGGCCAACTGGCCCGGCCTGACCAGCGGTGCGCCGCTCCTGGTGCTGACAGCGGGCTGCTACGCCCTGTTCGACCCGGTGCTGCTGGGGGTGACCGTGATGACGGCGTCGGCGTTTCGCGGCGGCGAAATCGCGCAGGCCTGGTGGTATCTCCTGGCTGGCATCCTCCTCTACTACGCCGGCAACCAGATCTACAACTACCTGTCTGTGACCAAGCAGTATGCGACGGGATCGCCGATCGACGTGGGCTGGCTCCTCGGCTTTGGCCTGATCGCGATCGCGGCAGTGAAGATCCGCAGCCTGATGACCTAGGAAGCCATCCGACAGCCCCCTTGAACCCAAGGGGGCTGTCGAGCGGGACCGGATCAGCCTTCGATGGCGTCCGCCGGCACGCGGTCGCGTTTGCGACGGATGTACAGCTGCTTGCGGACCTGTGCGATGCGTTCGCCGGCGGCGGTGGTCACATCGACGTCGAACCAGCGCAGGTATTTGTCGCCGCTGGCGGTGGCCTCGCGGATCTCGTCCAGCACGGCCTGGTCGACGGTGAACTCGGCGAAAACGTCCTCGCGTCCAGGCGCGAGGAAATCAATGACGCCGGATTTGTCCCACACGATGTAGTCGCGTCCGAGGGCGTGCATCACGAGGATCATCCAGAACGGATCGGTCATCGCGAACAGGCTGCCGCCGAAATGGGTGCGGACGTAATTGCGGTTGTACCAGGCCAGCTTGAGGCGGACGCTGGCGTGGCGCCAGTCCGCCGAAAGCGCCTTGACGCGAATGCCGGCGAACAGGAAGGGTGGCCAGAGGTTGAGGATCCGGCGGAGAACAGACGCTTTCATACGAGCCCGGGCGTAGTGGAGGGGAGGAGGCCTGCCGGGGCGGGTCGCGCCGCCGGCAGGACATCGCGGGCTCGATTAAAGCAAGAGAAATTAGAGCAAAATGATGAAGTTATGACGCACCGCGTCAGAACAGCACGGACGCCATCTTGCGCCGGTAGGTGCCGACGAGGTCCGCGTCGTCGAGCACGTTGAACGCAGCGATCAGGCGCTTCTTCGCCAAGCCGTCGTTCCAGCTGCGATCGGTCCGGAGAATGTGGAGGAAGTTGTCGAGACCTGCCGTCGTGTCGCCGCTGACCACCTGGTACACCGCAAGCAGGTCGCGCGCCGCGTGATCGTTGGCGTCCTGGTCCAGGCGCTGGCGCAGTTCCGGCAGGGCCGGCGCGCCGTCCAGCGCGCGGGCGAAATCGAGCTGGCCGCGCAGCCGGACGGCGCGGGCATCGCCAGTGAGCTTGGGCGGCAGCGAATCCAGTTCGGCTTCCGCGGCTGAGGCGTTGCCCAGTTGCATGAAGGCCTGGGCGAGTTCCAGCTTCAGCTCGGGCTGGTCCGGATGGGCGGCAATTTCCTGTTGCAGGCGTGTGACAGTCTGCGTGGGAGATTCATCCAGCGTCAGCTCTTCCTCGACCGTCATGTCGACGCCCGGAACGATCTCGTGCCGGGCAAGGAATTCCCGGATAGCCTGCTCCGGAAGGGCGCCCATGAACCCGTCGATCATCTGACCGCCCTTGAGCAGCACGACCGTGGGCAGGGAACGGATGCCGAACACGGCAGCCAGCTGCATCTCGGCCTCGGTATCGACCTTCGCCAACCGGAAAGCACCGGCGTATTCGTCGGCCAGCTTTTCCAGCACCGGCTTGAGCTGGCGGCAGGGGGCGCACCAGGCGGCCCAGAAATCCACGAGGACGGGCTGCTCGAAGGACGCCTGGATGACGGCGGCCTCGAAATTGTGCTGGGTGGCGTCGAACGCGTGGGTGGACTCGGCCATGGCGGTACTCCTTGTGGATCGGCGCGAACGGGATGCGTCAGGTTAAGCGATCGGGCGGCGCATTCCCATGGCCGGGGCGGTCTCCGGCGGTGCCGCACGGCATGCCCGGCGCCGAGGCTTGGCGGACCTTGCTGCGCTGCGGTAGTCTGCCGTGACTATTCCCCCTTATTTTGTGCCGCGGTCCGAGCCGCCGGCCTGACCGCACAACTCCATGCACGATACCTATGAGCCCCAGGCGGTAGAAACCGCCGCGCAGAAATTCTGGAACGATACCCGCGCCTTCCAGGTCACCGAGCAGCCCGGCAAGGCCAAGTTCTACTGCCTGTCGATGCTTCCGTACCCTTCGGGCGCGCTGCACATGGGCCATGTGCGCAACTACACCATCGGCGACGTGATCAGCCGCTACCAGCGCATGCAGGGCAAGAACGTGCTGCAGCCGATGGGGTTTGACGCCTTCGGTCTTCCGGCCGAGAACGCGGCGATCAAGAACAAGACCGCGCCGGCGAAGTGGACCTACGCCAACATCGAGCACATGAAAGCCCAGCTCAACCGCATGGGCTTTGCCTACGACTGGTCGCGTGAGGTGGTCACCTGCCGCCCCGAGTACTACCGCTGGGAACAGCAGATGTTCACGCGGCTGTTCAGGAAGGGCCTGGTCTACCGCAAGATGAGCGTGGTCAACTGGGATCCGGTCGACCAGACGGTCCTGGCCAACGAGCAGGTGATCGACGGCCGCGGCTGGCGTTCCGGTGCGATTGTGGAAAAGCGAGAAATTCCACAATGGTTCCTGAAGATCACCGCCTATGCCGAAGAGCTGCTGACCGAGCTGGATAACCTGCCGGGCTGGCCCGACGCGGTCAAGACCATGCAGCGGAACTGGATTGGCCGGTCGGAAGGCCTGGAATTCGCCTTCGCCGTGAAGGGCCAGTCCGAAGGGTTGCGCGTGTTCACCACGCGCCCGGACACGCTCATGGGCGTGACCTTCGTTTCCGTGGCGGCCGAGCACCCGCTGGCGCTGGAAGCGGCCCAGTCCCGTCCGGAAGTGGCGGCCTTCATCGAGGAGTGCCGCCACGGCGGTACGGCTGAAGCCGATATCGAGACGGCGGAAAAGAAAGGCGTCTTCACCGGCGTCTACGCCATTCATCCGATCACCGGCGATGAAGTGCCGGTGTGGGTCGCCAACTTCGTCCTGATGGGCTACGGCACCGGCGCGGTGATGGCGGTGCCCGGCCACGACCAGCGCGACTGGGAATTCGCGCGCAAGTACGACCTGCCGATCAAGATGGTCATCGTCAACGACGACGTCCACGACGCCATCCTCGAACTCCGGCGCGATGTTGCCGCCGGCGGCGATGCGATGACCACCGCCCTGGGCGGCGGCTCGGTGCGGGATGTCTACGAGCCGTCCGCCGCCGTGCAGCTGATCGAGGAATTCCAGCAGCGCCTGTTGAACGAAGGCGCCTGGACCGAGCGCGGGTTCCTGGTCAATTCCGGGGAATTCGACGGCATGGGCTACGACCAGGCGTTCAATGCCCTGGCCGCCCGCTTCGAGGGCGAGGGGCGCGGCAACCGCCGCGTGAACTACCGTCTGCGCGACTGGGGGGTCAGCCGGCAGCGCTACTGGGGTTGCCCGATTCCGATGATCCACTGCGCCACGTGCGACGTGGTGCCGGTACCGGATGACCAGCTGCCCGTGGTGCTGCCCGAAGATGTCGCCTTCAGCGGCGTGCAGTCGCCGATCAAGGCGGATCCGGAATGGCGCCGCTGCGTGTGCCCGCAGTGCGGCGGCCCGGCCGAGCGCGAAACGGACACCTTCGATACCTTCATGGAATCGAGCTGGTACTACGCTCGCTACACCAGCCCGGGTGCGCAGGACCAGGTTGACGAGCGCGCCAACTACTGGCTGCCGGTCGACCACTACATCGGCGGTATCGAGCACGCCATCCTGCACCTGCTCTATTTCCGCTTCTATCACAAGCTCATGCGTGACGCGGGCCTGGTCAGCAGCAACGAGCCGGCAACCAACCTGCTGTGCCAGGGCATGGTCGTGGCCGAGACGTTCTGCCGCCGGGAAGCGGATGGCACGACCTCCTGGTTCAACCCCGCCGACGTCACCATTCAGCGCGACGAACACATGAAGGTCATCGGTGCGCTCGCCGCCGACGGCCTGCCGGTGGAGATCGGGCCGATCGAGAAGATGGCCAAGTCCAAGAACAATGGCGTCGATCCGCAGGCCATGGTCGATGCCTACGGCGCCGATACGGTGCGCCTGTTCTCCATGTTTGCCGCACCGCCGGACATGTCGCTGGAATGGCACGAGGCCGGCGTCGAGGGCATGGCGCGCTTCCTGCGCCGCGTGTGGAGCCAGGTGCACCGGCATGTCGGCGCGGCGCCCGTGGCCCAGTCGCAGGCGGGTGCCGAGGCCCTGCGCCGCGGCGAGCTGGTGCTCGACGCCGAGCAGAAGGCCGTGCGCCGGAAGGTGCACGAGACGATTGCCAAGGTGTCCGACGACATCGGTCGCCGGCACGCCTTCAACACGGCCATCGCGGCCATCATGGAACTGCTCAACGCGCTGTCGAAGTTCGACGGCGACAGCGATGTCGCGCGCGCCATCCGGCAGGAAGCCTGGGAAGCGGTCACGCTGATGCTCAACCCGATCACGCCGCATTTCAGCCACACCCTGCGCCAGGCGCTCGGCCATGCCGAAAGCCTGATTGAAGCCGAACGCTGGCCCGTCGCCGACCCGGCGGCTTTGCAGCGCGATGCGGTGACCCTGGCCGTGCAGGTCAACGGCAAACTGCGCGGCCAGATCGAGGTGGCGGTGGCGGCCGACAAGGCCGAATGCGAGCGCCTTGCGCTGGCCGACCCGACGGTCGCCAGGTTCCTCGACGGGCAGACCGTGAAGAAAGTCATCGTGGTACCGGGCAAGATCGTCAATATCGTGGCGGGCTGAAATGACTGCATTGTTGCGTTGTATTCTTGTGTGCTTCGCGCTGGCCCTGGCCGCGTGCGGGTTCCACCTGCGTGAACAGGCCAACGTGCCCGATGCGCTGCGTACCGTGTACCTGGAGATCGCCGATCCGGGCAGCCGCCTCCATCGCGACCTTCCCGGCGCGCTCGAGCGCGCGGGTGCAAAGGTGCTCGAAGCGCCCGCGCCGGAAGCGGCGACGCTGCGCATTCCGGTCAGCAGCCTGGGACCGGAGCCGCTTTCGGTCGGCTCCACGGCGCGGGTGCGCGAGTACACGATGCGTTACCGCGTGGAATTTGACGCCGTCGACGCCGCCGGTGCCGTGGTCATCCAGCGCCAGCAGATCGAACTGAGCCGCGATTACACATTCGATGAAACGCAGGCTCTGGGCGTGGCGGCGCAGGAAGAGGAATTGCGCCGCCAGCTCGAACGCGACATGGTGCAGGCGATCCTGCGCCGCATCGAAGCGGCCGGCCGGCACTGAGCCGGACACTCCAGGCCTTGGTGAATCCGCCATGCCGCTGAGCCTTGAACAGCTGCGCCGGCACCTGGGCGGCAGCGAACTCAAGCCGGTCTATTTCCTGGCCGGCGAAGAGCACCTGCTGCTGATCGAGGCCGCTGATGCCCTGCGCGCACGTGCGCGCGAACTCGGGTATCTCGAACGCGACATCCTGGATGCGGAGAGCGGCTTCGACTGGGACGACCTGGCGCGCGCTGCCAGTGGCATGTCGCTGTTCGCCAGCCGCAAGGTGATCGACCTGCGCGTACCGACCGGCAAGCCCGGCAAGGACGGCGCGGCCGCGATCACCGAGTACTGCGAACGACCGCCGCCGGACACCGTGCTGCTGATCACCGCCACCCAGTGGAGCAAGCAACACGCAGCAGCGTGGGTCGACGTGGTGGATGCGGCGGGTGCGTTCGTGCCGATCTGGCCACTCAAGACCAACGAACTGTACGACTGGATCTCGCAACGCCTGGCCAGCCGGGGCGTGCGTGCCCAGCGCGATGCGATCGAAGTGCTGGTCGAGCGCGTCGAAGGCAATCTGCTGGCCGCGGCGCAGGAAATCGACAAGCTGGCGCTCCTGGCCGGCGACACGCTGCTGGATGCCGATACGCTCGAAAACCTGGTGGCGGACAGTGCACGCTACGACGCGTTCAAACTGACGGACGCAGCGCTGGCGGGTGATGCGGCGCGCGCCCTGCGCATTCTTGGCGGCCTGCGGGGCGAAGGTGAACAAGTGCCGGCACTGATGGGCTGGGTGCTCAACCAGCTGCAATTGATGGTGCGCCTGGCCAGTGCGGCGAATCCGGCCCAGGGATTCCGCGCGGAGCGGATCTGGCCGGCGCGCGAAGGGTTGTACCGCAAGGCCTTGCAGCGCGGCAGTCTGGTCCACTGGGAAACCTGTCTGGCGCAGGCGGCGAAGATCGACCGCATCAGCAAGGGGCGTGGCGCCGGCGATGCCTGGGTGGAGTTTGAGCGCCTGCTGGCGGCAATGGCGCTGCCGCGGTCCACGGCGTTGATTCGAAACATCGCGATATGAGCGACGCGTCCGCGGCTCCCATCGCACTGATGGGTGGCACCTTCGACCCGGTCCACAACGGTCACCTGCGTGCCGCGTGGGAAGCCTCCGCATGGCTGGGCGCGCGTGTCCGCCTGATGCCGGCAAACGTACCGCCGCACCGGCCGCAGCCCCAGGCCCCGGCCGCCGCACGCGCAGCGATGCTGCGGCTGGCCCTGCATGGGCAGGAACGGCTCGTCGTGGACGATCGCGAACTGCGACGCGACAGCCCTTCCTTCACGGTCGATACGCTGCGCGAGCTGCGCGCGGAAGTGGGGGCACGGCACCCGCTGGTGCTCCTGGTCGGCGAGGATGCGTTCGCGGGCCTTGCCAGCTGGCGCGAATGGCGTGAACTGTTCGCGCTGACCCATTTCGGCGTCATGACCCGGCCCGGCCATGAGCCGGCCTGGCCGGGCGAACTCCAGGCCGAGGTCGCAGGGCGGGAGTGCGCACTGGACGGCGACTGGCGGAGCGCCCCGGCGGGGTTCGTCCTGCGCCTGGACGTGACGGCGCTGGAGATTTCTGCCACTGCCATCCGGCAGCAGCTGGCCGTGGGCGAGGAGCCGCGCTACCTGGTTCCCGAGGCGGTACTGGCGGCCATCCGCGCCGAGGGCTGGTACACCCGCCGCGCCTGAGCCCGCCGGTGCGGGCGGACCGGCATCTCCAGTGGCGGTATACTGCGCCCGTCCGGCCCCGGCCGGGCATTCGCCAAAACCAGAGGTATTACACGCTTGGCCACCACCAAAAAGCCGACTTCCAAGACCCCATCCGCTTCCCCGAAGAAGTCCGCGACGCCTCGCACGACGGCGAAAAAACCCGTCGCAAAATCCGCGAGCCCCAAGCTGCCGCCGTCGCAGCGCAAGCCCGCGGCCGCGAAGAAGACCGTCGCAAAGCGCCCCGCCGCCAGGAAAGACATCGCTGCCCTGCAGCCGTCGGTGGCCGCGGCGCTGAAGAAGACCCGCAAGGCGGGCAAGAAGCCGGCGGTGCCGCTGGACATTGTCGAACACCTGCACGCGGAAGTGATCCGCGCGCTGGAAGAGCTCAAGGCCAAGGACATCACCGCACTGGATGTACGCGGCAAGACCACCATCGCCGATTTCATCATCATCGCCAGCGGTACCTCGACGCGGCATGTGAAGTCGGTGTCCGATGAGGTCATCAAGTACGCCAAGAAGATCGGCGTCATGCCGCTGGGCGTGGAAGGCCAGCGTGAAGCCGAATGGGTACTGGTCGATCTGGGTGACATCGTGGTGCACGTGATGCTGCCGCGGGTGCGCGAGTTCTACGGGCTGGAGCGCCTGTGGACGGCCGGTGCCGATGAGTTTTCGGAAGCCGCCAGCGCCTGACCGGCGGCCCGTGCCTCGCCTTCGGCTGAACGCGCCGGCGCCGGGCTTCCTCCGACTCCGGGGTGACCTTCTTTTCGCTGACACCGTCCATCCGGTGCGCCCGTGAGGGCGCGCGTGATCTCGGTCGGCGAACGCATGCCCGGCTGGGTAGCGGAAGGCCTGGCGGAGTACCAGAAGCGCCTGTCGCGGGAACTTCCCCTGGACCTGGTGGAACTCAAGCTCGGTGATCGCGGCAAGGGACGTGACCTGGTGCGGGCGCTGGAGGACGAAGGCGCGGCGATGCTCGCCGCCATTCCCAAGGGGGCCCACGTCGTGGCACTGGATGGCCGGGGCAAGACCTGGTCCAGCGAGGAACTCGCGGTCCAACTGGGGCAGTGGCGCATGCAGGGGCGCGATCCGGTCTTCCTGATCGGCGGGCCCGACGGCCTGGCCGCTGCTGCGCTGGCGCGCGCGGACCAGCGCTTCTCGCTCGGCGCCTTGACCCTGCCACACATGCTGGTGCGGTTGATTCTCGCCGAGCAGTTGTATCGCGCGGTCAGCCTGCTGGGAAATCATCCCTACCATCGCGCGTGACGCGCGGTTTTTCCATTGTGAATTTGTGGTTAAGTGATGCCGATGCGCCGCTTCGGGCGTCGTCGGGCTCGCGCGGGAGGGGTTAGACTCCGACCCAGGCCGCTCTCGAAAGGATATGGACCGTATGCTCTACCTTGCCTCCCAATCTCCGCGGCGGCGCCAATTGCTTGAGCAGGTCGGACTGCGGTTCAGCGTGCTGGACGTGGATGTCCCGGAGTTGCGCCGTGCGGGTGAACCGCCCGAGGACTATGTGAGCCGGGTGGCACGGGAAAAGGCCGGCGCGGGATTTCTCGCCGTTGCTGCGGTCGAGCGCGCTGTCGTCCTGGGCGCCGATACCGAGGTGGTACTCGATGGTGACATCTTCGGAAAACCAGCCGACGCCGCGGACGCCCTCGCGATGCTGCGGCGCCTGTCGGGCCGGACTCACCAGGTCATCTCCTCCGTCTGGGCGGTCAGTGCGGGTCGCGAGGAACACGTCACCCAGATTTCCGAAGTCACCCTCGCCCCCCTGGATGAGGCCACCATCGCGCGCTACATCGCGACCGGCGAACCTTTCGGCAAGGCCGGCGCCTACGGCATTCAGGGGCACGCGGCCGCCTTCATCGCCCATCTGTCGGGCAGCCATTCCAGCGTGATGGGCCTGCCGCTGCACGAAACCACGCGACTCCTGTCGCATTTCGGCATTGTCGGATGAACGCCCATGGCCGGCGTGGCATCGACAAGGCCAACAAGGCCCGGCTATAAACCCGGTTCCCTGACGCCGGTCACTCCGGTCCGACCGGTTCAGTTCTGGTCGACCGGGGGGTCTGGTTCAGGTCTGCGCTGACAAGGTAGCCCCGTGAGCGAAGAAATACTGATCAACGTGACGCCGCGCGAAACGCGCGTGGCCGTCGTCGAAAACGGCATGTTGCAGGAAGTGCACATCGAGCGCGCCCTGCGACGTGGCTATGTCGGGAATATCTACAAGGGCAAGGTCAGCCGGGTCATGCCCGGCATGCAGGCGGCGTTCGTCGAGATCGGCCTTGAGCGCGCGGCATTCCTGCACGCCTCGGATATCGTGCGTGCCGCGCCCTCGCTGGTCGGCGAGGCGGGCAACGAGAACGGCACCGCGCCGACGGTGACGCCGCCGATCCTCGACCTCGTGCGCGAGGGGCATGAGATCGTCGTCCAGGTGGTGAAGGATCCGATCGGCAGCAAGGGCGCGCGGCTCACGACCCACCTGTCGATTCCCTCGCGTTACCTGGTGCTGCTGCCGTACTCGCGCATGGTCGGCGTATCCGTGCGCATCGAAGACGAGGCGGAACGTTCACGCCTGAAGGAAGTGCTGCAGAACCTCGGGCGCGACAGCGCGCTGGGGTACATCGTGCGCACCAATGCCGAAGGGCAGACCGAAGAGGCACTGGCCGAAGACGTCGACTACCTCGGCCGCCTGTGGATGGCGGTGCGGGAAGGCATCGAGAAAGCCAAGGTCGGCGCACGCATCTACGAAGACCTTCCGCTGTCCTTGCGCGCCCTGCGTGACCTGATGCGGCGCGACATCGAGAAAGTCCGCGTCGATTCCCGAGAGACTTACGACAAGACGATCAGCTTCGCCCAGCAGTTCATGCCCGACATGGTCGAGCGCATCGAGCACTACCCGGGCGAGCGGCCGATCTTCGATCTCTACGGCGTCGAGGATGAGATTCAGCGCGCCCTGAAGAAGGAAGTGCCGCTCAAGTCCGGTGGCTACCTGATCGTCGACCAGACCGAGGCCATGACCACGGTCGACGTGAACACCGGTGGCTTCCTCGGCCATCGCAACCTCGAGGAAACGGTCTACAAGACCAATCTCGAGGCGGCCCAGGCGGCGGCGCGGCAGCTGCGGCTGCGCAACCTGGGCGGGATCATCATCATCGACTTCATCGACATGACCGACGAGGAGCACAAGCGCCAGGTGCTGCGCACGCTCGAAAAGGCCCTGTCGCGCGACCACGCCAAGACCACGGTGTACGACATGTCACCGCTGGGGCTGGTTGAGATGACGCGAAAGCGCACCATGGAAAGCCTGGAACGGCAGCTGTGCGAACCCTGTCCGGAATGTAGCGGACGCGGCAGCCTGAAGACGGCTGAAACGGTGACCTACGAGATCTTTCGCGAGATCACGCGCGCCGTGCGCCAGTTTGATGCAGAAAAATTGCTCGTTCTGGCGGCACCCAAGGTGGTCGGGCGCATACTGGAGGAAGAATCGGCCGCCGTGGCCGAGCTCGAAGAATTCATCCGCAAGACCATCCGGTTCCAGCCGGAAGAGCATTACTCGCAGGAACAGTTCGATGTCGTGCTGCTCTGACACGGGGTACACATCGTGACACCGTGGCGTCGCCGCCTCCGGCGACTACGGTTGTGGCTGACCGTGCTGTCGGCCGGCGCCATCATTCTGGCGGCGGTCGTGGTCGGCCTGACGAAACTCCTGCTGCCGCAGGTGAGCCTGCACAGGGAGCGCGTAGCGGCCTTCCTCTCCGAGCGCGTGCACCGGCCGGTGAGCCTGGACAAGGTGGAAGGCTTCTGGGAAGGCGGTGGACCCATCCTGCGCCTGGAAGGCGTGCACATTGCCGCGGCCGATCCCGCACTGCCACCGATCGTGATCCCGCAGGCCGAGCTGGTGCTCGATTTCACCGCCGGCCTCCGGCGCAACCGGCGTTGGAGTGAGTTCCGCCTCAACGGCCTGGACCTCACGCTCGAGCGTGCCGACGGCGGCCGCTGGTCGATATCGGGACTGAGCGGCAGTACCGCCCCGGACAGTGGCGACAATCCCCTCATGATGCTGGGCGCACTGGTGGTGCGGAACAGCCGCCTGCGCATCATCGACGTGCCGGCCGGTATCGATGCGGCGCTGCGCGCAGACGAACTGCGCCTGCTCAACCAGGGCAGCCATCATCGCGTCCTCGGCATCCTGCGGCGCGACAGCCGTGCCGGCGCGCCGGTGGAGCTGGTGGCCGAATACGATGAATCCACCCGCAAGGGCGTCGTCTACGCCGGTGGCCGCGCGATTGACCTGGCCGACCTGGCCGAAGGCCTCGCCTGGCGCGGCCTGCGGCTGGCCGAAGGTCGCGGCCGCCTGCAGGTGTGGGCAAGCGTGGCGGACGACCGCTTTGCGACGGCCCATGTCGCGATGGACCTGACCGACATCCGCGCGGCATCGGCCGCGTCGTCCGAACCGGTCGATCCGGCGGCGAACGCGGATGCGGCGGCCGCCGGGAAGGACCCCGCTGCCAGAGACGTGCACCTGGCATCCCTTTCGGGCGTCGCACGCTGGCAACGCGTCGGACCGGGCTGGCAGCTCGACGTCGCGCAGCTCAAGGCATCCATCGCCGGCGCCACTCCGGCGCCGAGTTTCCTGTCGGTGCGACAGGCTGCGCCGGATGCCGACATGGAATTCAATGCCGAGCAGGTCGACCTCACCAGCATTGCCGCGCTGGTGCGTCTTTCCGGGCAAGGTGGTGAACGCCTGCAGAACTGGTTGACCCGATCGGCGCTGCGTGGACGCGTCGAGCAGGCCTCGCTGCGACTGGCACCGGATGGCGGCAGCCACTTTGCCGTATCGGGCCGCCTGGCCGAGTTTGGCGCTGACGCGGTTGACCGCATTCCCGGTATCGATGCACTCAACGGTGAATTGCTCGGTGACGAGGCCGGCATCGTGCTGACCCTGCCGCCGCAATCCACGACGTTTCGCTATCCGCGCAAATTCCGCGAGCCGTTTGCCTGGCCGCACCTGGCCGGGCGCATTGCCGCCTTCCCGATCGAGGATGGCTGGCGCATCGAAACGGACGCGCTGGATATCGACGGCCAGGGGTACGCGCTGCAACTGCGTGGCGGCGTGGAATTTGTCAAGGACGGCAACAAGCCCTTGCTGGATGTGTATGCGGTCGTCCTCGGCGCCGAGGTGACGGCCGCCAAGCAGTTCTGGCCGATCGGCGATATGTCGCGCAATACCGTGAACTGGCTCGATCGCGGCCTGATTTCCGGCAAGGTGACGCACGGTCGCGCTGTCATCCACGCCGACCTGGACGACTGGCCGTTGCGGAATCTCGCCGGCCGCTTCGGTGCGCGCGCCGAGATCGACGATCTGGTCCTGGATTACAGCCCCAACTGGCCCCGTGCCGAACGCGTGTCCGCGGTAGCGGAGTTCGTCAACCAGAGCATGCGTGTGGAAGCGACAGGCGGAACCGTGCTCGGCACCGAGACCACGCGCGCCGTTGCCGACATCCCCGAATTCAAGGACGCGGTGCTGTCGCTTGACGTCGAGGGCCAGGGCACCGGCGCACAGCTGCTGGGCGTGGTCCACGCATCGCCCCTGGGCAAGCGCTACGCCGACGAACTGCGCGGCATCACCGTCGGTGGGCGCGGCGTGGTCAAGTTCCGCCTGGACATGCCGTTCAAACCCGGTGCTCCCGATGTCCTGCGCGGCACGGTCGATCTCACCGACTCGGTGCTGACCGCGAAAAAGTGGGATATCGATTTCTCCCGCGTCAACGGGCGTCTGGCTTTTACCGGCGACGGCTTCATTGCGCCCTTCGACGTCGATTACGCCGGCAAGGACGCACGTTTTACCCTGGCCGTCGGCAAGACGGTCAGTGATGCCACGAATGCGGTGGAGGCGAGCCTGGAAGGCCACCTTCCGGTGTCCGATGTATTCGCCGATTTCGAGGCGCTCAAGCCCTGGTGGCCGAACTTCCCGGGCAGTTCCGACTGGCGGATCGATGTCGCCGTACCGCGCGAAGCGGCGCCAACCCGCTTGCGCGCCCGCTCCGAGCTGCGTGGCACGGCCTTTATCCTGCCGCCGCCGCTGGACAAGGCAGCCGGTGATGCGATGCCGGTCGAACTGTCGCTGCAGCTGCCGGTGGAAGGCAGCCCGTTGCACATGACCGTTGGCGACGTGTTCCGCCTGGAAGGCCGGCTGCCGGATGCAACGCGTGCGTTTGCGGCCGCGGTGGCCGTGGGCGCCGGCGAGCTGCCGGCGATGCCCCAGGAGGGCGTGACCATTGCCGGCCATACACGCATCGTCGACCTGTCTGCCTGGACGGGCCTTGGCGTCGGCGCCGGGCCGTCGCTCCTGCGCAGCATCGACCTGAAGGCCGATGTCGCTCGCCTGGGCGGGCGCGATTTCGAAAACCTGGGCCTGGTCCTGGCGGAAATGCCGGATCAGGTTGGCGTCAGCTTCAGCGGGCCCACGCTCCAGGGGACGCTGCAGATCCCGCGTAGTGACCTCGTCAAGCGCGGTATCACTGCCCAGTTCGAACGCCTGCATTGGCCCGAGCCGAAGCGGCTACCGACGGAGGGCCCCGTGCCGCCGCCGGACGAAACGGATCCGATGGCCGGCGCGATTCCCGCGATGGTGCCGCCGCTGCATGTATGGATCGGCGATTTTCGCCTTGGTGCCGCGAATTTCGGCGAAACCCGGTTCGAATCCACGCCGATCGACGGCGGCATGAAGATCGAGCAGTTCGATACGCGGTCGTCCGACATGCAGATGCACGTCCGTGGCGAATGGCGCGGCGACGGCAAATCCCAGCGGACCGAGGTGGATATGGATCTGACCGCCGAGAATCTTGGCCGCATGCTCGGAGCCCTGGGTTTCTCCGGACTGTTCGAGGGTGGCCAGACGCTCGCGCACCTGTCCGCCGGCTGGGATGGTTCGCCGGCGGTATTTGCACTGGCCCGACTCGACGGCCGCTTGCGCATCACCGTCAACGCCGGCCGGGTGCTCGACGTCGAGCCGGGAATGGGGCGACTGTTTGGCCTCTTCTCGATCCGGGAGATACCGCGACGGCTGGCGCTGGATTTTGGCGACTTCTTCCAGTCCGGCATGAGTTTCAATGCGATCAAGGGCGAGTTCGAGCTACGCGGGGGCAGCGCGTACACGCAGAACCTGTCGATCACCAGCCCGGCGGCGGACATCCGAATCAGCGGACGCACCGGGCTCAGGGACAAGGATTACGACCAGCAGATGGTGGTGACGCCCCACGTCGGCGGCACCCTGCCCGTCGTCGGCGCACTGGCGGGCGGCCCCGCCGGGGCGGCCGCGGGACTTGCGGTACAGACGCTCTTCAACCGCGCGATCAACCAGGTCACGACGGCGCGCTACCAGGTCACCGGCAGCTGGGAGAAACCCGACATCACCCTGACGGCCCGCGAAGGTGGGCGACGCCGCAAGGACGACAGCATCAAGCGTTGATATTGCCAGTCCCTGTCTTGTGCCCTAACGTCTCCACCCTTATCTCGGCGCTGTTGCCGCTGTAGGAAATCCCGATGAATGCTCTGATCGCAGAAGCCAGCGAACGGCTGTTGCGCCCCGGTGGCCTGTCCACCGGCGAACTCGACCGTGTTTTCGCGCGCCTGATGGGTCCGGGCATCGATGCAGCCGACCTGTATTTCCAGCATTCGCGCTCCGAGCACTGGGTGCTGGAAGATGGCATCGTGAAAGAGGGCAGCCATTCGATCGAACAGGGCGTCGGCGTGCGCGCCATGTCCGGCGAGAAAACCGGGTTTGCCTATTCGGACGAGATCATCCTGCCGCAGCTGCTGGAAGCGGCCGGTGCCGCGCGTGCCGTGGCCAAGTCGGCCGGCAACGGGGTTGGTCGCCCGCTGGCGCTCGCGACGGGGCGCGCCCTGTACAAGCCGGTCGATCCGATCGAAAGCCTCGACAACGCCGCCAAGATCGCGGTGCTGCGCGAGGTCGATGCCTACGCCCGCACGCTCGACACGCGCGTGACCCAGGTGATCGTCAGTCTCGCTGCCAGCCTCGACACGATTCTCATCGCGGCAGCGGATGGCACGCTCGGCGCTGATGTACGGCCGCTGGTGCGGCTCAACGTGCAGGTGATCGCCGAGCAGAACGGCCGGCGCGAGCAGGGAACCTCCGGCGGCGGCGGACGATTCGACTATGCCGAGCTCCTGGCCGGCGGCCGCGCGCACGACTGGGCGCGCGAGGCGGTGCGTCTGGCCGTGACCAACCTTGATGCCGTGGATGCGCCCGCCGGTAGCATGCCGGTCGTGCTCGGGCCAGGCTGGCCCGGCGTGCTGCTGCACGAGGCGATCGGCCACGGGCTGGAAGGCGATTTCAACCGCAAGGGGACGTCGGCGTTTTCCGGACGCGTCGGCGAACGCGTTGCGGCGCCCGGAGTTACCGTTGTGGACGATGGTACTTTGCCCGGCCGGCGCGGTTCGCTCAGCATCGACGACGAGGGCGTCCTGACGGAACGCACCGTGCTGATCGAGGACGGCATCCTCAAGGGTTACATGCAGGACAAGCTCAACGCGCGCCTGATGGGCACGCGTTCCACCGGCAACGGCCGGCGCGAATCGTTTGCCCATCTGCCGATGCCGCGCATGACCAACACCTACATGCTGGCCGGCACGCAGGACCCAGCGGAGATCATCCGCTCGGTCAAGCGCGGCCTCTATGCGGTGAATTTCGGCGGCGGCCAGGTCGACATCACCAACGGCAAGTTCGTGTTCTCTGCCAGCGAGGCCTATCTGATCGAAGACGGCCGCGTGACGCGACCGGTGAAGGGGGCCACCTTGATCGGCTCCGGCCCGGAAGTGATGGGCCGAATCAGCATGATCGGCAACGACTTGAAGCTGGACGAGGGCGTCGGCGTGTGCGGCAAGGATGGCCAGAGCGTTCCGGTCGGCGTCGGCCAGCCCAGCCTCAAGATCGACGGCATGACCGTGGGCGGAACCGCGGCGTGATCAACCGTCCCGTCATGCCGACGGCTTGCGCGTCCCGGGTGATCAGGGCTCGTCGGTGCCGGGTTCGCCCTCAAACAACTCACGCAGTACGCGGAACAGTTCGCGGTAGGCGTGCGGCGGCCGGTTTTCCAGGCGTTCGGTGCGTGCCTGGCGCGTCAGCTGCCGCAGGTGCTGGCGGTCGGCGTGCGGCATCTGCTCCAGCAGCTCGTTCAGGACGTCATCGCCCTGGTCGATCAGCCGGTCACGCCATTTTTCAAGACGGTGCAGCCCGGCCGTTTCGCGTCGCGACAGGTCGCGATCATGGTCGAGGGCGGCACGGATCGCGGGCAGTTCGTCGTCCCGCCGCCGCATCTGCTTGGCCAGGAATTGCACCTGGCGCTTGCGCGCGATGTGCTGCGTCACGGCGCGCGCCTTCATGACTTCATCGCGCAGATCGTCATCGAGCGGAATCTGCGCCAGTTGCGGGTCGCTCAGGGCCACCAGGCGCTCGGCGAGCTCGAACACGGCCAATGCCTCGCGCCGCCGCTGGCTGCGACTGGGTTCGTCCGGCAGGTCGTCGTCGTGATCGTCGTCGTGGTGGTCGCGCATGAGAATCAAATACTGATGGAAGACGTAAAGGATAGGCCGTGACAGCACCGATCGCCAGCAAGGACAACAGCCAACGCGAACTGGACCGCCTCGCCGACATCTCGCGCGACGTGATCCGGCGCTGCATCGACGCCGGCGCCAGCCAGGCCGAAGTCGGCGCGAGCATCGACGTCGGGCTGAATGTGAGCGTGCGGCTCGGCGAGACCGAGACGATCGAGCACACGCGGGACCGCGCCTTTGGCGTCACCGTGTATTTCGGCAAGCGCAAGGGCTCGGCCAGTACGGCCGACCTCGCGGCCGACTCGATTGCCAAGACGATCGAACAGGCCTGCGCGATCGCCCGTTACACGGAAGAGGATCCGGCCTCCGGCCTCGCCGATGCCGATCGCATGGCCAGCGACTTTCCGGACCTGGACCTCTGGCATCCGTGGGATATCGACGTCGAGCGCGCCATCGCGCTGGGGCTCGAAATGGAGGACGCCGGTCGTGCCGTTGCCGGTATCACCAACTCCGAAGGCGCTACCGTACAGATGGGCGAGGCGCTGTCGGTATACGCCAATTCGCACGGTTTCGTCGGCCTGGAGCGCGGTACCCGGCACATGCTGTCGGTCGCCCTGCTGGCGGAGAACGAAGGCGGCATGCAGCGCGATTACTGGTACGACTCGGTCCGCTGCGCCGACGATTTCGGATCCGCCGCGCAGATCGGCCGCACGGCCGCCGAGCGGACCCTGGCGCGCCTGGGCGCGCAGTCCCTGTCGACGCGCCAGTGTCCCGTCCTGTTCGCACCGGAGATCGCCCGCGGGCTGATCGGGCACCTGCTGTCGGCGGTCAGTGGCGGTGCGTTGTACCGCAAGGCCAGCTTCCTCCTGGGAGAGCTCGGCAAACCGGTCCTGCCGTCCTTCATCGACCTGGTCGAAGACCCGCTGATCCGACGCGGTCATGGCTCGGCCGTCTTCGACGCCGAGGGCGTGGCGACGCGGCGCAATCCTTTGGTCGAAAAAGGCGTGCTGCAGCGTTACCTGCTGTCGAGCTATTCGGCGCGCAAGCTCGGCATGGCTTCCACCGGCAATGCCGGCGGTATCCACAATCTGTGCGTCAGCACCGGCGATGACGACTTCGCCGCGATGCTGCGTCGCCTGGGCACCGGGCTGTATGTGACCGAGGTGATGGGGCAGGGCGTGAGCACGGTGACGGGCGATTACTCCCGCGGTGCGGCCGGATTCTGGGTCGAGAACGGCCAGATCGCCTTCCCGGTGGAAGAGATCACCATCGCCTCTAACCTGCGCGAGATGTACCGGGGGATCGTTGCGGTCGGCAAGGATATCGACCCGCGTTCGCATATCCGGGTCGGGTCGATCCTGCTGGACCAGATGACGGTCGCCGGCGGCTGAGCGGCGCAGTACCATGACCCGGGTCATCCAGGTGCAACCATGACCGCTTCCGCCCCGCACAAACACGGCCAGCACCAGCACCGGCACGATGCGCGCAGCCTCGTGCGGGCCGTGGCGGAGGTGTGCGAGAACCGCAACCTGCGGCTGACGCCGCTGCGGCTGCGCGTGCTCGAACTCATCGCCGCCAACGACAAGCCGATCAAGGCCTACGACCTGCTCGACCGGCTCAAGGATGAACGGGCCGGCGCCGCGCCACCGACGGTTTACCGCGCGCTCGATTTCCTGCTGGAAAATTGCTTTATCCACAAACTGGAATCGATCAACGCCTACGTCTCGTGCCATCACCCGGACGAGGCGCACCAGGTGCCGTTCCTGATCTGCGACATCTGCGCCGGTGCAGTGGAAATCTGCGACAGCGGCGTGGCCAAGCTGCTGGGCGACCAGGCGCGCGAACACGGGTTCCGTCCGCGCGCCCAGACGCTGGAAGTGCACGGCGTGTGCGCCAGCTGCGACAAACGCTGAGCACCGCGCCAGGCTGCCGACGCCTTCACGGATTGTTTGCGTTTTTCCACGCTCGCGCGGATGCTAGACGCCGGCAATCGTCCGACGGGAGATGCGGATGTTCGAAGTGCTGCGCGGCAAGCATGAGGCGATGTCCAAGGTCGACACGGCCTGGTTGCGGATGGAGAGTCCGACCAACCTGATGATGATCACGGGTGTGCTGATGTTCGATGGCAACCTGGATCTGCCCGCGCTCAAGAAGATCATCGCCACCCGCTTCCTGGCGTTCCGGCGTTTCAGCCAGAAGGCCGTCGACACGGGTACGTCCGCCAGCTGGCAGACGGACCCGGATTTCGACCTCGACTGGCACGTCCGCCTGACCGCCCTGCCGGGCAAGGCAGGGAAGGCCGAGCTGGAACGCCTGGTCGGCCAGCTCGCCTCCACGCCGCTGGATCAATCCAAGCCGCTCTGGCAGTTCCACGTGGTGGAAAACTACCGTGGCGGCAGTGTCCTGATTGCGCGCATCCACCATTGCTACGCCGACGGGCTGGCGCTGGTGCAGGTACTGCTGTCGCTGACCGATGCGGCGCCCGATGCGCAGCAGAAGGCCGATCTCGCCCGCGTCTGGCTCAACAAGGACCAGGGCAACGTCATCCAGCGCCTGCTGGAGCCGACCAAGGCTGGCATCGCCAAGGCGGTGACGGTTGGCGAGAAGGTGATCGAGAAGGGCGTCGAGCTTTTCAGCGATCCGGCGCTGGCTGCTGAACTGGCCCGCGAAGGCGGGGAAATCACCCGCGAGCTGGCGCATGCGCTGTCGTTGGCCGATGACCCGCCGACCAGCTTCAAGGGACCGCTGGGCGTGAGCAAACGCGTCGCGTGGGCCGAGCCTCTGCCGCTGGAGGAGGTCAAGGCGGTCGGAAAGGCGCTGGGTTGCACTGTCAATGATGTTCTACTGGCCTGTGCGACCGGCGCCCTGCGCGGGCATCTGATCGAGCGTGGCAACGCCGTCGACGGGCTGGTCGTCCGCGCGACCGTGCCCGTCAACCTGCGACCGCTGGAGCATGCCAAGAAACTCGGCAACCACTTCGGCCTGGTCTTCCTGGACCTGCCGATCGGCGAACCCAACCCGCTCGGTCGCCTGGAACGCATCGCAGGCAGCATGCGCGAGCTCAAGCGCTCGCGCCAGGCAGCGCTGACTTTCGGTCTGCTGGCGGCCGTCGGAATGGCGCCCGTCGCGGTGCAGCGGGCCGCACTGGAGCTGTTCAGCAGAAAGGCCACGGCCGTGGCCACCAATGTGCCGGGCCCGCAGATGCCGCTGTACCTGGCCGGTTGCAAGGTGCGGGAACTGATGTTCTGGGTGCCGCAGAACGGCACCATCGGGCTGGGGCTGTCCATCCTCAGCTACAACGGCCACGTCTATTTCGGGTTGATCGGTGATGCCAAGCGCGTCGACGATCCGGATGCCGTCGTCCAGCGGTTCGGCCAGGAGTTCGAAAAACTGGTGCTGTCGACCCTGATGGAAGACTGGTCCGAGGACATCACAGCCGCCGATGGCGCGGCCACGTACCGGCACTTCTGTGGCATGACGGAACCGGTTGCCGCCGCGGCGCCGGCAGCGCCGGAGTCGGGCGCCAAGATCCGCAGGGCGAAAAAGCCGGGCGCGTCCCGTAAACCGGCCACCGCGCCGGCCGCGGCGCCCTTCAATGCGGAACTGGCGAAGTTCCGCCGCGATTCGGGTCCAAAATCCCGCCTCTGATCCGGGGTAATGGAGCGCCGTGGCGTCGCCGCCACGGCGTCCGGTTCATCCCTTACTGCAGGCCGTCCTTGATCGCCTTGGCGAGCGAACCCTGCGCATCGTCACCGCTGAATTCCCAGAAGAACGCACCGCCCAGTCCCTGGTTTTTCACGTACTGCATCTTCTCGAACACGAGCGGCGGGTCATCGAAACTCCAGAAGGTGCTGCCGTTGAAGATCCAGTGGGCCTTGGCCGTCGCGTCATTGTGGCCGGGCCAGCCGAGGTTCTTGAGCACCTTGTAGTCCTCGATGCCGGCTTCATAGGTGCCCGGCGCGGCGGAACCGTTCCGGTAGAGTCCATTGTTGGAATTGGGAACATTGGTCCAGCCGCGGCCGTAGAAGCCGATGCCGAGGTGGAGCTTGGACGCCGGAACGCCACGGCTGATGAACGCCTGCAGGGCGTCGTGGGAGTTGTAGGAGCGCACGTCGCCGGTGGACGGATCCGCGGGCGAGCCGTACAGGGCCGAGTGATGATTGGTGGTCGATTCCCACGCGCCGTGGAAGTCGTAGGTCATCACGTTGATGAAATCCAGATACTGGTGGTACTGGCCCGGATCGGTGACGCGGATCTTGTCGATGCCCGCACCGGCGGCGATGGACAACAACAGGCCCGGGCGCACGGCATCCAGCTGGCGCCGGAACTCGGCCAGGAGCGCGGTGAAGTTGGCGCTGTCTTCCGGACTGCCGCACTGCAGGCCGCAGGCGGCGGGGTATTCCCAGTCCAGGTCGATGCCGTCGAACACACCAGCCGCCGCGCCCGCACCGCCGGCGCCATCGGTCACCGGGAGATTGCCGCGGATGTACGCATCGATGCACGAGGCCACGAAGGCCTGGCGGTTCTCCGGCCGCGCCGCGCTGGAGAATCCGCGCGACCAGGTCCAGCCGCCCAGCGAGATCATCACCTTGAGGTTCGGGTACTTGGCCTTGAGCTTCTTGAGCTGGTTCCAGTTGCCGCGCAGCTTCTGGTCCCAGGTGTCAGCAACGCCATCGACGCTCTGCGCCGCGCCAAAGGCTTTGGTGTAGTCGGCAAAGGCATCACCGCCGGCGCCGGTGTTCGGATCGGACGGCTGCACCACGCCGACTTCGCAACGGTTGTTGCGCACGTTGCCGAAGGCATAGTTGATGTGGGTGAGCCTGGCTGCGCTGTCGCTGGTGTCGATATTGCGCACGATGTAGTTGCGGCCGTAGATGCCCCACTGGGTGAAATAGCCGATCACCTTCTTGGCGCCGTTGCTGATGGGCGAGGTACGCACCGTGATGGGCGCACTCTGGGCCGACTGGCCGGCTTCGTCGATCGCCTGGATGGTAAAGGTGTAAACCGTGTCCGCCGCGAGCCCGCCGGCGGTCGCCGATGTCGAGGCGGTTTCCGCGATCTGGCTGCCGCCCCGGAAGAGGCGGTAACGCACGGTGCAGTTGGCGCCGGCGCTGACGGCGTTCCAGGCCAGGTTGATGCTGCTGCTGGTCACGCCCGTCGAGCGCAGGTTGCCGGGCACGGGCGGCACGGTCGTGCAGGCGGCCGATGTCGTGCTGGCAGTGATTGCGCCGCTTTGCGCGGACGCATTGCCGGCGTTGTCGCGGGCACGGACGCGATAACTGTAGGAAGTGGCCGGCGTGAGGCCCGAATCGGTGAAGCTGGTCGAGGTGCTGGCGCCAACCAGGCTGCTGTTGCGGTAGACATCGTAGCCGGCGACGCCGCTGCCACCGGCGTTGTCGGTCGATGCGCTCCAGCTCAGGCTGATCGACGTGCCGGTCTGGCTCGGCGAGGCCAGGTTGGACGGTACGCTGGGTGCAATCGTGTCGCCGCCGCCGGATACGGTGATCGAAACGGTGCCGGACGTGGCGCTGGCACCGGCGTTGTCGGTGGCGACGGCCTTGAGGGTGTAGTTGCCGGCCGGCACGTTCGCCCACGACACGCTGTACGGCGACGAGGTATCAGTGCCCAGCGACACCGCACCCTGGAAGAATTCCACCTTGCTGACCTGGCCATCGGCGTCCGATGCGCTGGCCGAGACGGTAATCGTGCTGCCGGGGGTGTGGGTCGATCCGCTGGCGGGCGCCGTGAGCGTGACGGTCGGCGCGGTGTTGCTGCCGCCGCACATGCCCAGGTCGCGGTACCAGCCGCAGCTGGCGCAGTAGTTGGGCGGCGCATTCCAGATGGGCACCAGGGCTTCGTAGAGCCGGTTCTGGTACACCATGCGGTCGCCGGGGTTGTAGACCGTGGACGCATTCCACGTGGCCACACCGCTGCAGTTGACGGTCTGCGCCGCCACGGCGCCGCCGCCCAGCGTCAGGCACAACAGGAAACTCAACCGGATGGTGAGTCGGGTTCGGAATCGCATGAGCCTTGCTCCCTTTCGAGGTGATCGTGAGAGCACCCGGGAGAGACGCGGAACCGGCGTGCGGGTCAGTCCAGCCACGGCCGCGCCGACACGCCTGCGCGACGGCAACAACGCCCCATGACCGATGCGATCCGTCGCGCGATGCTCCAGGACTCCGCAAGACGACGATTACCGCACGCTCCTCCCCGAGCGCACGTGGGACTGCCTGCGACGTCAGGCCCTATCCCCCGAATAGGCGACGACCACGCCGGACCGAGACGGCGGCCTGTGCAAATACACGGTGCCGTACGTCCGTCGCGGTGCGCACAATGAACCCGGTTGACAACGTTGTCAACATAATGACTTCGAATTTTGTGGGGATGTTCACAAGCGACGCCTTCTGTGAGCGCCTGCTGTTAATTCGCCGTGAAACGGCGTCGTCCGCGGCAAGACAGGCGTGACAACGTTGCCGGTAGTGTGCGTGCGGTCAGCCGGTTCCGCCGGCCGGTCGGGCGGGAGATCGCTTCCGACGTGACACTTGCCGCGCCAATTCCGCGAACGCTACCTTTCCGTTTCATCCACACGGGAGCGTGTCATGACCTACCAGGGCGGCTGCCATTGCGGCGCGATCAGCATCCAGGTGCAGGGCGAAATCGGCGAGGTCTATGAGTGCAATTGCTCGCTGTGCAGCAAGCGCGGCTACCTGCTGTGGTTCGTCGATCGCAGCCAGGTGACGGTCACGGGTGAGTCCGCGATGGCCACCTATCGCTTCAACACCCATAAGATCGGCCACCATTTCTGCCCGACCTGCGGCTGCGCACCAATGGGCAGCGCCGGCGACAAGGCCGCAATCAACGTGCGTTGCCTGGATGCTGTCGATGTGAAAGCGCTGACGATCAAGCCGGTTGACGGCCGCAGCATTCCGATGGCGCCGCCAGCCGCGCAGAACGCGTGATGGGTTATTCGGGTCGCCGTGCCCAGCGCGCTGCGGCCCGACCGGCGATGCGGCCGCTGGCGAACGACGCCGTCAGCAGATAGCCGCCAGTCGGGGCTTCCCAGTCCAGCATTTCGCCGGCGCAGAATACGCCCGGCATGTCGCGCAGCATGAGGTCCGCATCCAGGCCCTCCAGGGCCACGCCGCCGGCGGTGCTGATGGCTTCGGCCACCGGTCGCGGGCGGTGCAGGGTCAGCGGCAGGGCCTTGATGGCCTTCGCCAGCGTGGCGGGGTCGTTCATGGCGGCGCGGTCGAGCACCTCATAGAGCAGGCCGGCTTTCACGCCGTCGATGCCGGCGTGCCGCCGCAGATGCTCGCTGAGCGAGCGCTTCCCACGCGGCTTGGCCAGATCCTGGGCAATGCGCGACGCGGTCTTTGCCGGAGCGAGGTCGAGCGTCACGGCTGTCGGTCCCTGGGCGTCGATCTGGTCCCGGATTGCCGCGGATGCCGCGTAGATCAGGCTGCCTTCGACGCCATACTCACTGATCACCATTTCGCCCTGGCGCGTCTGCGGACCTTGGAGGCCGACCCAGCGCAACGTGACCGGCTTGACGGGATCGCCCGCATGGCGCGAGCGGAAGTGCTCGCTCCACGGTACCTCAAACCCGCAATTGGCCGGCTTGAGCGGCGCCAGTGGAATACCGCGGTCCGCCAGCAGCGGGAACCAGCGACCATCTGATCCCAGTACTGGCCAGCTGGCGCCACCGAGCGCCAGCACGAGCGCGTCCGCCGCTACGGCAACGGCAGCTCCCTCGCGCGGCTGCAGGCGCACGGTGCCGTCGGCGTTCCAGCCCTCCCAGCGGTGATTGACGTGGAAGGTCACGCCACGCTCGCGCAGGCGTCGCACCCAGGCGCGCAGCAGCGGCGCGGCCTTGAGATCGACCGGAAAGACGCGGCCGGACGTTCCGACGAAGGTTTCGACGCCCAGCCCGCGCGCCCATTCGCGCAGCGCGGGCGCGTCGAACTCACGCAGCCACGCGGCGACGGCGTCTGACCGGGCGCCGAAGCGCGCGACGAACGGCGCAAATGATTCGGAATGGGTGAGATTGAGACCGCCCTTGCCCGCCAGCAGGAACTTGCGCCCGACCGAGCCCATGGCGTCGTAGAGGTGAACCGGGCAGCCCGCATCGGCAGCGGCTTCGGCCGCCATCAGGCCGGCGGGGCCGCCGCCGATCACGACCACGGAGGAAGACGAGGGCATCGGCATCGGACGATCAGGGACGGGCGCGCATGATACGCGACACGGTACCCCGTCGCGGAGCGGCTCAGCTGGTGACGACGATGAGTTGGTCCTGGGTGGTGTAGCGGATCTTCTCTGCCCGGTCCGGATTGAAGACGACGCCGAACTGGCGGTCGGGGTCGTCCGTCAGCGCGGCGCGCCGGTAGCCGATGGCGGTTTCACCCCGGAGTGCGGCCGACTCGATCAGGGTCTGGAAGTCCACCGCCGTGTTGATGCGGATGTAGCTGGGAATCAGGCGCGCATGAATCACCGGGGCCGGCGCGCTGGACAGGCTCGCGTACACCGGCGCGCAGGCCCGCGACTCGGCCACGCGGGCCAGCAGTGAGCCGATCATGCGCGTCGTCGGGACGATGTCGTCCAGTCGCGCCAGTCGCGCCAGCGAGGGGCTGTGCAGGTCGAGCATCTCGCTGATGACCGGCAGCGGCCGGCCAATCTTTTCCGCCAGGTGGCGCAGGTGCAGCAGGATCATCACCGTAACCGAATCGGCCTGTGACAGCGCGGTTCCAGCGGGCGAAAGCACCACGATCTGCTGGAAGTCGGCTGGCGCGAGCGATTCGAGCAGCGCCGCGTCGGAGGGATCGCCGTCGCAGTGATGCAGGCGGCGCGACGTCATCTGCTGCGCCAGGCCGGAGAGCTGCCCGGGTACGCGTGCATCGTTGCTGACCACGACGATGTCCGAGCCCGCGGCCGGCGCGGCATCGAGTTCGCGGATCAGGCGCGCGGCGCGCGTGTTCCACCCGAGCAGCAAGGTGCGCTCGACAGCGGGTTCCGCCCGCGCGCCCAGGAGGATGGCGGAGCGATTGGCCTTGGGCGTCGTGGCAAGGGCATTGGCCGGCTGGTCGCCGATGGCAATCAGCCGGTCGCCCGGCGCAAGCCGTGTGCGCATCGGCGGGTTGAACTGGCTCTCGCCGCCGGCGTGCACGACGCCCAGCGGTGCATAGCCCTGGTTGGCGAGCAGGGCCTCGCGGTAGGTGCGGCCGATCAGGGCGGGCTCGTCGCGCAGCACCAGCGGTGCCTGGGCGCGATCGAGCAGCGAGCGGTAGATGACGCTGATGCCCGGCTGGCGGCAGCTCTGCGCCAGCACGCGGGCGACCAGATCGTCCCCGCGGACGAAGTGAGTGTCGGTGCCGCCGGCCAGGGCCGCGGCGGCCGGGTGCATATCGGCCTGGAGTTCGGCGACCACATGGCACGATCCGGCCCGGAACGCCGGGTGCCCGGTGATCGCCAGCACTGATTGCAGCACCGCGCCATCGGAAGCACCCGCGTCATCGGCCAGTACCACGATGGCGTTGGCCGATTCCGGCGATACCTGGCGCAGGTCGCCGTGATCGCGCGCGCTGCCGCGCCGGAACACCACGTTGCGGTGGCTGGCGTCCGGGAGGTTCCAGGCCAGGTGGTCTTCGACGTGAATGGCATCCTGCTCGGCCAGCACGACAACGCGCTGCAGCTCGCCTTCGCCGTCGGGCTGGCTGAGCGAGCTGACCACCGAGGCGGTCTTGCTCGACCAGCCTACGACCACGGTGTGCCCGCGCTCCACGACCAGTGCCCGGCGCGGGCGCGGCGTGGTGCGGGCGTGCAGCGCAAGGCCCAGCGTTCCGGTGAGAAGCGCCGCGGTCAGGAGCACGCCGATGGTGACCACCGCCAGCAGCACCGGCACGATCCAGCCGCCGCCCAGCCCCAGGGCATCGAGCAGGCTGCGCCAGGTCATGATGATCAGGCCCAGGGGCAGGGTGGCGCTGGTCAGCTGGCTGTCGCCCGACAGGCCGACGACAAGGGCGGTCAGCACCGCGCACAGGCTGCAGGCCAGGATGACCGGTCCGTACGGAATACGCGCCTTGCCCGCGAGGGTGCTTTCCCATCGGTAGCGCAGACGGTCGCGCCAGGTGATCGGTGCTTGCGGCATGGGGCGGATTGTCGGTCAGGGGCGCGCACGATACAGGGCGGGACTGGCCGGCGGAAGTTGCGCGGTGTCAATCCCGCCACCCGGTACGGAGCCGTACCGGGCGATCCCGGCGGACGAGACTCCGCGACCGCCTATCTTCCGACAGGAACGGCCGCCGATCTTTGCCGTAAACGACACTTTGGCGACTGTCCCGGGACAAGACACCGCACCGGAGCCTCTGCCGGGAGGTCCGTCCGCCACTGGATGGCCGTCGCCGCCCCCGGGGCAGAATGCGTCGCCAACCGCGGACGTGCGACAGATTACAGAGGTAGCCAAAGAGTCAATTAGCTTTTTGGCAAAGCGGATTTCGTGCTAGCGTAGCCGGGCAGTCCGTTCGAAGTCCGGGGTGCCGCCGCAACGGTGGCCATGCATTGCTAGGGGGCTTTATGGGTATGCCGGTCGTTTCGGCAGGCGCGCGCCTGCCGCGTTCATATCGTTTCCGCGCCGTATCGGCGGTGCCGCTGGCGCTGCTGGGCGCCCTGGTCGCCGTCGCGCCGGCCAGCGCCGATGCACCGCGGCAGGATCTTCCGCCCGTGCTGGCGAACATTCTGCGTGATGCGGTCGGCGCGCCCGCCGCCGAAAACGCCATCAGCGGGTTTACGCGGCTGCCGGAGATCCGGCCGCATGACGCGCGGCTGGACCTGGACATCGTCTACACCGAATCGACGATCTACAACCCCGCCACCGGCCGGGATGACAAGGTGCGCCTGCGCTCCTACCGGGGCAAGGGAACCAACCCGAAGATTCCCTTTGTCGCGCCGACGATCGAGATCCAGCCCGGCGAGACCGTGCGCATCGGTCTTAACAACCAGTTGCCGCCGGAACCCAATTGCACGCCGCCGGACATCAACACGCCGCATTGCTTCAATTCCACCAACTTGCATTCGCATGGCCTGTGGGTAAGCCCCACCGGCAACAGCGACAACGTGCTGCTGACGATCCGCCCGACGGTGAGCTTCCAGTACGAATACAACGTGCCGTTCGACCACCCTGCCGGCACCTTCTGGTACCACCCGCACCTGCACGGTTCCACCGCGCTGCAGGTGTCCAGCGGCATGGCGGGAACCCTGATCATACGTGGCAGCCGCAAGCCGACGCCGGAGAAGAACGGCGACATCGACACCCTGCTGTCGGTGTATCCGGATGGAAAGCCGGTCGTGGAGCGCGTGCTGGAATTCCAGCAGGTGCAATACGCCTGCCGCGACAAGAATGGTCAGATCAAGGTGGAGAAAGACGCCGCCGGCAAGGTGATCGCCTGGGTGTGCGACCCGGGCGATGTCGGCACCATCGAGAGCTACGACCAGTTCGGGCCGAACAGTTGGCAGGAGTCGAATCGGTACACCAGCATCAATGGCCAGGTTCTGCCCACCTTTGCCGGTGTTGCAGCCGGACGCCTCGAACGCTGGCGTGCCGTACACGCCGGCGTGCGCAACACCGTCACCCTGCAGTTCAAGAAGATGCGCGCCAATGCGCCGACCTTCGACAAACTCCGCGCCGCGGATCTGGATGCCTGGGCGCACGAGAACTGCACCGGTGACGTCCTGCCCCAGTGGGAAATCGCCGCAGATGGCCTGACCCACGCGCAGATGATCGAGAAGACCCAGAACGTGCTTCAGCCGGGTTATCGCAGCGACGTGCTGGTTGTCTTTCCCGAAGCGGGCGAGTACTGCGTCATCGACGCGGCCGCGCCAGCCAACTCGGCCGTCGGGAATATCGAGGAGAGCCGCCAGGTGCTGGGCAAGGTGCTGGTTTCCAAGGGCGTGCCGGTCGGCGGCGACATCCGCAAATTCCTGACCACGCAGTTGCAGGCGATGGCCGGCAAGTCCATGCGGCCGGACATGCGGGAAAAGGTGAAGGCGGCCCTGGGCGACAACCTGCAGACCGGCAGCTTCGTACCGCACCCGACGATCGAACAGGTCAACGGCTATCAGGATGTGGAATTCAACATCGTCACGACGCAGACGCCGCCGCTGTTCCAGGTCAACGGCCATTCCTATGACCCGACCCAGGCGCGCACGCTGATCCTGGGGAAAGTGGAGGAATGGACGATCACCTCCAAGCTGGCAGGCCATCCGTTCCACATCCATGTCAATCCGTTCCAGGTGGTGAAGATCCTCGATCCGGCGGGCAATGACGTGAGCGAGAAGGGCGAGCCGAACGATCCCCAGTACGCCAACCTCAAAGGTACCTGGAAAGACACGCTCTTCGTCAAGCAGAACTACAAGATCGTGATGCGCACGCGCTACCAGCGTTACATCGGCGAATACGTCCTGCATTGCCACATCCTCGATCACGAGGACCAGGGCATGATGCAGAACATCAACATGGTGCTGCCTGATGGCCAGGGCGGCGGCATTACCGGCCATCACTGATGCGCTGAGTGACCGATCGGGTGGGTGCGCATAGTGGCGTACCCACCCGTTTGTTCGGTGAAGTACCTCAGCGGGCGACCGGGTTCTGCACCACCACTTCCACGCGCCGGTTCTGCTGGCGGCCGCTGGCACTGGTGTTGTCGGCAATCGGATAGTCCGGACCCATGCCGCGGGCCGACAGCCGTGCCATGTCGACGCCGCGATTGGCCAGGTAGGATTTCACCGATTCGGCCCGGTCGCGCGACAGCGCGATGTTGAAATCGCGCGCCCCGACGGTGTCGGTGTGGCCTTCGATGGAAACCGTGGCTGCATCGTCGGACTTCAGTGCGTTGGCCAACTGGTCGAGGTTGCGCGTGGCTCCGGGTTTGAGCTCGGCGCGGCCGGTTTCAAACAGGACGTCGCCCAGGGTGACGACCAATCCGCGCTGGGTAGGCCGTGCCTCCAGGTCAGCGAGCTTCTCCTGCAGGACGTCGCGTTCCGCGCGGGCGGCCTGTGCATCCAGGCGCGCCTGGGCGGCGGCAATTCGCTCGTTCTGCGCCTGCTGTTCGGCGGCGGCTGCCTCCTTGAGGGCGGTTTTGGCGCGCAATTGGGCGATGTCGATCTGGCGTGCGCGCGCATCGGCGAGCAGGCGCTCGCGCTCGGTGCCAAGCTCCTGGGCGCGCACCTCGGCAAAGCGCGCCAGGCCTTCGGCTTCGGCGGTCCGCAGCAGGCGGTCAGCCAGGTAGACACCATGGTCGAACAGCTCGTGGTCGAGACGGCGTCCGTCGCGTGCGAGCACGACAATCGCGGCCTCGGCGTTGTCGAGTTCGGCGTCGGCGTGCACGGCGATGCGCTGGTCGTGGCGCAGGCGATCCAGTTCCGATTGCAGTCGGACAACCTGGGGCGCCGGGCCGTCCGGGGTGGTCGCGCAACCGGCCAGCATCACGGCGGACATCACAGCAAAGGCGATAGGTCGACGGTCCATGGCAATTCCTCGTGGGCAGTCGGTCGTTTGGAGCGCGGAAATGCTGCCCGACTTCTCCGTTCCCCTGATCCGGACGGGACGCGCTGGGTGCCTGTCCGTCAGTGTTCGGCGCGGCGGACGCCGGGCGCCTGCTGCAGCGCTTCTTGATCCGTAGCGCTGCAGCAGTACGTCGCGCGGCCCTGCGCCCTCGTGGTGGTCAGTGAATCTGCGCGCGCAGGCTTTCGACCGCGACTTCCACTTCCCGGGTCGTCGCCTCGGCGCGGGCCTGCCGGCTGCGGGCCTCGGCGAGGATGGCGTCCGCGCGGGTGCGCTCGGAGGCCATGATGCTGTCGTTCCAGTCGCGGTGGTCGGCGCGGTCGACGGCAGCGGCCAGGTTGTCGCGTGCGGCGGTCAGGTCCGTGATGGCATGTTCCGTGGCGCCGGCACGTTCGGCGGCTTCGACCGAGGTGCGGGCCTCGGTAAGGGCCAGCTCGGCGTCACGGCGGTTGGCGGCGATGGCGGGCAGGCTGACCGCGCAGCACAGCGCCAGCACGATGAGTTGTCGTTTCATGGGGGCACTCCCTGTGCCGGGCGATCACCAGCGGTCGAATTCCCGCCGCGAGATGCGCCCGTCATTGTTGTGGTCGGCGTAGTCGAAGTCGTTGGCGAGGGTCAGGTAACGACGGGCTTCGCCCTCGTCGATGCTGTCGTTGGCGTCGCTGTCGAGTTGCTCGAAGGCCGGCCGCGATTCCGCGGGGCGCGGATCAGGCTGGCCCCAGCGGACGATCAGCTCGCCGTCCTGGGTCTGGTACCGCGTTTCGCGCAACTGGGTGGCGGACGCGGTGGCCAGCCCGAGGGCGCCGCCGATCAGGAATACGGCGATGAGGGGATGTTGGAATCGCATGGCGGCCTCCGCGTCAGTGCAGGCGGGCCGAAACGTCGCGGCCGAACTCGGCCAGACTGCTGGCGGCCTTGGACAGTCGTGGCGTCAGGTTGGCGGCCAGTCGCTCGGGCAGCGATGTCGACGACCGGCGCATCATCGTCCCGACGATGGCCGCGACGCCGACGCCAACGGCGACGAGCAAGGGAACAACGATCTTGCGCGTCCGGGCTGCGCGGGCCTTTGCCATCCGGGCGGCACGCCCGCGGGCTGGCGCCGCTTTCTCGGTCATGGCGCTGCCGTTCTTGCGCGTCATGGTCCGGGCGTGGGTATTGGTACGGGACTGGGATGTAGTGCGCTCCATTGTCTGGCTCCTGGTGAGTGACCTCGGCCGAAAGGAGGACAACAGGTTCCGTGCCAACGGGCGGATCCGGGGAATTCCCCGCTGCTCCGCGCCATTGGCCGGGATGCCGCGGATGGGGCGCCGGGCAGTTTGCAGAGGCAGTCTTGACCGCGGTTGCAAAGCGCAGCAGCCGCGGCGGCTGGCGGAACGGGCGCTACTGGTTGGCGAAGGTGGCGCCCAGCTTGACGCGCCGTTCGATTGTCTCCGCATTGCGATGGATGCGAAGGACGACGACCTTGCCCATTTTCTCGCGCAGTTGGGATTGGAACGCGGCGCGGTTCTCGACCGCCTTGCCGTCGATGGTGAGGACGACGTCGCCGCTCAGCAAATTGGCGCGGGAGGCGGGACTGTCGCCGACGATGTCTCCCAGGCGGACGCCGCCGTTGAACTGGCGGCGCTCGGAGGCCGAAAGATCGCGGAAGGTGGCGCCGAACGGCAGGCGGAGGCGGACGTAGTAAGCCGCGATGGTGATGCCGGGCGGGTAGGTCAGTACGCGATCTGCGCCAACGCGGCGGGCCTGCTCAGCGATGGCGCTGGCCGGGTCGCCGTCCTGCGGACCGAAGTGGCTGTTGCCCACCAGGACGTAGCCTTTGGTGGCGAGGCTGGCTTCATCCGCGGCGGGTTGGGTGCCGGCAAGGACTTCCGTCTGTTCCGGCGCCGGGGCGGCGCGCAGGTCGGCCAGCGCCGCCGGGTCGCGCCCGGGAACGGCGGTGAAATGCCGGGCAGCGGCTGGTTCGTGGGCGCCCGGTTCCACACTGTGACGCGTGACGGTGGCACAACCGGAGAGCAACAGGCAGAGCAGGGCGAAAAGGCGGATTCGGTGCATTCGGGACGTCCTTTTTCCAGAACCGAAGCATCGCCCGTGCGCCGTGATCGGAATGCAAAGCCCGTCACGTGCCGTACGGTTTGCGCCGCGGCGGCGCTAGCGCCGATAATTCCGCCCTTTGAGCGTTTCGCCAAGGATCAGCCATGCTTGACCCGGCTTTGCTGCGCGGCCAATTGGCGGCCGTCGCCGACCGTCTGACCACCCGCGGTTTCGTGCTCGACACGGCCGAACTGGAAGCCCTGGAGGCCCGCCGCAAGGCGGTGCAGGTGGAAACCCAGGATCTGCAGAACCGCCGCAACAGCCTGTCCAAGGCGATCGGCGTGGCCAAGGGCAAGGGCGAGGATGCCGCTGCGCTGATGGCAGAGGTGGGCGGCATCGGCGACCGGCTCAAGCAGAATGAAACCCAACTGGCCGAGATTCAGCTGCAGATCGCGACCTGCGCCCAGCGCATCCCGAACCTGCCGCACGAATCGGTGCCCGTGGGGGCGGATGAATCGGGCAATGTCGAGCAGCACCGCTGGGGTACGCCGCGGCAATTCGATTTCACCGTGAAGGATCACGTCGAGCTCGGGGCGCGCAAAGGCTGGCTGGACGGTGATGCCGGCGCGAAGCTGTCGGGCTCCCGCTTCACCGTGCTGCGCGGCGAGCTGGCGCGGCTGCATCGCGCCCTGGCCCAGTTCATGTTGAACCTGCACGCCGACGAGCATGCCTACCTGGAGTGCAACGTGCCGCTGATCGTCAATGCGGATGCGATGCAGGGTACCGGCCAGCTGCCGAAGTTCGAGGATGACCTGTTCGCCACCGAGATTGGCGAATCCCGCCGTTACCTGATTCCGACCGCCGAGGTGTCGCTGACGAACATCGTTCGCGACACCATCGTCGAGGCGGACAGCCTGCCGATGCGCATGACCGCGCACTCCATGTGCTTCCGTGCGGAAGCCGGATCGGGCGGCCGCGACATGCGCGGCATGATCCGCCAGCACCAGTTCGAGAAGGTGGAGCTGGTGAGCATCACCAGGCCGGGCGAGAGCGATGCCGAGCACGAACGCATGACCCGTTGCGCCGAACGCGTGCTGGAACTGCTGGAGCTGCCGTATCGCCGCATGCTGTTGTGCACCGGCGACATGGGTTTTGCGGCGGTGAAGACATTTGACCTGGAAGTCTGGCTGCCCTCGCAGGACACCTACCGCGAGATCTCGTCCTGCTCCAACTGCGGCGACTTCCAGGCGCGCCGCATGCTGGCCCGCTGGCGCAACCCGGAGACGGGCAAGCCCGAACTGGTGCATACGCTCAATGGTTCCGGCGTGGCCGTGGGCCGCGCCCTGATCGCCGTGATGGAGAACTACCAGCAGGCCGACGGCTCCATCGCCGTTCCCGCCGTGCTGCAGCCGTACATGGGCGGTGCATCGTCCATCGCCTGAGGGCAACCGGCCGGGTTCGTCGCCAGAACACAGCGTTCTAAGCACGTGACGAAAATTCGGCGGGAAGCTCAGGCCGGGCCTGTTACCCTAGTGGCTGCCGGCAGCGGAGGCCTCCGTTGCCGGCACTGCGTCAGGGGCGACTGCTAAGCTATTGCGACGCACTGCCGGCGCCCCCATGTCACGGCGTTGCCGCGTGTCACCGGTGCGTCCCGAGGATCTGCCATGCGTAACACCGAAAATACCGCCCGCGCCATGCCCGACGTCGCACAGGATGCCCGCCCCCATGTGGCCGGCGCCCTGGACTGGGTCGGCATGGGCGAGATCCACGTACCGGTGAGCCTGTCGCTGGCGGACGGGCGCAGCGTGCAGTCGGGCGCCCGGGTGACGGCCTATGTCAACCTGGCCAAGCCGGACGTGCGTGGCATCCACATGTCGCGGTTATACCTGCATGTCGACCGTTCCTTGTCGACCGAGCCGCTGACCCCGTGCTCCCTGCGGCGGCTGCTCAAAGATTTTCTCGATTCCCATGCCGAGCTTTCCGACCGCGCCATGGTGCGGATCGCGTTCGACTACCTCATCCGTCGGCCGGCGCTGGTCAGCGACAACAGCGGCTGGAAGTCGTACCCCATCGTGTTGACGGCCCTGATGGACCGCGGCCAGTTCTCGCTGGAGCTGGGTTGCGAGGTGGTGTATTCCAGTACCTGCCCCTGCTCGGCGGCGCTGGCGCGCCAGCTGATCCAGGAGAAATTCGGCCAGGACTTCGCCCGTGGCCAGGCGCTGGACTACGACGCCGTCGTCGCCTGGCTTGGCAGCGAGCAGGGGATTGTTGCCACACCGCACAGCCAGCGCAGTTCGGCCGAAGTGCGCGCCCGCCTGGCGCAGGGCTTCGACCTGCCGATCATCGACGTCATCGATCGCGTCGAAGCGGCGCTCAAGACACCGGTGCAGACGGCGGTGAAGCGCGTCGACGAGCAGGCCTTCGCCCGCTTGAATGGCCAGAACCTGATGTTCTGCGAAGATGCTGCCCGGCGCGTGCAGCAGGCGCTGGACACGGACGAACGCATCGTCGACTTCTGGGTCCGTACCTCGCACTTTGAAAGCCTGCATCCGCACAACGCGGTGGCCGTGGCCACCAAGGGCGTGACCGGCGGCTACACCGGCGGTATCGACGCCTTCGCCACCGTCGGCGCCTGACGCCGCAGGGTCGCCTGCCGGCGACCCGTTCCTTGTCTGACGCGTCCGCTGCCGTCTTGAACGGCGGTGTGGTCGTGCCCGTCGTCCGCGTTCCCGGCAGAAACGGCAGGAGAGAGCCTCCGCACGCAAAAAAACGGCGCGGTTGCCCGCGCCGTTCACTCAACCATCCTTGTTTGCCGCGCCGGATGACCGGCGCGGCGACGTTGTCGAATCTTAGAACTTCTGCTGGTAGCTCACGTAGTAGAAACGACCCGGCACGCGGTAGTTCGTTTCGTAGTTGTTCGCGAAGCAGGAGAAGCACACCGGCGGATCCTTGTCGAACAGGTTGCGGATACCGGCGGTGATCTTGGCCTTCCACGGCGCTTGCCAGGTGGCCTGCGCGTCGAAGTACCACACGTCTTCGATCTCGTTCTGCGGCTGCAGCGACGGACGGGCAACGATGTTGGCGCCAGACAGCGAATACGTGTTGATCACGCGATTCGGGTTGGAGCACAGGTTGCGCAGGTCGGCCTGGCCCAGCGCGTTGGCGGTGTTGACCACCAGCGAGCAGTTTTCCTTCAGCGCGGAGGTGTAGTTCGCGCCGAGGGTCGCACTCCAGTCGCCCTGGGTCCAGGTCGTGGAGATGCGCGACTGCAGACGCCACAGCGAGCCGGCGCTGGAGTTGTTCAGCTGCGTACCGATCTGGTTGCCCAGGGTCGGGTCGCCGTCGCCGTTACGCACGCCGCGGTCCGGCTGGTGCAGGTCGCCGTAGTACGAGATGTAGGCGTTGTCCCAGTTGACCTTGAAATCGCCGTAGTCGGTCGAGAAGTTGTAGTCGACGGTGAAGTCGAAACCTTCCACTTCCAGGCCAGAGGCGAAGTTCTGGTTGGTCGCCAGCACCTGGCGGACTTCACCCGGGTTGCCGAACTGCGAGCCGTCCAGGTCGCGGAAGATCAGGGCGCAACGGCTGCTGATGTTCGAGACGAAGCAGTCGTTGAGGATCTGCTGCGTGGTACGCGCCGAGATGTTGTTCTCGATCTGGATGTTGTACCAGTCCAGGGCGACGTTCAGACCTTCGACGAATTCCGGGCTGTAGACCAGGCCCAGGGTCTTCGTACGGGCCGTTTCCGGCGACAGGTTCGGGTTGCCGCCGCTGGTGCCACGCACCTGGGCCGCCGACTGCTGGTAGTTGGTCGGCACGCCGGCTGCTGCGCAGCGGGCGCGGACGTCCGCATTTTCCTGGAAGATCGTGCTGTTGCGCGAGCAGGGGTCGACGGCGGTCGGGAAGCCCGTCGCCTGACCGGCGAACAGTTCGTTGATCGACGGCGCGCGGAAGCCCTCGGCGTAGTTGCCGCGGACCAGCAGGTCGTCAATCGGACGCCAGGTGAAGCCGAACTTCGGGTTGTTGGTCGTGCCGAAGTTGGAGTAGTCGGAGTGACGCGTGGCCACCGAGAATTCCAGCGACTTGGCGAAGGTCACGTCACGCAGGACCGGAACCGCCAGTTCGATGAAGCCTTCGGTCAGGTTGTAACCGCCGCGGGTGGCGGTGGCCGGGTTGTCACCCAGCACGTTGCCCGACTGGGTCAGCGGATCCGGATCGAAGTAGCCGAATTCCTTGCGGTATTCCAGGCCAGCCGCGAAGGCCAGCATGCCGGCCGGCAGCTCGACGATTTCGCCGGACAGGTTGGCCGTGTAGTTCTTGGTCTGCTGTTCGGTGATGTTGCGCGGAACCACGCCGACGTAGGCGAGCATTTCCGGCGTGATGCCGGACTGGCCGCCCGTCAGGTTGAACGGCACGCAGCCGGCGATCGGCGCAGCGGCCGTGCCGCAGCGGGCAACGCCGCCAGCGTCGATGAACGACGGGCCGGTCGCCAGGCCGAAGCGGGTGGCGTCAAAGAAGCCACGCTTGACCTGCACCAGTTCGTTGTTCGAGTAGCTGTAGTTCACGTCCCAGTTGAAGCCGCGATCCCACAGACCGAAGTTGCCTTCCAGGCCCAGTCCGTAGCGGACGGTGTCCTGGTCGACCGCGAACGAACGCGGCTGGACGGTCGGGCGGAAGGTCACGCCGTTCACGGTGACGCCGAACGGGTTGTAGACGTTGTCCGCGTGCAGGCGGACGCCCGAGAGCGGCTGGGCGGCGAGCTGGGCTTCGCTGCTGCGCTGGTTGAACAGCATTTCAGCGCGGAGCTTGACGTTGTCGGTGAGGTCGTAGCGACCCTGGGTGTAGACCGACTGCGTCTCCTGCGGCTGCACCAGGTAGTTCACCGGGGTGAAGTTGTAGCCGTCGGTGCGGAAGTTGAACACGCGGAAGTCCGACAGGCCGGTGGCGTCGGTGCAGTCCTGGTTCGGACGGCAGCCCGGCTTGCTCGGATCCAGCGTCAGCACGCCGCGGTCCGGCACGTTGAAGCTGCCGAACGGGGTGGTCGGGCTGGCGCGGCCCGGCGACGAGGTGTTCGCCGGGAAGCCGAACAGCGGGACCGACGAGATGTCGCGGTCACCGGCCATGATCGGCTCTTGATTGGTGTAAGCAACGTTGAACAGCACGGAGCCGCGGTCGTTGCTGGTGCCCATGGTGAGGTCATAGGCGGTGCGGCGGCCGTCGCCGTGCGAGTTCTCGCCGACGTAGGCAGTCGCCTGCGCGCCTTCGAACTTGTCGCGCATGGTGATGTTGATCACGCCGCAGATGGCGTCGGTGCCGTAGATCGACGAGGCGCCGTCCTTGAGGACTTCAATGCGCTCGATCGCGGCAAACGGGATGCTGCTGAGGTCGACGTTGCCGTTGAGTTCCGGCACCCAACGACGGCCGTTGACCAGGACCAGCGTACGGTTCGAGCCGCAGTTACGCAGGTCGACGCGGCTGGTGCCGTTGGTGTTGCCGTTGTTCACGGTCAGGCCGATCGATGCGCCGTTGCTGGTCAGGTCGGTCAGGACGTCAGCGACCGAGGTCAGGCCGGTGCGTTCCAGGTCGACGCGCTCCAGGGCGAACACCGGCTGGGCGGTTTCGGTTTCGGCGCGCTTGATGCGCGAACCGGTGACGATGATGGCTTCGAGCTCTTCGCCCTTTTCTTCCTGGGCGATGGCAACGCTCTGCGCCAGCATGCCGGCGAGACCGCCGTACAGCGCCAGCGTGATGGAACGGGTAAGTACGCGGGATTTCATCAAAACTGCCCCCATGAACAGGTCAGGTCAAAGTACGT
Organism: Tahibacter amnicola; assembly: GCF_025398735.1. Lineage (NCBI taxonomy): Bacteria > Pseudomonadati > Pseudomonadota > Gammaproteobacteria > Lysobacterales > Rhodanobacteraceae > Tahibacter > Tahibacter amnicola. The sequence goes on from NZ_CP104694.1 coordinate 2,357,369, forward strand.
AAGTCATCGTACTTTTTCGGCGAAAAAGAACGACTCTGGTCGCGAGGAACCAGCCAGGCCGTCGTGACAAACCCCAACACCCCGGACTTACAACCAGACGCAGCAGGCTGCGCCAAATGTGAAGCATTTATTAAGGTAACGGGGTCTGACCGATTTGTATAGCGTGTCTTTTGCCGTTTTTGTGGTCTTGGGATATGGATTGGCCGAAATCCACGTCGATATGCCGGTTGGTAGACGTCGAAAGTTCGCTGAAATCCGAAAAAAAACCCCCGATTTCACGTACTTCCGTCGCCCACTGTCGTCGCGTCATTCTGTCGCCGTACTGGGCCGAACTTTTCTGCCCGGCGACGCCCCCGGGCCGGGGAAGCAGGGTTAGCGACGCCGGCCGGCCGGTCCGGAAGCCGCTCCGCCCTTTGGCGCAGCTTTTTCCGCGGTGGCAGGCAGTAGCTGTGGGTCCAGCCGGACATCGAACCAGTTGAATCCCCAGTGCACATGCGGCCCGCTGGCGCGCCCCGTCGCGCCCGCGGCGCCCAGAACCTCGCCCTGCGCCACGGCCTGGCCGACGACGACGTCAATGCGGCTCAGGTGCGCGAAGGCGCTGGTGAGGCCATGGCCATGGTCGACCAGGACGGTGCCGCCGGTCAGGACCAGGTCTGGATCGGCGAAACTGACGACGCCGCCGGCCGGCGCCTTCACGGGCGTACCGGTTGGCACGGCGATGTCCAGGCCCATATGCGGCGACTTCGGTATGCCGTTATTGACGCGCTGGCTGCCGTAGACGCCGCTGATGCGGCCTTCGGCGGGCCGGGCGAATCCCGCCAGGAAGTCGGTCCGCGGGTCGTTCCGCTGGCGCGCCTGGGCAACCCGTGCCTGCTCCTCGGCGATCCGCTTCTCGGTCTCCGGATCGGGCGTGACGGTGCGCTGCGGCAGCCCGTCGACACGTTCGATCGCGTAGCTGCGCTGCGTGACCGCGAGTGCGTGCTCGACCGCTTGGCCGCGGGGCAGTGACACGGATACGACCAGGCGTTCCGGCGCGTCGCGGGCGATGCCAAACGCAATGACACCGTCCGCGCCGGCGGCCAGTGTGCGGTCGCCGACCTTCACCTGGCTTCCGGCGGGGACGTGGCCCACGACGAGCTGCCCCTGTTGCACGGTGTTCGGCAAATCGATGACGCCAGCGTCTGCCCAGGCGCCTGGCGACGTTGCCGCGGCCAAGGCCAGCGCCCATTCCACCGGTCGCTTCATCGGGCGAATTCCAGCCGCTTGCCCATCTGGCTGTCGTCGAGCTGGCCCTGGTGCCAGGCACGATGGCCGTTGACCCAGGTGGCCGTGATCGACGAACGGAACGTGGTGCCTTCAAACGGCGACCAGCCGCAGCGGGACAGCACCTGGTCACGGCTGACCCTGTGCGGGCGGCGCGGATCGACCAGGACGAGGTCGGCCCAGTAGCCTTCGCGCAGGAAGCCCCGTTCCTTGACCCGGAACAGGTTCGCCGGTGCATGGCTGGTGCACTCCACGACCCGTTCGAGGCTCAGCTGGCCGTCGAAATGGCGCTCCAGCGCGCACTGCAGCGCGAACTGCACGAGCGGAAGCCCGGACGGCGCCTTCTCGTAGGGTTGGGCCTTCTCCTCCAGCGTATGCGGTGCATGGTCGGTGGCCAGGACGTCGATCCGGCCTTCACGGACGGCGGCGATGATGGCGTCGCGGTCAGACGCGGACTTGATGGCCGGGTTGCACTTGATCTGGTTGCCCAGCGTCGCGTAGTCCTCTTCGCTGTAGTGCAGGAAGTGCATGCAGGTTTCGGCGGTGATGCGCTTGCCCTGCAGCGGTCCCGGCGAGAACAGGGCCAGCTCGTCGGCGGTCGTGATGTGCAGGACATGCAGTTGCGTCCCGTGTCGTTGCGCCAGGCTGATGGCCAGCCGGGTGGACTTTATGCAGGCCTCGCGCGACCGGATGTACGGGTGGCGTCCGACCGGAATCGCGTCGCCGTAGCGTTCGCGCTCGGCAGCCAGGTTGGCCTCGATGGTCGGAGTGTCCTCGCAATGCGTGACGATGATCGTCGGGGCGTCCCGGAAAATCGCATTGAGCGTATCGGGGTTGTCCACCAGCATGTTGCCGGTCGAGGCGCCCATGAAGATCTTGATACCGCAGGCGGCCTTCGGATCCAGCGCGCGGATCACCTCGAGATTGTCGTTGGTGGCGCCGAGGTAGAAGGCGTGGTTGGCCACCGACTTCGCCGCGGCGCGGGCGTATTTGTCTTCAAGTGCGTCGAGCGTGGTGGTGGTTGGCTTGGAATTGGGCATCTCCATGTAGCTGGTGATGCCGCCGGCCACGGCGGCGCGCGATTCGGTGGCGAAGTCGGCCTTGTATTCCATGCCGGGCTCGCGAAAGTGCACCTGGTCGTCGATCATGCCCGGCAGCAGCCACAATCCGGTGGCGTCGACCACCGTTTCGTCGGCGCGTCCGCTCAGCCCCGGCGCTATCGTGTCGATCCGGCCGTCGCGGATACGCAGGTCGCTGACGGTGCGCTGGCCTTCATTGACGAGGAGGGCGTTCTGAATCAGCCAATTCTTCATGGAGAGGGTTCTCTGGCGTCGGGGCCGCGGGTGGGCGATGACGGAACGTAAAATCAGTCGGCACCGGATCGATACCGCCGGCGCTGAAGGGATGACAGCGTAGCAGCCGCCAGGCCGCCAGCAGCGAGCCGCGCCCCGCCCCGTGGCGTGCGACGGCGACCCGGGCGTAGTCCGAGCAACTGGGATGATAGCGGCATCGCGAGCCCAGCAGAGGACTGAGCAAGCGCTTGTACATGCCCAGCAAAAGGAGTATTAGCCGAGACACTGGCGGCGTGATCCGATGGGGCCAGGCGTTGATCTGGCGAGGATTTCCGGCGGTTGCCGGCATTACCGACTTAGGCTATAACACGCCGCCGCCTAGCCACAACGGTGAACGGAAATGGCGAAAAGCACGCGTAGTTCTGCGAAGAAACCTGCTGCGAAGGGGAAAGCCGTAGTCAGCAGCAAGAGCGCGACCAAAGCAGTCGCGCCGGCAAAGAACAAGGTTGCAGCCAAGACGACTGCCAAGCCCGTCAAGAAGGCGGCGCCACCGGCCAAGGTGGCAAATGCCGCGAAGGCGACGAAGGTGGCAAAGGCGGTCAAGCCGGCCCCACCGGCCAGCAAGTCAGTAGTCGCAACGAAATCGGTGAAACCGGCAGCCAAGGCTCCCGCCGCGGCAGCCAAGTCCGCCAAGCCGACGACGTCGGAACCGGTCACGGCGAAATCCGCCGCCAAGCCCGCTCCTACGGTTTCCAAGCCAGCGCCGGTCGCGGCGCCAGCAGCATCCGCACCTGCTTCGACACCCAAGTTGGCGGAGCACCCCAAGCCGGCCGCCGCAGCGGGGCCGGCCTCGCAGCCGGCGGTAACGTCGGAGCCCGTCAAACAAGACACCACCAGCAAATCGACTAAGCAAGTGATTACCGAAGAGTCCAAGAAAGCAAAAGGTAAAGGAGTGATTGCGCCGACCGCGTCCGAGGCCGGAATCACCATGGAAGGCGGCCGCTACGCTCTTGCGGCAACCACACACATTGACCTTCCGCCGGGCTACCGCCCGTCGTCGGATGAGGAGTACATGAATCCCATGCATCTTGCCTTCTTCCGCAACAAGTTGCGGGAGTGGCGGGACCAGCTGGTCGAGGAATCGAAACAGACGATCGACAACCTGCGCGAGGAAGTCCGCGACATCGGCGACGAAGCCGAGCGGGCGACCCGCGAGACCGAAAACTCCCTGGAGCTGCGTACCCGGGACCGCTATCGCAAGTTGATCGCCAAGATCGACAAGGCGCTCAAGCGGATCGAAGAAGGACGCTACGGCTACTGCGAAGAGACCGATGAGGATATCGGCCTGGAGCGTCTGGAGGCCCGTCCTATCGCCACGCTGTGCCTTGATGCGCAGGAGCGCTGGGAACACCGCCAGCGCCAGATGGGCGACTGATCACGATCGCATGCACGCCCCTGCAACGCCCCGCCTTGAGCGGGGTGTTGTTTTTCCGGGGTACGGCAGGAGCGGGATCAGGCGGTGAGGGTGGCGCGGGCGTGCTGCTTGATGGTCTGGAGCATGGCGGCAAGGCCGTTCGACCGCGTCGGCGACAAATGCTTGGCCAGCCCGATGGCCTCGATGAAACGGGGCTCGGTGGAAACGATCGCGTCGGCCGAACGACCGGAGTACACGCGCAGCAACAGGGCGATCAGGCCGGTGACGATGGATGAGTCGCTGACCGCCGCGAATTCCAGGCGCCCCGCATCGCCCGACGGTACCAGCCAGACCTGTGACTGACAGCCATGCACCTTGTGGGCGTCCGTCTTCCAGGCATCCGGAAATTCCGGCAGCTTGCGGCCGAGGTCGATCAGGTACTGGTAGCGTTCGGTCCAGTCCGCAAAAAAGGCGAATTCGTCAATGATCGCGTCCTGCGCTGCCTCGGCGGCCATGGCACTGGTTTCGCTCATTGCGACGCCACCCGCCAGCGCGTGCCCTGGGCGCCATCCTCGATCGTGACACCCATGTCCGCCAGCGTCTTGCGGATCTCGTCGGCCTTGGCGAATTCACGGGCGGCGCGAGCGGCGTTGCGATCGAGAATCAGCTGTTCGATGGCCGCCGCGTCGACGCCACTGCTGGCGCCCTGCTTGAACCAGGCTTCGGGCTCGCCGGTGGCAAGGCCGATCATCCGGGCGCAGCCGAGGAGATCGCGCTTGGCGGCGGCAGCCTGGTCGGTACCGATGGCTTTGCGCGCCGCATCGGCGACGCGCGCCATGATCGCCAGTGCTTCGGGCGTATTGAGATCGTCGAGCAGGGCGGTCTCGAACTCGGCCGGTACGGCGTCGTGGTCGATCTCGACGGGGACGTCGGCCAGGTCGCGGAGTACGCCATACCAGCCGTCGAGCGTGGCACGCGCCTGGCGCAGCGCGCCCTCCGACCAGTCCAGCGGCTGCCGGTAATGCGCCTTGAGCAGGACGTAGCGCAGCACTTCCGCGGGATAGAGTCCCAGCAGCTCGTGCAGCACCACCGTGTTGCCCACCGATTTGGACATCTTCTTGCCGTCCATGGTGAGCATGCCGTTGTGCATCCAGTAACGCGCAAACACCTTGCCGCCGTGCGCGCAGGTGCTCTGCGCGACCTCGTTTTCGTGGTGCGGGAACTGCAGGTCGACGCCGCCGGCATGGATGTCGATGGTCTCGCCCAGGTGAGTGGCGCTCATGGCCGAGCATTCGATGTGCCAGCCGGGGCGGCCGATGCCCCAGGGGCTGTCCCAGCCCGGCAGGTCGGGTGTGGAGGGCTTCCACAGTACGAAGTCCGCGGGATTCTTCTTGTACGGCGCCACTTCGACGCGGGCGCCGGCGATCATGTCTTCCAGCGAGCGGCCGGAGAGATGACCGTACTCCGGATAGCTCGATACATCGAACAGCACGTGTGACTCGGCCGCGTAGGCATGGCCGCTGGCGATCAGCTTCTCGCACATCGTGATGATCTGTGGGATGTGATCGGTCGCGTGCGGCTCGACATCGGGCGCATCGGCGCCGATCCGCCCCATGTCCTCGCGATAGGCAGCGGCGTAACGCTGGGTAATGGTGCCGATCGGCACGCCGGCTTCGCGTGCGGCGTTGTTGATCTTGTCGTCGACGTCGGTGATGTTGCGGGCGTAGGTGACGTTCGGGAAATGGCGCCGCAGCAAGCGGGCCAGCAGTCCGAATACCACATACGGCCGGGCGTTGCCGATGTGGACATAGTTGTAGACCGTCGGCCCGCAGACATACAGGGTGACCCGGTCGGGGTTCTGCGGCGTGAATTCCTCGACCCGGCGGGTCAACGTGTTGTACAGGCGAAAGGTCATCGGCGTCGACTCTGAATAAGATGAATAGTCTAGCAGTGCGGGCGGACATTCCCAGGTACCCGCCGCCCGCAGGGGAGGCGGTCCGGTCCCGTACGCCTTATCGCAGATTCAGGCTCGGTCAGTTAAATTCTCATTCAAGTCCATGGTGGAACGCTCCGATCCGGCGCGGAATCAATTCCGTCCACGCGGCCCATGGGTGTGTCGTACCGTTCCTCTGCCTTCCGGAGATCACGATGTCGCGTACGTTGCTGCTTATCCTCGCCGCCGGGCTCGTCATGAGCCAGACAGTCAGCGCCCAGGAAGACCGGGGTCGCTCCGACGAGGCAGTGCACTACGCCTGGGCCGATGTGGTCCGCGTCGATCCGATCTATACCTATGAACGTGTCAGCCGCCCCGAGCGCGAGTGCTATGACGAGCGCGTGACCCATCGCGAAGACGGCCGGGGCAACAACACCGGCGCTACGGTGCTCGGCGCCATCATCGGTGGCGCGCTGGGCAATCAGGTCGGCAAGGGCGACGGGCGCAAGGCGGCCACCATTGCCGGTGCGGTCGCCGGCGGCGCCATCGGCAACAGCGCGGCCCGGCGCGATGACCGCACCTACACCAGTACCGAACGCCATTGCCGTGAAGTGGATGGCGGCTACGAAGAGCGTCGCGTGAACGGCTACGACGTCGAGTACCGTTATCGGGGCGAAACCTACATGTCGCGCCTCGACTACGATCCGGGCGAGCGCATCCGCGTACGGGTCAGCGTCACGCCGGCCGAGTAACCGACGGGATGCGGCCGGCAGCCTTGTGTTGGCCGACCCGCCGGGCGTGCGTCGGACGCTGCCGCATATTCCCATGTATTGTTGCGCCGCGGAAAACTTCCGTGTAATGATCCCGGCGTCCACCCCACCCGAGGCAGCATGAGCGCGAACTACGCCGACGCCGATATCCTGACCAGCGCCCGCATGGCTGCTGGCATGACGTCGCGTGCGCGTCGACCGTTCCCGCCATTGCCAGCCGGGTAGGTCGTCGCACTGCATCATCAGTTTCCGACAAAAACCCGGCCTTCGCGCCGGGTTTTTTGTTTGTGGTCCCAAGCCCGGCGAGCGAAGTCCCCCACCTTCTGCCGAGGCTTCCGATGTCACTTCGCCACTTTCTCACCACGCAGGATTGGTCACGCGCCGAGCTGGACGCGTTGCTGGACCAGGCCGTCGCCTTCAAGCATTCCCGCTTCGGCCAGCAGCTGGCGGGCAAGTCCATTGCCCTGCTGTTCTTCAACCCCTCCATGCGCACGCGCACCAGTTTCGAACTGGGCGCCCATCAGTTGGGCGGGCATGCGGTCGTGCTGGCGCCCGGCAAGGATGCCTGGCCGATCGAGTTCGACCTGGGCACCGTCATGGACGGCGATACCGAGGAGCACGTCTCCGAAGTAGCCCGCGTTCTGTCGCGCTACGTCGACCTGATCGGCGTGCGGGCGTTTCCGAAGTTCCAGGACTGGTCAGTGGACCGCGAAGACCGCGTCATCAAGGCATTCGCGAAGTACGCCACGGTGCCGGTGATCAACCTGGAAACCATCACGCATCCGTGCCAGGAGCTCGCGCACGTGATGGCGTTGCGTGAGAAATTCGGCAATCTGGACAAAAAGAAATACGTCCTGACCTGGACGTACCACCCCAAACCCCTCAACACGGCAGTGGCAAACTCGGCGCTCCTGATCGCCACGCGTTTCGGCATGGACGTGACGCTGCTGTGCCCGACGCCCGAGTACGTACTGGACGAGCGTTACATGGAACTGGCCCGCCAGAACGTTGCCGAGAGCGGCGGTTCGCTGCGGGTGAGCCACGATATCGAGGACAGCTACCGCGGCGCCGATATCGTCTACGCCAAGAGCTGGGGCGCGTTGCCGTACTTCGGCCGCTGGCAGGACGAGGCCCCGATCCGCCAGTCGCACAAACATTTTATTGTGGACGAGGCAAAAATGGCGCTGACCAACAACGGCGTCTTCAGCCATTGCCTGCCGCTGCGGCGCAATATCAAAGCGACCGACGCCGTAATGGACTCGCCGGCCTGCATCGCGATCGACGAGGCGGAAAACCGCCTGCATGTGCAGAAAGCCGTCATGGCAGCCTTGGCCCGGCACACGCCTTCGCGCTGAACGCAGCCCCTTTATTCAACCCATCCGGCTGCCGCGAAGCGGCCGACAGGAACACGTCATGAGTCAGAAAGATATCGTCTTGGCATTTTCAGGCGGACTGGATACCAGTTTCTGCATTCCCTATCTGCGCGAACGCGGCTACACGGTGCACACCGTATTTGCTGATACGGGGGGCGTGGACGCCGAGGAGCGGGCCTATATCGAGGCGCGCGCCACCGAGCTTGGCGCCGCCAGTCACGTCACGGTCGACGGTGGTCCGGCAATCTGGTCCGGATTCGTCAAACCCTTCGTCTGGGCCGGCGAGGGATACCAGGGCCAGTATCCGCTGCTGGTGTCCGATCGTTATCTCATTGTCGAAGCCGCCCTCAAACGCTGCGACGAGCTCGGCACGACCCTCATCGCGCACGGCTGCACCGGCATGGGCAACGACCAGGTGCGTTTTGACCTTGCGGTGAAAGCCCTCGGCGACTACACCATCGTTGCGCCGATCCGCGAGATTCAGCGCGAACACAAGGAAGTGCGGGCGTACGAGCAGAAATATCTGGAAGACCGCGGATTTTCGGTGCGCGCCAAGCAGAAGAGCTACACGATCAACGAGAACCTCCTCGGGCTGACCATGTCCGGCGGCGAGATCGACCGCTGGGAAATTCCCGGGCCGGGCGCGCGCGGCTGGTGCGCACCGCGCTCCGAATGGCCGGCACAGGCATTGCACGTGGAAATCGTATTCGAGCAGGGCGAGGCGGTGGCGCTCAACGGAGAGCGCATGGCGGGCCATGCCATCCTCGCCCGGCTCAATACACTGTTCGCGTCCTACGGTGTCGGGCGTGGGCTTTACACGGGCGACACGACGATCGGCCTGAAAGGCCGCATCATTTACGAGGCGCCCGGCCTGGTTTCCCTGCTCGCCGCGCATCGCGCGCTGGAAGAGGCCGTGCTGTCGCGGCCGCAGAACCGCTTCAAGCCCGAGATCGCCCGGCGCTGGGTCGAGCTGGTGTATGAGGGCTTCTACCACGATCCCCTCAAGGCTGACCTGGAAGCCTTCCTGGCCTCCAGCCAGCGCTGCGTCAACGGCACGGTCGTGCTGGAATCCGTGGGCGGAACTGTCAATGCCGTCGCGGTGCGTTCGCCGCACATACTCAATGCCAAGGGTGCGACGTATGCGCAGTCGGCGGATTGGGGCGTGGCCGAAGCCGAGGGATTCATCCGTCTCTACGGCATGAGCTCGACGCTGTGGGCTGAAGTCAATCGCGGCCAGGGTGACTGAGGTGCGGCCGATGCGTACACACGAGGGCAAGTGCCCATGATCGCCACGACACTGGACCACCTGCGTGCCCTGGTCGCCTGCGACACGCGCAATCCGCCGCGGGATATCGGCACCGGCGGCATCTTCGACCATCTCAAGGCGGCCTTGCCCGGCTTCAGCCACACCGTGACCGATCATGGTGCCGGCGCAGTCAGCCTGTACTCGGTGCGTGGAAAACCACGCTTTCTGTTCAATGTTCACCTGGATACCGTGCCCGCGTCGCCGACCTGGTCGCGCAATCCACACGAGCTGCTGGTGACGGATGATCGCGCAATCGGCCTGGGCGCCTGCGACATCAAGGGCGCCGCCGCCGCCCTGCTCACGGCCGCGGCGCACACTTCGGGCGGTTGCGCCTTCCTGTTCACGACTGACGAGGAAGCCAACGACGCACGCTGCATCGCGGCCTTCCTCCGGGATCCGCCGCCGTTTGACGCCGTCATCGTGGCCGAACCCACGCGTGCCGAAGCGGTTCTTGCCCATCGCGGCATCAGCGCCGTGCGGATGCGACTCGCCGGACGCGCAGGGCACGCGTCGGGCGACATCGCGCTGTCGGACAGCGCGGTACACCAGGCGATGCGCTGGGGCGGCCGGGCACTCGATTACGTCCAGGCGCAATCGCATCACCGCTTCGGCGGGCTGACCGGGCTGCGTTTCAATATCGGTCGCGTCGACGGTGGCATCAAGCCGAATGTCATCGCACCGTCGTGCGAAGTCCGGTTCGGATTCCGTCCCCTGCCGAGCATGTCGACGGACGAACTGCTGGGGACATTCCGCGCCTTCGCGGAACCTGCGCCCGCCGAGTTCGAGGAAACGTTTCGTGGCCCGTCGCTGCCCGCGGGTGACATCGCCGCCGCGGAGTCGCGCCGGCTGGCTGCGCGCGACCTTGCGGACGAACTGGGCCTGCCGATCGGAAATGCCGTGGATTTCTGGACTGAATCATCGCTCTTCTCGGCCGCCGGCTACACCAGTTTCGTCTACGGTCCTGGCGATATCGCGCAGGCACACACGGCCGACGAATGGGTCGCCCTGGAACAATTGCAGAAAGTAACCGAAAGCTATGTACGGATCATCGACCATGCATGCGCATAAAGATGTACGCCAGACGATCGTGCGCCTGTTGTCGAGCATGGCCAGCGCGAAAGAAATACACCAATACCTCAAGCGTTTTTCGCAGCTGGACGCCAAGCGCTTCGCCGTGGTCAAGGTCGGCGGCGCCGTTCTGCGCGATGACCTGGAGGCGCTGACCTCTTCGCTGGCATTCCTGCAGCAGGTGGGTCTGACACCGATCGTGGTGCACGGTGCCGGTCCCCAGCTGGACGAACAGCTGTCCGCAGCTGGCATCCAGAAGCAGACCATCGACGGCCTGCGCGTGACTTCACCCGAGGCACTGGCGATCGTGCGCCGCGTTATGCTGACCGAGAACCTCAAGCTCGTCGAATCGCTGCAGGCGACGGACGCGCGTGCGACCTCAATCGTCGGCGGCGTCTTCGACGCGGAGTTCATGGACCGCGAACGCTACGGCCTTGTCGGCGAGGTGACCGGCGTAAATCTGGCGCCGATCGAAGCCAGCCTCAACGCCGGCTCCATTCCCGTGATCGCGAGCCTGGGCGAAACACTGGGCGGTCAGATTCTCAACATCAATGCGGATTTCGCGGCCAATGAGCTGGTGCAGGTGCTGCAGCCCTACAAGATCATCTTCCTGACCAGCACGGGTGGCCTGCTCGACGGTGAAGAGGCGGTGATCGATTCGATCAACCTGTCGACCGAATACGATCATCTGATGGCGCAGCCGTGGCTGCATTCGGGCATGCGGCTGAAGATCGAGCAGATCAAATTGCTGCTGGACCGCCTGCCGCTGACGTCCTCGATCTCGATCACGCGGCCGGCCGAGCTGGCCAAGGAACTCTTCACCCACAAGGGCTCGGGCACGCTGGTGCGGCGCGGCGAGAAAGTCCTGAAGTTCCATTCCTGGCAGGGCATCGACTGCGATCGCCTGCGCTCGCTGATCGAGTCGAGTTTCGGGCGGCGCCTGGTCGCGGACTACTTCGAGCGCACAGTTCCCCAGTGCGTCTACATCAGCGAGAACTATCGCGCCGCGGTGATCCTGACGGAGGTCCAGGGGCATACCTATCTCGACAAATTCGCGGTGCTCGACGAGGCGCAGGGCGAGGGACTGGGGCGTGCCGTGTGGCAGGTGATGCGCGAGGAGGTGCCGCAGCTGTTCTGGCGCTCACGACACGGCAACCTGGTCAATCCGTTCTACTACGCCGAATCCGATGGCTGCTTCAAGCAGGAAAAGTGGAAAGTGTTCTGGTATGGGCTGGAAGATTTTTCCGACATCGCCTTCTGCGTGGACCATTGCCGCGACCGGCCGCCAACCCTGATCGGTTGACGGCCCTGAACCCCTGGAGATTCCGTCGTCCATGAAGAAATCCGTTGGCATCATCGGCGCGCGCGGTCACACCGGCGCCGAACTGATTTCCCTGATCGCAGGACATCCGGGCCTGGAGCTGGCCTTTGTCTCGTCACGTGAGCTGGATGGCCAGCGCGTCAGCGATCACAATGCCCACTACCGTGGCGATCTGCGCTACACCAATCTAGACCCCGCTCAGACTGCCGCCCATGACGCGGACGCTGTCGTCCTGGCCCTGCCCAACGGCAAGGCTGCTCCCTACGTCGAGGCGATGGGCGAATCCTCGACCATCCTGCTCGACCTGTCGGCCGACTACCGCTTCGATCGCAGCTGGTACTACGGGCTTCCCGAGCTGTACCGTTCCGCCTGGCAGGACCAGCGGCGCATCAGCAATCCCGGCTGTTATGCCACGGCCATGCAGCTGGCGATCGCGCCCATCAAGGATCTCCTGGCCGGCCCGCCGACCTGCTTTGGTGTTTCCGGCTATTCGGGCGCCGGAACGACGCCGTCCGACAAGAACGATCCGCAGAAATTGCGCGACAACCTGATGCCGTATTCGCTGGTCGGCCACGTGCATGAGCGGGAGGTCAGCGAACATCTGGGCCTGCCCGTGGAATTCATGCCGCACGTAGCGCCGCACTTTCGCGGCATCACCATGACCGTCAACCTGTGGCTGCAGACACCGCAGACCTTGCCGGCAGTCACTGGCCGGTATCGCGAGCGCTATTCGGCCGAGCCGCTCGTCCGCGTCGTGGACGAGGCGCCCTGGGTCAGCCGGATCGCCGGCGACCACGGCTGCGAGATCGGCGGATTCGCGCTGGCGCCGGGCGGAAAGCGTCTGGTGGTCGTCGCCACGATCGACAACCTGCTCAAGGGGGCCGCAACGCAGGCCCTGCAGAATCTCAACCGTGCCCTTGGCTTTGACGAGCTGACGGCAATTCCCGTGACCGCATCGAAGGCGGAGCCCTGACATGTCCGAACTGCTGTGGCAGAAATCCGGTGTCGAAGTCGACAAGCGCATCATGCAATTCCTCGCCGGTGACGACGTGCTGCTCGACCGCGAATTTTTCCTGCACGACATCCAGGCGAGTCAGGCCCATGTGGAGGGGCTCGCCCGCATCGGGTTGATCACGGCGGAGGAATCGGCGCAGCTGGTACGTGAACTGGCGGAACTGGGCGAGGATTTTCATTCCGGCCGCTTTATCCTGGACGACAGCTACGAAGACGGTCACTCGGCCATCGAGGCACGTCTTATTGCGCGACTGGGGGATATCGGACGCAAGGTGCACACCGGGCGCAGCCGCAATGACCAGATCCTGGTCGCGTCGCGTCTGTGGCTGAAGGAGAAGCTGGCCGAGCTGGTGACGCTATGCCGTGGCGTCGCGCGCGTTTGCCTGGATCGGGCCGCGCGCGACGACCTGCCGATGCCCGGCTACACGCACCTGCAGCGGGCGGTGGTGTCGTCCACGGGAATGTGGTTCGCCGGCTTTGCCGAGGCGTTCATCGATAACGCCCGGCGCGCGGCCGACACCTTGGCCCTGGTCGACTGCAATCCGCTCGGTACTGCGGCAGGCTATGGCGTCAACCTGCCGCTGGACCGGGATTTCACGACGCAGCGCCTGGCCTTCGGCCGCCTCCAGCTGTCGCCGATCTACGCGCAGTTGTCGCGCGGAAAGTTCGAGCTGGCGGCGCTCGACGCCCTGGCGGGCGCCTTGCTCGATCTGCGTCGTCTGGCGTGGGACCTTAGCCTGTTCACCACCGCCGAGTACCGGTTCGTGCAGCTGCCTGCCGCGTACACCACGGGCTCGTCGATCATGCCAAACAAGCGCAATCCGGACGTCGTCGAGCTGATGCGGGCGAGCTATTCCGCCGTGGCGGCCGCACGCTGCGAAGTGGAACAGTTGCTTTCGCTGCCGTCGGGTTACCAGCGCGATCTGCAGTTTTCCAAGGGCTCCATCGTGCATGGATTCACGCGTGGGCTTGGTGCTCTGGCGCTTTTGCCGAATCTGTTGCGTGAGCTGGGCTGGGATGCCGCCGCCATGCGCGCGGCGATCGAGAGCAGCATGTATGCCACCGACGTGGCGATTGAGCAGGCCGCCGCCGGCGTGCCGTTCCGCGAAGCCTACCGGCGTGCGGCGGATACGGCGAACGAAGCGGGGCAGGGGCGTACACCGGAAGCCAGCCTTGCGGCCCGCGTGTCCCCCGGCGGCGCTGCTGACCTGCGTCTGGCGGAGCTTGAACGGCGCTGGCAGGCCGGGGAGATCAGCGATGCGTCCCGCGCATAGTCCGCACGGACTTCCTCCTTGGCGCCGCGCCGTGCTGAAGGTCGGCAGCAGCCTGCTGGCGGCGGACGGCGCCGGCCTGAGCACGCGCTACGCTCTTGGTATCGCCGAGTTCATCGCTGCGGCGCACCGCGCCGGTCGCGAAATCGTGCTGGTGTCCTCCGGTGCCGTGGCGGCGGGGCGTGCCCTGGTCCGTTCGCAGCCGGAGACAGCCCACGGTCTTGCCGCGCGGCAGGCGCTGGCGGCGATCGGTCAGACCAGCGTGGTGGCGCTGTGGCAGCGCTTCTTCGATCGACCGGTTGCCCAGGTGCTGCTGACCCATGACGACCTGCGTAACCGCCGCCGCTACTTGAACGCCCGCGCGACGCTGCGCGAACTGCTCGGCCTGGGTGCGCTGCCTGTCGTCAATGAAAATGACACGGTCGCTGTCGATGAGCTCAAGCTGGGTGACAACGACAATCTCGCCGCGATCGTCGCTGCACTGGTCGATGCGGACGTGTTGATGATTGCCACGGATATCGACGGCCTGTTCACGGCCAATCCACGCACGCACAGCGATGCCGTTCCTGTCGAGGACGTGCCGGTTATCACGCCTGCCGTCATCGCGATGGCCGGTGGCGCCGGCAGCACCGTCGGAACCGGTGGGATGGCCACCAAGGTCGAAGCGGCGGGCAAGGCTGCAGCCGCCGGCATTCCGACGCTGCTCTTCAATGGCACCCGGGCGGATGTTCTGCGCGATCTCTCTGTCGACCGCCTCTGCGGCACCCGCTTTCGCGCCGAAGGCGGGCGACTGCACGCGCGCAAGTACTGGCTGCGCCACACACCGGGCAACGGCGGGCGCATTTGCGTCGACGCCGGCGCGGTGCGCGCCCTGCATGGCGCGGGCGCGTCGCTGTTGCCCAGCGGCGTGGTGGCCGTCGATGGCGATTTCGCGCGCGGTGACGTGGCGGACATCGTCGATGCAGAGGGTCGCACCATCGCACGTGGCCTGTGCCAGTACGGCGCCGTGGAGATCCGCCGCGTGGCCGGCCGCAAGTCGCGCGAGATTGAAGCCCTGCTGGGCTATAGCTACGGCGAAACCATTGTGCATCGCGACGATCTGGTCGTCCTGGAAGGAGCAGTGTCCGCATGACTGACTCGATCCGTACCTTGGCCTTGGCCTGCCGCGACGCCGCCGCGACCGTGGCAGCGCTGGATGCGGCGCGCAAAGCGGCGGTGCTCGTGGCGATGGCCGAGGCGATCGAACACGATGCCGATGCCATCCTGTCTGCCAACGCGCTCGACATGGCTGCAGCGCGGCAGAAGGCGCTCTCTTCGGCGATGCTGGATCGGCTCGCTCTGGATCCGGCGCGTGTTCGTGCCATGGCTGACGCACTGCGCCATGTGGCCGGATTGCCGGATCCGGTGGGGAGCGTGACGCGTCGGGAAACCCGGCCCAATGGCCTCACGATCGAACGCGTCCGCGTGCCACTCGGTGTGGTGGCAATGATCTATGAGGCCAGGCCGAATGTCACCGCTGACGCGGCGGGTCTCTGCCTGAAGGCCGGCAATGGCGTGATCCTTCGCGGCGGTTCGGAAGCCCTGCATTCCAACCGCGCCATCGCGGCCGCGCTGGGGCGCGCGCTGGAGATTAGCGGTATTTCACCGCACGCGATCACCCTGGTGGAGGATACGCGCCGCGAGGTCATGGTCGAACTCCTGCAGTTGACGGACATTGTGGATCTTGCCATTCCGCGCGGTGGCGAAGGGCTGATCCGGTTTGTCGCCGAGCACGCGCGCGTGCCGGTGATCAAGCACTACAAGGGTGTCTGCCATCTTTTCGTCGACAAGGACGCGGACCTGGCGTTGGCGCTGGCACTCCTGGTGGATGGGAAGACCACGCGCCCGGCGGTCTGCAACGCGCTGGAGACACTGCTGGTCCATCGCGCGTGTGCGGGGCAGTTCCTTCCAGCCGCGGTGCAAGCTCTCAGGGCCCGCGGGGTCGAGTTGCGCCTGTGCGAACGCGGCATCGCCATTGCCGGTGATCATACGCTGGCGACCGATGACGACTACGCGGCCGAATTTCTCGACCTGGTGCTGGCGGTGAAGGTGGTCGACGGTATCGACCAGGCTATCCACCACATCCGGCGATTCGGCTCGGATCACACCGAAGTCATCGCTACGCGCGATGCGCAACGCGCGGATCATTTCGTACGCAGCCTGCGCTCGGCGGTGGTGATGGTGAATGCGTCGTCGCGCTTTTCCGATGGCGGCGAGCTCGGCCTGGGCGCCGAGATTGGTATCTCCACCACCCGATTGCACGCCTATGGTCCGATGGGAGCGGAATCGCTCACCATCGAGCGCTTTGTCGTGCGCGGCAACGGCCAGGTTCGCCACGCTCCCACCTGAACCAGCTGCGTATATGCCATCAGTTGGGTCAATTTCGAGCCGATCTGGCGCAACCAAAGTGCTTCGGCCGACATCCTAACGGACACTGACACGTACCGCCCGATGAGGAGCGGAACCCGGTCAGCCAATCCAATTCGTCGGAGCGCTGCCATGTGGTCTTTCGCGGAAATTTCTGATCGTGCCCGTCACACCTTCTGGGTTCGTGCCTTGATCGCTGTGGTCGGCGGCGCCGTGCTGGCGCCCTCATTTGCCGATGCGGCCGAGCGCCAGGCCCTGGTGCTGGCCGATGCCCAGCCGACGGTGGTCAGTGAGGCGCTCGGAAAGGGCTACCGCGAGCGCGGGTTTGCCGTGCAGGCGATGCAGCCCGATGCATCCGGCGACGTGGTCGCCTACGCCGAAAGCGTGGCCAGGAAGGCGCGCGAAATGATGGCGGCGGGTGTGGAAGCCGCCGACATCACCATCGTGGCATCCGGCGACGCCACCAGTGCCGCTGTCCTGGCGTCGGCGATTCTCGGTCGTCTCGACATGAACTACGTGCTGGTCGGCGGCTGCGATCCGCAGCTGCAGGCGAACTACCGCTATCGTCCATCTGGTCGCATGCTCTCGCTCGTGGAGCCTGGCAGCAGTCGTTCCTGCCGTCCGGAGTGGAGCAACGCACCGCGTGTGTCACAGCGGCGCGAGCTTGACCTGGCGACGACCGGCTTCGCCGCGCCCGGTGCACCGACGCTCGATGCGATGGTGCAATGGTCGCAGGGCGAGTACCTCGCCGCGCGCACCGACCTGATAGTAGCCAACACCCGTTGACGACGCGGTCATGGTGCGGACGCAAGGGTCGGCGTCCGCACCGTGCCTTCGGGCTGCGCCTGAAACAGCATCCTGACGTCGCAACGGCCGCCATGAATCGAACGCGCCGGTGCACGCCACCGGCGCGTTTTCGCGTATCCGCTGCGGCGGCGCGCCGCTTGCGATCCTCCCATAGGCGATGGACACTGCCGGACGTTCCCCCAGGAGGCAGTGGCGATGAATACCGCACCCGCGCCCGCGGCAGCATCTTCCGGCGATGCACTGCGCCACGACCAGAGCGTGGCGAAAGGTCTGTTCTTCGGTGAGATTGTCGAAGAAAACCTCTTTCCCTATCCCGCACTGCGCGAGCGCGACCGGGAAATGCTCGGTGCGATGACCGATGCCATCGATGCCTTCCTGGCCGACAAGCAGGCGGAGCTCAAGCACTGGGATCGCATCGCCGAGCAGCCCGCCGAGTTCATCCAGGCGCTGCGCGACATGGGGCTGTTCGGGCTGATCATCCCCGAGGCCTTCGGTGGACTGGAGCTATCCAATGCGGCCTACGCCCGCGTGCTCTGCCAGACGAGCCAGCACGACAGTTCCGTCTCCCTGACCATTGGTGCGCACAGCTCCATCGGCATGAAGGGCGTGCTGCTGTTCGGCACCCCGGAACAGAAGGCGCAGTACCTGCCCCGGCTCGCCAGCGGCGAGATGATCGCCGCGTTCTGCCTTACTGAATCGGGCGCCGGCTCGGACGCGGCATCCGTGCGCACGCGTGCGACGCGCAACGCCGACGGCAGCTGGACCTTGAGTGGCGAGAAGATCTGGATCACCAATGGTGGAATAGCGGATTTATATACGGTGTTCGCGCGAACCGACACCCCCGAGGGCAAGATGACCGCCTTCATCGTCGAGGCGGCGTGGCCGGGGGTCAGCCATGGTCCGCACGAGGACAAGATGGGCATCCGTGCGTCCTCCACGACGACGGTGGCGTTTGCAGACGTGACGGTTCCCGCCGCCAACGTGCTGGGTGAGGTCGGCAAGGGTTTCAAGGTTGCGATGGCGATCCTCAACAATGGGCGCACGGGACTTGGCGGCGGCGCGGTTGGCGGCATGAAGGCGCTGATCCGCCTGGCCACGGCCCAGTCCAAGGAACGCAAGCAGTTCGGACGCCCGATCGCGGAATTCGGGCTGGTGCGCGAGAAAATCGCGCAGATGACCGTCGACTGTTTTGCCGCGGAAAGCGCGGTCTGGATGGTTGCGCACTACATCGACAGCGGTTGCGCCGACTATTCCGTCGAAGCAGCGATCAGCAAGATCTTCGCCAGCGAAGCCGTGCAGCGTGCGAGCTACGAGGCATTGCAGATCGCCGGCGGCAACGGCTTCATGCGCGAATATCCCTATGAGCAGATCAGCCGCGATACGCGCATCCTGTCCATCTTCGAAGGGACCAACGAAATCCTGCGACTATACGTGGGCCTTTCCGGCCTGAAGGACGTCGGCGCCACCCTGTCGAACCTGAAATCGGCGGTGGGCAACATTTTCAACGATCCCATCAAGGGCTTTGGCGTTCTGACCACCTACGCCAGCCGTCGCGTGCGCGAAACGACCGGCTACGGCACCGACAAGATCCTGCGCGAGCTGTCGCCGCCGCTGCGACGGGCCGCCGCGACGTACGAGAGGTACGTCGTCGAGCTGTCCAAAAGTTCCGATGCGCTGCTGCGCCGCTACGGAAAGTCCATTGCCGACCAGCAATACGCGCTCAAGCGGGTGGCGGACATGGCGATCGATCTCTTCGTGGGATTGTGCGTGCTGTCGCGCGCCGATTCCCTGGTTCGCGCGGCGCATGCCGACGCGGTGGCGGCCGTACAGATTGCGGAAGTGTTTACCCGGCAGGCGCGGCGACGTCTTTCGCGCAATGTGCGCGGCCTGGAGCGCAATGCCGATACGGAGATGGACGCATTGGCGGCGCGCATCCTGGAGCGCGGCGACTACGCCTGGGATGTAATCTGAGGTCAATGCATGAGAGATCCGTCGGGGCTGTTGCGTCGGGCGGGCGGGTGAATCGGAAGGAACACCGCAAAGCAGCTGCCGTGTCCCGGTTCGCTGACGACCTGGATGGTACCGCCGTGGCGTTCCACGATACTCCAGGCGACCGACAGGCCCAGCCCGGTTCCCGCACCAACCGGCCGGGTTGAGAAGAATGGCTCGAAGATCCGGCCCAGGTGTGCCGGATCGATGCCGACGCCCGTGTCGCACAGGTCCACGCGTACACGGGCGCCGTCGACGCTGGTGCGCACGGTCACGCGGCCGCGTCCGGAAATCGCCTGCAACGCGTTGACGAGAATGGCCAGGAACACCTGGTTGATCTGGAAGGGGATGGCGGTGATCAGCGGCACATCGCCGAATTCGCGCACCACCTCGACGCGGTCACGAATCGCATGTGCCAGGATGTTGAGGGTGCTTTCAAGTCCTGTCCGCACGTCCATCGCCTGCCACTCGGGCATGCCCGGGTGCACGTCGATGCGGGAGAAATCCCGCAGGTCGCGGACGATCTGTGCAATGCGCTGCAAACCGTCCTGGGATTCATCGATCAGCTTGGCCGTATCCGCCAGTACGAAGTCCATGTCCAGGTCGCGTCGCAGCGCCTGCAGATTGCGGTATTCCGGTGTATCGGCGTACTGGGCCTTTTCCAGCGTCGCGTAGGCGGCAAGCAGGGTGGACATGTTCTCGGCGTAGAGGCGCAGGCTGCCGAGGTTGGCCTGGACGTATCCGATTGGCGTATTGATTTCGTGCGCGACGCCGGCGGCCAGCTGGCCCACCGACGCCATCTTTTCCGACTGCAGCAGCTGCGTCTGCGTGCCGGCGAGTTTGCGATTGACGGTTTCCAGTTCCACGTTGCGCTGTTGCACGGCGCGTTCGGCCGACAATCGCTCGTTGATCTCCGTCAGCAGCTGGTCGTTGGCCTGGTTGAGCGCTTCCAGTGCCTCGCTCTGCCGCTGGTGGGCGACGCTCAGCTCGCGCGTGCGGTGTTCGACGTGCTCTTCCAGCAGGCGATTACGCCGGTGCAATGCGGCCACGCGCCATTGCACCCCAAGCAGTACGACGAGGACCGCGCTGAGGCCGAGCAGCAGCCGGAACCACCAGGTCTGCCACCAGGGCGGCAGTACTGTGAACTCAAAGGAACGCGACGGGCCCCAGGCGCCGGCTGGACTGATCCGCGCGGCCACTTCCAGGCGATAGTCGCCCGCTGGCAGTGCGGGATAGCGCACATCGCGGTTATCACTGACATGGGGGTCTTCTTCCAGACCATGCAGGCGCACGCGGTACTGCAAGGTACCGTCGCGCACGAAGCTGGGCGCCGCGAATCGCGCTTCGAAATGGCTCTGCGTGGCCGGAACGCGCACGGGCGCGCCGCCAGGCGTGATCGGCGAGGTGCCCAGCCGCAGTCCGACGAAAACGGGCGGTGGCGCGACGGCCACCGGCAGCTTCGCATGTGCCGACCCGTCAAAGCGGGCCAGCCCGGCGGACGTGCCGATCCAGACATCGCCGTTGGGTTCGGCCAGGAAGGCCATCGCGGCGCAGTCCTCGCCGGGCATGCCTTCGGCGATGCCGAAATGCTCGGTGCCGTAGGGGCTGACCAGGTCGATGCCTTCGCCACCGCCGAACCACAGGCGACGGTGCGCGTCCTCGCCGACGATAAAGATCTTGTCGGGAGTGTGCGTCGTATCCGAAGCGAAGTGGCGCAGCATTTTCAAGCTACCTGATTCGTAGCGCGCCTCGGCCGCGCCCACCGGATCGAAGTAGGCAAAGAGCAGGTTTCCATTGCCCAAGGCCCTGACGTAGGCCACGTGATCCCGCCGCAGCCCGTCTGCCCGCGTGAATCGGTGCCAGGTGCCCTCATGACGCACGGCCAGGCCGAACTGGCCGGCTGCCCAGAGGCGTCCCGCCGCGTCGCGGTGCAGATCGCTGATGTATTCCTTGTTGTTGCCGCCGGGAAGCGCGACCTGGCGGAACTGCGGCGTACCTGTCCGCGTGTCGGCGCTGAATAGCCCGGCGCCGTCGGTGCTGGCCCACAGGACTCCCTCGTCATCGAGCACCAGGCGGAAGATCCGCTTGGCGGGCGCTTCGGGACTCAGTGGTATTCGCTCCACGGGCCCATCCGGCGGTCGGAAGCGGATCACTTCGTTAGCCGGAATGCCCGCCATGTAGAACGTTCCATCCGGCGCTTCCAACAATGAACGGATGGCATTGGCGCGGGTATCGGTGACAGTGATCCACTGGCGACCATCGAACCGCGCCAGCCCGTGCGCCGTGCCGATCCAGAGCGTGTCGTTGCGGTCGCGCAGGATTTGCCAGACCACGTTGTCGGGCAATCCGTCGGACTTGGTATAACTTTGCACGACGCCGCGCCCGGCGATGCGCAACAGGCCCAGTGCCCCGATCCAGACCGACCCCTCGCGATCCTGCAGCACGGTGCGGGCCCAGTTGGTCGGCAACCCATGCGCTTCGTCGATGACGTTCCAGCGATCGTGATCGAAATGGGCGATGCCCTGGCCGGTCGGAATCCAGAAATCGCCATGGTTTCCCGGTGAAAAGTAGCCACTGTTGCTGAAAAGGGGAATAGGCGCTTTTTGCGGCTCGAAACGGGCGCCCGGATGGGAGAGCATCCAGATGCTGCGAGAGGTGCGGGCCCAGGTGCGGCCGGCATCGTCTTCGAACAGGCCGTCGATGCGTTCGAGCGCGTGTTCGGGTGGTGCTTCGTAGCTGATCCAGCGACCTTCTTTCCAGGCCAGGACGCGCGCCGAATTGTTCCACCATCCAGCCCATATCGTGCCGCTGCGGGCTCCCGACCATAATGCCGTCGCTTCGCCCGCCGGCCACCCGGTTGCGCGGCGGAAAGCCGTCTGCGCCACGCCGTGGGTGAGTCCCTCGGCGGTCGCAATCCACAGCCCCTCGCTGTTGGCCGCCAGATCATTCACCTGCATGCCGGTGACCCCGGGCACGTCGTTGATGGCGCTGAATCCGCTGCCGTTCCACTGCGCCAGGCCCGCATGCGTGCCGACCCACAGCAGGCCGCTGGTGTCGATCTTCAGGGCGTCCACCTGTGAGGAGGGAAGTCCCTCGCGGATGCCGTAGGCATCGAAGCGGTGGCCGTCGTAGCGATACAGCCCGTTCTCCGTGCCGACCCACAGAAAGCCAGCCGCGTCCTGCACCAGTTGCACGACACCGGGATTGGCCAACCCCTGGGAAGAACCGTAAGTGCGGAAGCTCAATCGCCCCTCGGGTGTACGCCTCGATGCCTCCGCCGTTGTCGCTGGCGCGTGCGACAGCGCCAGCAGGAAGCCAAGGGCCACAGCGCAAGCCCGCAAAGCCCGGCGAGGACGGAACCGCTCCCACTGGGGGTTCCGCTGGGACTGGCCAGTCACCGTAACCGCCTCCTGTTGCGCGGGTGGCTGCCAGCGCAGAGCGCGCACGTCCCGGCACGACGAGTGTACCCGCCGCCGGCCGGGGCGTACCACGGCGCTGCAAAGCGTCACAGATTCCGCGACGGCACCGGCCCCGTCAGGTGTAGCGGCCACGCCTGGCCGATGGCGCACCCGACCGCGGATGGCAGCAAGGTGGGCGAGCTGCTAACGGCAGGCAATCGGGTTGCCCTGCGCGTCGTAGCAGGTGCCGGAGTGGTTGACGCCGTCGCCCTTCTTCACGCTCGTCTCGCCCTGGTAGCTGTTGCCGCCGGCTCCTGTGGCGGTAGTGGTGTGGCGCGCGCCCTGGCCACTTGCGTAGGTGGAATCACCGGCATAGGTACCGCCGCTTGCCCCTTGCGCGCGCGTGGAGCGTGCGCCGGTGACGCTACCGTCGGCGTTGCGGTTGAAGCCGCCGGCCGTCGCGCCACTGCCGCCATTCGGGCCTTGCGCGGCGGCGCCGGAACGGTGCGCGACGGTGCCGTCGTCTGTGACGGTCGTGGCGCCGGCGCGTGCCGCACGGCCGCCACCGGGACCGCGTACCGCACCAGCGCTGCCGGCAACGGCGTTGCCCTGGCCGTCAGTGGCAACACCACGCGCGCCGGCTCCCGCTGCGCCGTTCGGGCCGCGTGCTGCGCCCGCGCTGCCGGCCGTGACGCCGCCGGAGCTGTTCGCCTGGGCGCCGCGCGCCTTTACGCGACCCGCAGCGTCAGCATCAGACACGCCGATCACCAACGTGGACAGCACGACGAGGGCAAGTGCGGGGAACGTTCGCATGGGAGGTGCTCCGTTGTATAAAAAGTAAAAGTGGAAAAGAGTGGCGGGTGCGGTGCACGCCGCAGATGGCCTCATGCATGCGGCATGCCTTGGTCAATGGCTGGGAAAATCGAGAAATTTCAGGTCGTTGCCGTGCACACACCGGTACGTCGCCCGGGCCGCGTCAAAGAATTGGTGCGCCGTCGACGGGCTGTCGGCGCCCGGGGCGGAGCCGGCGAGTGCTGGCATGTGAGCGCAAGGTTTGGCACAGTCCGCGCCTTATCCGTTCCGGCATCAAACTCGCAGGACGGAAGATTCATTGCCATCACGCCTGCGGAGTTCCGACGTGGACGACAATCACTATCGTGTTCCCGAGTCCCGTCTGGGCGACAGTCCGGACGAATCCGAGGCGTTCTACGTCGTTGCGCCGTACAAGTTCTGGATGCTGGCGGTTCTGACGATGGGCTTGTATGTGCCGTATTGGTTCTACCGCAACTGGGCGGCGTATCGTGATTCGGCGCGCGCCAATGTGTGGCCGGTTCCCCGGGCCTTGTTCTCGGTGTTTTTCACGCATTCGCTGTTCGCCCATATCGACAGCCGGGTGCGCCAGCAGAGCCCGGCCTTTGCCTGGTCGGCCTCGAACATGGCGTGGGCCTACGTCGTCGCTGCCATTGCGGCCAATCTCCTCGCCCGTGCGGCGGGCGAGGAGGTCAGCTTCATGATCTTGTCGCTGGTACTGACGGTCGGCATGTGCATTCCATTGTCCCGTGCGCAGGATGCAATCAACGCCGCACACGGCGATCCCGCCGGCAGCAGCAACAAGACCCTGACGGCAGCCAACTGGTTCTGGCTCGTCATTGGCGCCTTGCTCTGGTCGCTGACGCTGCTCGGAATCTTCTACCAGTTCTATCCCGCGCCGACGGAATAAGACCGCTCCCTGATCAGCCAGGTTGCCAGGGCAATGGCGTGCGCCCTGCTGCGGGCGCGTTCCCGCGCCCGCAGCATTCACCGTGACGGCCGCAGGTTCGAATGCGGGTGGTGCTCACCTGTCTTCTACGACGAACCCCGTGCGGCGGTGCGATTGCGACGGCAACGGCCGGGTTCGCCTGCCGTTGGCACCGATACTGCTCTAGGTATCCCGCCGGAACGGAATTTGAGCATCAAGTAGCGGATTCTAAAGACCTTCTTTCCGGCACTACACCGACAGCACGACGGAAAGCCGACGTCGGCGCGTCAAGGAAACGTAGACGCGACGACAAAGCGGCGTGAACCAGGCAGGCAAGGGGGATTCCCATGAACGAGAACGCTATACCGGTCAAAACCCTCGAAGGGCAGCGGGAAGTCACAGCGCGGCGCTACAACCTGCCGGCGCGGACACGGGCAGTGCTGATTTCGATCCAGGGCAGCCTCGCCGTGCACGACATCCGCGACCAGTTCCGCGGACTTGGTGATGTCGACAAAATGCTGCGTGAGCTGGAGGCGGCGGGCCTGGTGCGCATGAGTGAAGGCGCCGAGGCCGCGCGTTCAACCATGGAGAAAGTGGACCAGCTGGCAGGCCCCGGGCCCTCGCCGCTCGTACTGGCCAAGCAGTTCATGCGGACGACCGCGCTGGCCGCAGCCGGTGTTCGCGCCATGTTCTTCGTCTGGGCGCTGGACCGGCGTGAATCGCGCAGTGAACTGGAACAGCTTCTGGCACGGTTCCATCGCCTCCTGAGCAAGTCCAGGGGTGAGGCATTCGCGGGCGTCATGGTGCGGCGGGTGGACTACCTGCTGCTGCGTGCGCAGGCGCAAACGCGCAACGAACCGATCGTTCTGGGTCGCCAGCTGGCGCATTGAGGCTTCAGGCGCGACGATGACTCTCCGTCGGCGCACGATTTCACCGCATCCGGGTCGCTGATTTCGGGCCTCGCGGCCCGGGTGCGTCTTCTCCGAGCGAAAGAAAACGAGGGCCCGTTCGGGCCCTCGCGAACCTTGCGGGGCAATGCTACTGGTTGGTGCGGCCCTGGCACTTCACCAGGTCCTTGTCCGAGATCGCCCAGGTATGCGACTCAGCGCACAGCTGTACGTTGGTGATCTCGCACTGGTCGCCGTCTTCGTCGACCAGCTTCACGTCGTACGAACCGCACGGGATTTGTGTCAATGTGAAACTGTCGCCGCTGCCGACGGTGGTCTTGCCGAGCTGGTCGGTGCCCCAGTGGTTGCTTGAAGCGCGCGAGAAATACAGTTGGTCGATGGCCCAGTCGGAATTGTTCTGGAACGTCACCTGCGAATCGACCTTGCCCGATTTCGGGCCGCCATCCAGCGGCAGTTTCGCGGCGACTGCCGAACCCGCCACGGCCATCGAAGCGCCAAGGGCAAGGGTGCAGGAAATCAGCTTGCGCAACATGGGTAATCTCCTTGTAAGCGCGCGATGGGATGCGCCAGAGAATTGCAGCACGGTGTTTTGACTGGGTGCAACACGGCGGCCATTCAGGGTCAGCTGGCTTTCATGCTCGCCTAAGCCGCGCTTCAGTAACGCCAAGATCCCGTGAATCCGGGCCCTGGCGGGCCCGGATTTCATCACGACATAGTCACCTACTCGAACGAATCGCCACGAAATATTCGTATGGCGTTGCCGCGGGAGACAGCGTGGTGCGAAAGACGCCGCTCCGCGCGCTGGCGATCTCCCGCTTCCTGCTGCTGTTCCTGGAGGCGCTGCAGAATAAGTAGCGACGCCAGACGCCGGTTGGCATGCTGACTGCGTTCTGATTGCACCTTCACGCTGATACCGCTCTCGACGTGCGTCGCCCGGACGGCCGATTCCGTGCGGTTGACGTGCTGTCCACCAGGGCCTGATGCACGCAGTGTCTCGTACACGATGCTGCCCGACGGGATCGATTCGGGCACGTCGTAGCGGATGCCGCCGATAAACCAGTTCTTGCGCCCGTGCCGGCGGTAGGGGCTGGCGCAGATCCACTGCAGGGTTCCGTCCCAGGCCCGTGCGAGGCTCGCCGCGGCCGCGCCCTCCAGCTGCAGCAGCACCGAGCGATACGTGCCGGGACGATCCCCGGCGACGGATTCGATCACCGCTGCCGTCACGCCCGAATCCTGGGCTTCACGCAGAAGACGGCGCAGGGCGAGGGCGACGGCCAGGCAGCATTCGTCCGGACCTTGTGCCGAGGAAAGCTGGAACAGAATCATTCGCAGCACCTCGCACGCGTCTTGTAGGTGAGCACGGGGGTGAGCCGTGCCACCAGGCGGATCAGGCCGGCATCGACCAGGTCGCGGATGATGGAGTCAACCGGCTTGTAGGCCTCGGGCGCTTCCTCGTAGATCAATTCCCGGTCGTCGCAAATGACGCGCCCGCCCAGACGGGGGCGTTGGAGTTGCTCGACGGTGTAGCGCTTGCGCAGGCGATCCTTGCAATCGCTGCGCACCCACTTGCGCCCGGCTCCGTGGGCGAGTGACTCAAGGCTTGCGGCGTTCGGCACCGGTTCGACGAGATAGGTGTAGTCCCCGCGCGATCCGGGGATTGCCAGCAGGGTGCCTTGGGCCGGCGTGGCGCCCTTGCGATGCAGCCAGCCTTCGCGTTCACCATGCCGGTGACGGCTCACGAGATTGTGCGAGACATCCACCAGAAGATGGCCGCCGGTTTTCCACCGGGCGAGCATGCGCCGGGCGATCAGCTGGCGGTTGCACACTGCGAAACGCAGGGCCTCATCGTGCTGCCCGAGGTAATCCTCGGCTTCGGCCGACCCGTCCACGAGGCCGGCGTGACCGAACCGGTCGACATGCCGGCGCAGGATGGATTCGCCCAGTCCCCGCGAGCCGCTGTGCACCAGGAGTTGCAACTGTTCCGCATTGATGCCATGCCGCGCGAGGGCGTCGCTGTCATGGCACGTGTCCAGCCGCTGCAGTTCGGCGAAATGATTGCCACCGCCAATAGTTCCCAGGGCCCTTTCGTGCCCGGTGTGGGAAAAACCGGCGTCAGCGACGGCTTCCTGCCAGTCTTCGCCCAGTGGTCCGTCGATGGAACCGAGCTGTTTTTCCAGTTTGTCGGCCGGCTGGCGAACCGGCAGGCGGGTTTGCCAGAGTGCCATGCCGCACCCGATATCGTTGCCGACGAGGGCCGGATAGAGGTGGCCCACCGAGAAGAACGCGGCGCCGACGGGATAGCCGCGGCCCGGATGCAGATCCGGCATGCCGACCACGGTGTGCATGCCCGCGAGGCGGGCGGTGATTTCCAGTTGCTGGATCGCGCGACCTTCGATCCAGGTGTCGTCCGAGGCGATGACGTGCACGCCTTCGGACACGGTCCGAATGGGAGAGTTGCCCATATACCTTTCCAAGAAAAGACAAAGAAATTGGATAGGCAGGCCAAGGCCCGGGCAACGCAGGCGCCTCGACGACGAGGCGGAGAAACGTCAGACCAGGCGGGGCCCGCAAAGGCGGATCAGCGATTGCATGATGCGTACTCCTTTGCAGTAGGGGGAAAGAGGGCGCGCAGCTTAGTGCGTTTGCCGCGCTGGCGCAACGATGGTCCTGCGGTGACGCCGCCCCGGTGCTGTTGTCATGTCTCGTCCGGCTGGAGTGGCGCGCAGGGTTCGACGCGGTTGCGTCCGGCCGCCTTGGCCCGGTACAGCGCGTCGTCGGCCACCCCGACGAGGTGGCCGGCCTCGCAGGCGGATCCGTTGCTGGTGGCGACACCGATGCTGACTGTCACCGCGATGTCGCCGACGGCCGTGGTGACCGCATCGGCGGCCACCGCCAGCCGGATGCGCTCGGCGATTTCCGTGATGACAGCCGGTGGCTCGCCTGGCACGACGACCAGGAATTCCTCGCCGCCATAGCGGCCGATCCGGTCGTAGGGGCGCAGGGAACTCTGCATGCGGCGCGCGGTTTCGCGCAGCACCGTGTCGCCGACCGGATGGCCGTGCGCGTCGTTGACCGGCTTGAAGTGGTCCAGGTCCACCATCAATACGCCCAGGTGGTGCCCCTCGCGGGCAGCGCGTTGCATTTCCTGGTCGAGCGCTTCCAGGATGGCGCCCCGGTTGAGCAGGCCGGTGAGATGGTCGTGCGTGGCCTGGTTGCGCAGCCGCTCGTGCAGCGAAAGGATGCGTTCGGCGACATGCAGCCGTGCGATCAGGTACTTGGGATCTACGGGCTTGCCGATAAAGTCGTCGGCGCCGGCATCGATACCGTCGAGGTAATTGGCCGGCCCGTCCATTGCCGTGATCAGGATGATGTAGGTATAGGGTGCGCCCGACTGGGCGCGCACGGCGCGACACAGCGAGAGACCATCGAGCCCAGGCATCAGCCAGTCGGATATCAGCAGGGGGTAGCGCCCCTTGGCCAGCGCCGCCAGCGCGGCAGTTCCGTCGTCGACAGTCGCGACCGTGTGTCCCATGGTCTCAAGCAAGGTCGCCAGGACATTTCGCGATCCCGGATCGTCATCCGCCACCAGAATATCCATACGTCCCACCTCCCGTGTTTCCGGCTCTGTCCGCCCCACGACCGCATCCGCGCGGAGGCGGTGGCTTCATGGTGCACAAGGTGACAGAGTAAAGCGGCTCCTTTTTTCCGATTGTGCGCCCTTTCCCGGGCGGCGTCTCGCGTAGCGTTTGTCGCCATTTTTTACCGTACCCAGGTGGCCGCGGGCATACCATGGCGCCAATGGAACCCGTTGCCCCTGCCTTCCGTCGCGCCCGCTGTCCTGGCCTGGTCTCGTGGGGGCTAGCGGCGCTGGCCTCCGTGTTGGGCGGCAATGTCCGTGCCGATGACCCGGCGCAGGCCGCGGCCATGGCGGCGACTCCCCCGGGCCACCATCTCTTCCGCGCCTACGGCGGAGAAGAAGGCCTGGCCAATGTCAGCGTATTGCAGCTGCTGCAGGACCGCCACGGCTTTATCTGGGCCGGCACGGAAGACGGGCTGTACCGTTACGATGGCTACCGCTTCGACGGGTTCGGGCTAAAGGACGGCCTGCACTCCACCACCATCGAATCGCTGCACGAGGATTCGCGCGGCCAGTTGTGGGTGGGGACGCGGTCCGGCCTGAGCCGGTGGAACGGCACCGTGCTGACCCCGGTGGCTCCCGAGAGCGGCCTGCCGGGCGCCACGATCAACGGCATGGCGGATGGTCCTGACGGGCTCTGGCTGGCCACTGCCCAGGGCCTGTACGTCGGCACGCCGGACGGTCGCTACCGGCCTGTGCCGGGATTCCCGAAGGCGGACGCGACTGCCGTCTGGGCCGACCCGCGCGGTCGGCGGCTGTGGGCTGCGAGCTGGGAAGGTGCGCCCAGTGTGTGGTTCTACCGGGACGGGCAGTGGCGCCGGATCGCGCTGCCGCCCAACGGCGACAAAGACCGCGTGATGATCTTCTGTGACGATGGCGTCGGACGCGTGTGGGCGCGCACGGACAACCAGCTGCTGCGCCTGGACGAAGCGAACCAGCGTTTTGTCACCGAATCCACACCCTTGCAGATCGGACCGACGCGGGCCTATCTGCACAAAGGGCGCCGTGGCGACCTGCTCGT
Source organism: Tahibacter amnicola (assembly GCF_025398735.1). NCBI lineage: Bacteria > Pseudomonadati > Pseudomonadota > Gammaproteobacteria > Lysobacterales > Rhodanobacteraceae > Tahibacter > Tahibacter amnicola. The sequence goes on from NZ_CP104694.1 coordinate 2,387,298, forward strand.
GCCTACGCCTGGCGGCCTGCTGCGACTGGAGAACGATACCTGGTCGATCATCAGCCTCGACAGCATGGTCGGTGGCAACCGGCCGGTGATCGAGGATCGCGAAGGGTCCATCTGGCAGGGCTCCATGGGGCTGCACCGGCTGCTGGGCCGGCGAGTCATTCACATCTACACAAAGCCCGAAGGGCGCATTGCGGACATCGCCTGGTCCATCATGCGCGACAGCAAGCGCCGCCTCTGGGTGACGACGGACAAAGGCGTGGAGTTCTTCAACGGTCGCCGGTTCGAGACGATTCCCGGCACCGAATCCAAGACATTCCGCTCGATCCGCGAGCTTCCCGGTGGCGTGTTGTATCTGGCCGGCTCGCCGGTTGACGAGCTGACGACCTACGATCCGGAAAAGAAGCTTCTGCAGACGCACCACTGGAATATCAAGACGGCGTCCAAGGTCATCTACCGCGTGATCCAGGACCGCTCCGGTGTGCTGTGGGCCAGCACCTTTGGCGCAGGCCTGCTACGCTCGGAAAGCCTCGCACCCAACCTGAACTTCGTGCCGGTGACCTTGCCGGACCCGGATCCGCATGAACGCATCATCGAGGTGCACGAGGACCCGCAGGGTCGGCTGTGGATCGGTGGCGAGCACGGCGTGGGCCTGCTGGAAAACGGCAAGTGGCGACGTTTCACGACGCGTCACGGCCTGCGCAGCAATTTCGTCACCTATGTGCGCACGGCGCACAACGGCGACCTGTTCATCGTGTACTTCGAGCCGCTGGGGTTTGCGCGCGCACGTTACGTCAATGGTGAACTGAAGATCCTGCGCCACTATGACAGTGCTTCACCGGGTACGACCGACAAGATCTTCGTCATTGGTGAAGATATCGAGGATCGTGTCTGGCTGGGCGGCGGGCGCGGGATCGATGTGCTCAGCGCCGACGGGCATGTCGAGCATTTCGGCGCTGCCGAGGGTCTGATCGGCGAAGACACCGCCAGCATGGCCTTCCTCGCCGAACCCAACGGCGATGTCTGGATCGGAACCAGCGCGGGCCTGGTGCGATTTGACGCAAAGACCTATCGCGAATTGCCGCCGCGGACTCCGCCGGAAGTGGCCATCATGCATCTGCAGATCGGTTCGCAATCGGTAGCGCCGGATACGCAGCAGGTCCGTGTCGCCCACGATGAAGATTCGTTTGAGGCACGCTTTGCCGGCATGAGTTTCGTCGGCGAAGGGAAAATCCAGTACCGTGTGCGACTGCACGGCCGCGAGACCGCATTCATCACGACGGACAGTCGCGATGCGCGCTATTCGGCGCTCTCGCCGGGACGGTATCGCTTCGAAGTGTCGGCGCGTGTCGGGCAGCGCGGAGAATGGGGCCCTCCGGCCACCTTCCAGTTCGAGATCACGCCGGCCTGGTGGCAGACATGGTGGAGCCGGAGCGTGGCGATTCTGCTGGTGCTGGGCGGCATCGTCCGGGCCGTGCGTTGGCGCCTGGCTGCCCTGGAGCGTTCCAACCGGCTCCTGGAAGACCTCGTGGCGGCGCGCACCGGTGAGCTCAGTCGCGCCAACCTTGCCCTGCACGGTGTCAACGAGCAGCTGCAGTCGGAAATTGACGACCGCATCGCCGCGCAGACGGCGTTGCACCAGCGCAACGCGGACCTGGAAGCGGTCAACCAGAAACTGGCCGGCACGCAGAATCAATTGTTGCAGTCCGAGAAAATGGCCTCGGTGGGCCAGCTGGCCGCGGGCGTGGCGCATGAGATCAACAATCCCATCGGTTATGTCGGCTCCAATCTCGGCAGCCTGCGACGCTACGTGGGAGATCTTTTTACGCTGCTGGAAAAGTACGAGCGGCTGGAGTCGGCCTTGCCTCCGGACAGTCGCGAGCTGCACGAACTGCGCACGATCAAGGCGAATATCGAACTGGACTATCTCAAGGAGGATATCGGCAATCTGATGGCCGAGGCGCAGGAAGGGATCACACGGGTGCGCAAGATCGTCTCGGACCTGAAGGACTTTTCGCACCTGGATGAGCCCGAGTGGCAACTGGCCGACCTGCACGCGGGACTGGACAGCACGCTCAACCTGGTCATGCACCAGATCAAATACAACGCGGAAGTCGTGAAGGACTACGGCAACCTTCCGCCGATCCGCTGCCTGCCGTTCCAGCTCAACCAGGTGTTCCTGAATCTCCTGATCAATGCCGCACAAGCCATCGAGGGGCGGGGTGTCATCACCCTGCGGACCCGCTGTGATGGCGACACCGTGCGGGTCGAGGTGGCGGACAATGGCAAGGGTATCGCGGAGGAAAACCTGCATCGCGTGTTCGATCCGTTCTTCACGACCAAGCCCATCGGCACCGGCACTGGCCTGGGGCTGTCGGTGTCCTACGGCATCGTCCAGACCCACGGCGGTTCGATATCGGTTCACAGCGTCGTCGGTGTCGGCACCACGTTCACGGTGCGGTTGCCGATCGATCCGCGCAAATCCGCATGAGCGCGACGAAACGGTGAAACGCCGCGCCAGGACGTGACGCCGGCGTGCATGACAAGTGACGCCGGAACGGTCTTCTGGGTTTTCCAGAAGCGGAGTGACCAATGGACCGTGTTCGTCAGGGTGGTGCGGGTTTTGTTCTCATCGTCGCTGCACTGCCGGGGCTCGCCGGCGCGTCGCCGGCTGCGGGTGCAGCGCGTCTGGTAGCGCCGGGCGTGGTGTCGACGGCGGCGAACGACTACAACTTCGCGATCAGCCGTACCGACGATGTGGCGGTGTTTGCGACATCGGCCGCGCGCTTTGAAGGCGCCCGTATCCACATAGGCCGTTTCCGCGGTGACCGGTTCGACGAACTGCCGGCGCTGCATTTCCAGCGCGACGGGTACCGCTATTCCGACCCCTGGCTGACGCCTGACGGAACCATGCTGCTCTTCATCAGCGACCAGCCGCATCCCGGGCGTGCGGCTGACGCGAAGGACCTGGATATCTGGCAGGTCCACCTGCGGGACGGTCGTTGGGGCGAGCCGCAGCGGCTGGGCGGCGAGATCAATTCCCGCAGTGATGAACTGGGGCCGGAGGTTCATGCCGGAGTGCTCTACTTCAACTCCTCCCGCCCTGGCGGCCCGTCGAAGACGGCAATTTATCGGGCAGCTATTGGCGACGGGCTTGCAGCGCAGGTGGAAGCGTTGCCGGCGGCTATCAACCGTGGCGATCACCAGGGGGATTTCACGCTTTCGGCGGACGGAATGACGGCCGCCTTCTGGTCCATGCGAACCGGCGAGACCGAGAAGCTGGACTTGTATCTCGCCCGACGCGTCGGCGACGGGTGGGGTGAGGCAGAAAAGCTCCCCGCACCTTTCAGTTCGCCCGGCAACGACTTCACGCCGTTCTTTGCCGCAGACGGCAAGACCCTGTATTTCGCCAGTACACGCACGTTGGACGAGGACACCGCCGGCGCTGCCCTGAGCAACGGCCTCTCCAACGTGTTCTGGGCGACCTTGCCGGCGGCGTGGCATACGCGGCCAGGCTCGAAACGTTAGACTTCGCGTTCCCGGGCGCGAGCATCGAGAATCACCGTGCGCACATTTCCACCGCTGCAGGCGTTGCGGGCCTTCGAATCGGCCGGACGTCACTTGAGCTTTACCCGTGCGGCCGAGGAATTGTGCATCACGCCCAGCGCAGTGAGTCACCAGGTGCGTTCCCTGGAGCAATTCCTGGGAACCCCCTTGTTTGTCCGTCAGACGCGCGCCCTGGCCTTGACCGACGCTGGTCTGCGCTACCTGGCCGACATCAGCCGTGCATTCGCCCTCATCGCCGAGGCGACCGGCGTGGTGCGGCACCACCGGCGGCGTTCGTTGCGGATCAGTCTCCTGTCCTCGTTCGCTGCCAACTGGCTGGTGCCGCGCCTGCCGCGCTTCACGACGCGACAGCCGGACGTCTTCCTGCAGTTCGAACCGTCGCTCGCGCTGGTGGACTTCCGGCGCTCGGATATTCAGCTGGCTGTCCGCTATGGTCGAGGCGGGTGGGTCGATGTGGACGCGGAGCTACTCTTTCGGGAGCGCCTGGCGCCGGTGTGCTCGCCGGAATACCTGCAGCGTCTGCCGCTGGATTCCGCAGCCGGCCTGCGCTCGCACGTGCTGCTGATGGCTACCGGCAAACCCGAGTTCGAATGGAACGCATGGCTCGATGGCAGTGGCGTGACCGTTGATGCGCTGAACACGCTCATGCTCAGCGACTACAACATCGTTCTGCAGGCCGCCCTGGACGGCCAGGGTGTTGCCATGGGGCGCCAGGCTCTGATCGAGCCTCACCTGCGCAACAGACGTCTGGTACAGCCGCTGGGACCGGCGCGTCGCTATGGCGACCTGGGCTACTGGATCGTCACACCGCGCCGGCCGCAATCCCCGGCAGTGGCGGCCTTCATCGACTGGTTGCGGGAAGAGGCCGCGGCCCCCGCGGATGCATGAACCAGATTTGTGCGTCGGCTGAAAACCTCGCGTTTGTGGACAGGATGTGCGCGGCCTACTCTGGCCGCCTCTGGCAAACAAGGTGAGCACGATGAGTGAATCGATCCGCACGCGACTGGCCGCGCTCGGCCATGAACTGCCGGCTGTCACGCCGGCAGCCGGAAACTATGTGTCCACCACCCGCGCGGGAAACCTGCTGTTTGTCGCGGGGCAGATCCCCGCGCGGGATGGCACGGCGGTCCTGTGCGGCAAGCTGGGGGCGACCATCGACGAGGCGCAGGCCCGGCAGGCCGCGGAACTGTGCGCTGTCGGCGTGCTGGCGCAGCTGGATGCCGCGATCGGTGGCGACTGGTCAAAAGTCGCGCGTGTTGTGCGCATCGGTGGGTTCATCAACGCCGTGGATACGTTCGATGGTCATTCCCGGGTCATGAACGGGGCGTCCGATCTGCTGGTTGCCGTGCTCGGTGAGCGGGGGCGTCACGCGCGCACTTCGGTGGGCGTGGCGTCGCTGCCGGCCGGCGCGGTGGTCGAGGTCGATGCGGTCATCGAACTGGTGGCCGCATGACGCTCGATATTGCAGCGCTGCGCGCAGGCACGCCCGGATGTACGGATCACGTGCATTTCAATCACGCGGGCAGCTCGCTGATGCCACAACGGGTGGTCGATCGCGTGACAGCCCACTGGCAGAAGGAAGCGCGTCAGGGCGGCATGGAAGCCGGCGCGGCAGTCGCCGACGCACTGGAGGACGTACGCGGGTCGGCAGCGCGGCTCTTTGGTTGCGACGCGACGGAAATTGCGTTCACGACCGGCGCTTCTGCCGGCTACGGCAAGGCGGTCGCGGCGCTGGCCCGCTGGCGGCCCGGCGACCGCATCCTGGTAAGCCGGCAGGAATGGGGTGGCAACCTCGCCACGCTGCACATGGCCGCAGCACGCACCGGGGCGCAGCTCGAATGTCTGCCGTGCACCGCTGACGGTAGCGTCGATGTCGCCCGCATTCCCGCGTTGCTCGACGAACGTGTGCGCCTGGTCTGCACGACCTGGGTACCGGCCAATGGCGGGCTGGTGAATCCGGTCGCGCAGATCGGTGCGGTGATCCGGCCGCACGGCATCGCGTTTCTCGTCGATGCCGCCCAGGCGGCAGGGCAGATGCCGATGGATGTTGACTCCCTGGGGTGCGACCTGCTCGTCGCTAACGGCCGCAAGTATCTGCGCGGACCGCGGGGCACGGGTTTGCTGTATGTGCGACGGGCTTGGCTCGATGCGTTGGAACCCGCCTACGCCGACACCTGGTCAGCCCCCTGGAACGGGAGTGCGCACGCCTGGTGCGCCGACGCGCGGCGGCTGGAGGACAGTGAGCAGAACATCGCCGCACTGCTCGGGCTGGGCGAGGCCCTTTCACTGGCCTTGTCGATTGGCGTGGATGTGATCCGGGAGCGGATTGACGCACTGGCGCAGTCGTTACGCCAGCGCCTGTCGGCCGTTGGTGGCGTCCTCGTGCGGGATCTTGGCCAGGTTCGTGCTGGGCTGGTTTCCTTCACCGTTGAAGGGTGGACGGCAGGCCAGGTGCGACAACAGCTGGCCGCGCAGGGCATCGTCGTCGGCGCCAATGGCGTGGCCTATACGCCGCTGGACATGCAGGCACGTGGCCTGGTCGAGATCGTCCGCGCCTCGGTGACCTACTTCACCGCGGATGACGAAGTGGATCAACTGGTCGCCGCTGTCGCTGCCATGGCGGAGCGCTCGTGCGAGGCGTGATCTCGTGGGGTTCCGCGTCGCAACGCGTACGGGAAAGGAGTGTGCAGTGGATTTTGGTATTTCCGGCAGAAAGGCGCTGATTGTCGGCGGGTCCAAAGGGCTGGGGCGGGGTGTTGCGCGCGCCCTCGCCGCCGAGGGGGTGGACGTGGCACTGATTGCCCGTGACGCGGAGCCGCTTGCGCAGACGGCATCGACGATTGAATCGGAGTTCGGTGTTCGCGCGTTAGCGGTTCCCGCAGACCTGGGAGACGCCGCATCACTGGACGCCGCGCTGGCGCGGTGCGCGAGCAGCCTGGGTGAAATCGACATACTGCTCAACAATTCCGGCGGCCCGCCGCCGTCCGGCGTTGCCGGAATTGCCCCCGCCGTCTGGGAAGCGCAGTTCCAGTCGATGGTCATGCCGATCTTCCGGATCACGCAATTCGTGTTGCCCGCGATGCGGCGGCGCGGTTTCGGGCGCATCCTCACCGTCGCTTCCAGCAGTGTGGTGGAACCCAATCCGGCGATCGCCATCTCCAATACCTTGCGGAGCGCCCTGGTGGGTTGGTCCAAGACCTTGGCGACCGAAGTGGCCGCCGACGGGATCACGGTCAATCTGCTCTTGCCGGGGCAGGTCGCGACCGATCGCACCGCGTTCCTCGACGCTGCGGCCGCCGAACGCCAGGGGGTTCCGGTCGAAAAGGTGCGTGGCGCCCGCGAGGCGGGAATTCCGGCGCGCCGCTATGGCACGCCCGAAGAATTCGGCGCCGTGGCCGCATTTCTCGCCAGCGTGCAGGCGGCCTACGTGACGGGTTCGATGGTGCGGGTGGATGGTGGCCTGTTGCGGTCCGTCTAGTGGCCTGTGGCAGCGCTACAGCCTGAATGAGAAGCAAGTCCTGCGCGGCCAGAACCAGCCAGGCACTTCCGATTCGAGTGTTGCGGGCCACTGGATACCGGCGTTCTGCGGTGCGCGATTGCACCGCTTTGATGGCGCTTTGTGACTGAATGCACAAATTGTGCGTCATGGCCAGCTTTGCCATTCCCGCGTCATTGCCGCTGGCCTATGGTGCTTCCTTTCGCGGAGGGGAGGAAGCAGCATGTGGCGGAGTGGATATGTACTGCTTGCGACGCTCGTGGCGACGCAAGCCACGGCGGCGCTCGATGATTACGGTGTGGTGATCGGCCAGCCGACCGCGCATTACCTGGAGCCGGTCCAGGGCGAAGGAAACTGGCCGCACTACGTGGTGGAGGTGGCGACGCCCGAAGGTCCCTACCGGGCGGTGATCAATGTATACAGCCGCGCCGACGAGCAGGTGTTGCACCGGGAAGTGGCGATGTCGCCCTACGGCAATTACCGCGGAATTTTCGGCCTCTCCGATGGATTGCACCGGCTGCCGTTCCATACGCGTACGGGCGCGGCAACCGGCGGCGCGCTGGATTTCCAGCGCCATCCGTCCTTGCTCAAGGATATCGGCGATACGCCCTGGAACACCTGGCCGCCGGTGGAGAACGGCAACAGCGTTCCGGCTTTCGACCAGCTTTTCGCCGGTGTGCAACGCGTCTACATCTTCGGCGAGCCGTATTTCAACAGCAACGGCAGCAAGGGCGTGCATGACGTGCACCAGAATCAGGGCAACGCGGCCGGCACCACCTTTGCGCGGCTCAATGGCGTGTACCAGGATGGCGCGATGATCCTCGAGTACACGCCCACGTGGAGTACCGAGCCCGAGCGCACGCTGGTGATGACGCGATTCCAGGTGCAGCGGGATTTCACCGACAGGGCCGGCGATGGCCTCGTGCCCTCTTCATCGACAGCGAACGGCTCGGCCTCATCGGGCGGCTGGGTGAACTACGGCCCCTTCAATGCGGGACAGATTCAAGTGGAAGTGACGACGACGGCAGGGAATCCGGACGTGTACCTGCGGGTGGGCTCGCGCCCGACAACCTCCAGTTATCGACTGGCCTCCAGAAATGCGGCAGGGCAGAACGAGTTTCTGCGCGACAACACGGGCGGCTCGACCTATATCGCGGTCCGTGCCAATGGGGCGTTTTCGCGGTGGTCGATCAAGACCAGCTGGTTGCCGCCTTCGCCCTGAGGTGCCGCACGCCGAAGCCGCGGTCGACGCCGTGCGTCGCCGCGGCACGTGTCATCAGCCTGCCGCGGTGAGGGTCCCGGTGAGACCTGACTTCAATGCGTGCATCAGATCCGCCGCGCGTCGGTGTCGCAGGTTCGGCGCGATCTGTCCGCTCCAGAGTGAGACGAGGTCTGTCCTTCCTTGCGCGACCGCGGCGGCCTTGAGCTGCGAGAGGAACCAGCTCTGCACCGGGAAAGGGGCGGAGGGGTGCCCATTTTTCGCCACGGCATCGGTCCAGTGATTCCGTATGCCCCGGGCAAGGCGGCCGGTGAACGAACGGGTCAAGGTCGTGTGGAACGCGCCGTCGCCAAAGAGCGCAGCCCGGTGCGCATCCGAGGTGCCCGATTCCTCGCAGGCCAGGAATGCCGTTCCGATCTGCGCCGCGGCAGCACCCAGCGTCAGCGCTGCGCGGATGCCGCGCGCATCGGCGATGCCGCCCGCAGCGATGACGGGAATAGTCACCCGGTCGCTGACCAGTTGCACCAGGGCCAGCGTTCCCGTCAGCGACTCCTCGGCAGGTGCCAGGAAGGATGGCCGATGTCCGCCTGCTTCAAATCCGGTAGCAACGATGAGGTCCACGCCGCTGCTTTCCAGCAGCTGCGCTTCGGCGACGGAGGTGGCGGCACCGAGCGTGAGGATGCCGCGGTGGCGGCAGGCGGCGAGTACGGATTTGGACGGTACGCCGAAAACGAAGCTGAAGACCGGCGGCGCGGCCTCCAGCAGGGCGTCGACCTGCTCGGCGTAGGGCGGGTGGTAGTACGCCGGCATGGCGGGCTTGTGCACGCCGAGCGCTTCGAAGTAGGGGGCGAACAGCGCGTAGGTGGCTTCGAACGCGTCGTTGTCCAGCTGGGCACCGCCGGGATCGTGGTCGGAGATCCACAGGTTGAGGGCGAACGGTTGCGTGGTCTGCTGGCGGATCTGTGCGGTCACGCGACCGATGTCTGATGGCGCGAGCACATGGGCGCCATAGGAGCCCATGCCGCCCAGGTTGGAGACGGTGGCGGTCAGCAATGGCGTGGAGAGCCCCCCGCCGAAAGGGCCCTGGATGATGGGCCAGGCGATGCCCAGCCGCCGCGTCGCGGCAGTGTCGAAAGTGGTCGTCATGGGAGTCTCAGGCGCTGAAGGAAAAACCCGGCCGCAGCGCGCGGGGGAACGCCACGACCGGTGACGCATGCTAGCAGGCGACAGGTACCTTGGGTTACGTGGTTACTGCAGGTAACGAAATAATGTGGTAACTGTCGGGTAACCGTTGCCAACCGTCCCGGGACGCTGTCATGCCGCTACGCCTTCGCAAGAATCGATCTGCTCCGCTGCCGCCTTCCTGTCCGCTGACCGAGTGCATGGCGCTGATCGGCGGTGCCTGGACGCCAAACATCCTCTGGCACCTGGAAGCAGGGCCGCGACGATTCGGGGAACTGCGGGTCGATATTCCGAAGGTGTCCGCCAAAGTGCTGAGCGCGCGGCTACGTCATATGGCGGAGATCGGCATTATTTCGCGTGCGGTCATCGCCAGTTCGCCCCCATCGGTGGAGTATTCGCTGACCGATCTGGGCGAGCAGTTGCTTCCTGCCATCCGTGCGCTCGTTGATGTCGGCAACAAATTGAAACAACGTCGCACCAATGGGCAGGGTATGGCGATAAGCGCGACTGCGTCGACGTCATCCGCACGAAGAGCGCGCTAGACTCCGGCGATCCCTCCGGAAGCCGCCTCATGATTGCAGCCATTCCCTTGTTCATCGTTTCCGCGGCGGCCGCACCCGACGCACCGGAAAGGGCCCACCTCACCATTGTCGATATTCGTCGTGCGTCCACGGCCGAGGTCGACGATCTGCGCAACGCCCCCGGCGTGCGCTGGTGGCTGGAAATGGGCGACCGGCTGATCCTCGCCGGCGACGAGGCGCCCGGCGTCGTGCAGAGGTCGCCCTACACCGTGCTCGGCGAAGTCGATGACGTCGCAATGGAACAGCTGGCCTTGCGTGCCCGTGGTTGCAAGGAACATTCGGATGCCCCGGGTGCGATGCTGGCACGCGGCGGCCGTTGGGAACTGCGCCAGCTGGGCGAGAACGAGGCCATGCCCGGCGACACACATGGCGAATGGCTGGCTGTGAAACCCAATACGGTGATCGCCCGGCAATATCGCCCGGACGCAAAAGCCGTGATGGCGGCCGACCCGACCATCCTTCCCGTGGTCAATGCGGTCAGCAGTGCGCGCTGGTTCGCGGATGTGCAGACACTCGCCGGCTGGGATCGCTCCAGTTATGGCACCACCTCGCTCAATGCGGCACGCGACTGGATCGGCACACAGTTCACCGCGCTCGGCCTGACGGTCACCACGCCGTCATTCACGATGCCCTACAACGGCAATACGATAACGCGGCACAACGTGATTGGTACCTGGACCGGAACGACCAGGCCGCAGGAATGGATCATCGTCGGCGCGCACTACGATTCCCGGAACAGCACGATCACAAGCACGACGAATACGCCGGGTGCGGAAGACAATGCCTCCGGCTGTGCCGGAGTGATCGAGCTGGCACGGGTGCTCCTGCCTCATCGACCGCAGCGCAGCATTCTCTTCATGTGCTACGCCGGTGAAGAGCAGGGCCTCTACGGCAGCGAAGCCCATGTGGCTTCGCTGCAGCAAAATGGCGATATTGCAAAAGTAAAGTCTGTCGTGATCATGGACATGATCGGCTACAGCGCGGACAACCAGCTGGACGCCACTTTCGAGAGCGACGCGGCGTTCAGCAGCTACCTCGATCGCTTCGGCGCGGCGGCCGCGACCTATGTGCCGTCGCTGACCGTGACCCTGAGCACCAATCCGTTCGGTTCGGATCACATGCCCTATCTCGAGGCCGACAAGGAAACCCTGCTCGCGATCGAGACCGACTACGGAATCTACCCGTACTACCACCGCAGTACCGATACGCCGCAGAACATGGGCGTGAACGCCCAGGCCATGGGTTCGGCCATTCTCAAGACCAATGCGGCGATGCTGGCTGAGCTGACCGGATCGACGGACCGGCTGTTCGCCGACGGCTTCCAGTAACGCGCTTTGCGGATCAGGAAAGCGGCGCGGCAGATCTCCGCACGAGTGCCATCGGCGCCGCGAAACTCGACGCGATAGCCATGTCGCGGGTGCGAAGCTTCAGCTGCGTGGCGGTATCGGCATCGGCGGCGCGCGCGATCAGCATGCCGTAGTGCGGCAGGCATTCGAGCAGGTGTGCATGCGTGCGGCAACAGGCCAGGCGCAGGCGGAAACCGAGTGTGAGCCGATTGGCAGCTTCCAGGGTGTCCTGCATGAAGTGCTTGGCCATCTGCAGGGGCGGCATGTGTTTCTGGCTGGCGGCCACTTCGGTGGCAGTGGGCATGGGATTGAGCGCATCGTGTCCGAAGCTGACGAATCCGGCGATGTGCAGGTGACGCAGTGTCGTCTCCACATCGCCCAGTCCACCGAGCTGTCGACGAAGTTCCGACACACTGTGCTGGAAACCCGTCGCCGCCAGCACCGCCCGGCTCATGGGGTGGAGATCAAACTCGCGGGCGCAGACTTCGCGCAATCCCCGCACCGTCTTGAGCGCCACGTCGCTGTCTCTCATCGCCGCCTCCCGCCTCTATGCGCATCAGACAGCAGCAAGCGGCGGTCCAACTCCGTCGGCCGTCACGTTTCGTTGCATTCAGCGCCGAGGAAGGCCGCTGACCTTTTTGCCCTATGCGGCGCGCCTGCGCAAAACGATGGTGGCGAGAATGCCGCCGGCCAGGCCCCAGAAGGCCGAGCCGATGCCGAACAGGCTCACGCCGGATGCCGTGAGCAGAAAGGTGATCAGTGCGGGCTCGCGTTCGTCCGGATTGGCCAGCGCCGTCGCCAGACCGTTGCCGATCGTGCCCAGCAGGGCGAGGCCCGCGATGACCAGGACCAGTTCCTTGGGCAACGCGCCGAAGAGCGCCGCCACGGTCGCGCCGAACAGACCGATGAGGCAGTAGAAGACCCCGGCGGCAACGGACGCGACATAGCGCCGCGACGGGTCCTCGTGCGCTTCCCGACCCATGCAGATAGCGGCAGTGATGGCAGCGAGGTTGAGCGCGAAGGCACCGAACGGTGCCAGCAGAAGATTGGTGATGCCCGTCCAGCCGATGACCGGCGAGACCGGCACCTCGTAGCCCGAACTCTTCAGCACGGCCACGCCCGGTACGTTCTGCGAGGCCATCGTGACGATGAACAAGGGCAGGGCGATGCTCATCAACGCGCTCACCGAGAAGGACGGCGATACCCATACCGGGCGGGCCACTTCCAGCTGCACGGCCTGCAGTTGCAGGAGCCCCGACGCCAGCGCGATCACCGTACCGAGGGCCAGTGTCACCACCACGGCGTAGCGCGGCAGGAGGCGGCGCATGAGGAGGTAGGTGACAAACATCGCCATCGTCATGCCGAACTGCGTTTTCATGGCGACGAACACGTCGGTGCCAAAGCGCAGCAACACGCCGGACAGCATGCCCGAGGCCAGCGAAATCGGAATGCGGTCCATGGCTCGTTCGAAGAGCCCGGTAAATCCGGCGAGGGAGATCAGGATGGCTGAAACGATGAAGGCGCCGATGGCCTGATCGAGTGCGACGCCTGCCGCGCCGGTGATGAGCATGGCAGCGCCGGGCGTGGACCATGCCGTGACAACCGGAACGCGGTAGCGCAGCGACAGCGCGATGCAGGTCAGTCCCATGCCCAGGCCCAGCGCCCACATCCACGACGCGATCTGCGCCTGGTTGGCGCCCAATGCCTGCGCACCCTGGAAGACGATGACGGCAGAGCTGGTGAATCCCACCAGCACGGTGACAAAGCCCGCAACGACGGCGGGCAGCGAGAGATCTTTGAGGACTTGCATTCGGTCGAGTGTATTACGGGCATTCGCCGAGCGGGTATGTCGTGTTGCTATGACAATGTCGGTGCGTAGCAGCGCCGCTGGTGACACTTCTTCGGTGAATTCGGCGACACAGGCACGTCAATCAGTAGCGGCCGGCCGCGACACAGGCCAGATTGTTCCGCCAGCGGCGTCAATTGCCGAGGGGCGGGCAAAAAAGCGCATTCAGTCGTACTTTAGTTGCAATGTACACGTTGCGAAACCGCGGCTATGATCGGCGCGGGTCAGCGTGACTCCAGCCAGTGAGAAGTGCCATGCGCGCATTGATGCTGTCGCTAGTGGTGGTAACAGGGTTCTGGGGAATGGGACAGGCGGCCGCGGCTGATGAATCGCCCTGCCCGGCCAGTGCCAGCTGGTTCACCGATCCCAGTTTTCCCACCGAAGTGCCGAACGGATCGAATGCCAGCAACTGCAATTTTCACCAGTTTGCCTGGCAGGGTTTCATCGACCTGGTCCAGCCTGCCGGGAACGGGGTGCGCACGTTCGAAACCTGGATGCCTGACTACGGCGTGTTCGTTCCCGCGGGCACTGCGGTGACTCCGTGGGGGCAGCAGCCGGCAGCGCCATGCACGCCGGCGGCGGGAGCCAAGGCGCCGCGCAAAGTGTTCCTGCGGCCGCGTACACCCAAGGGCAGCGGGTTTGATCCCAATTCGGATCTCCAGGCCACGCACGATCCGCTGTATGACCAGAACAAGCAGGTGGTGTACTACAGCATCTGGATGAACAAGGTGGAGTACGACTTCATCACCCAGTGCGACTTCAACAACACCAGCTGCATCACCTCGGCACCGGCCACATCGGCGATCACGGCGGGGGCGGTCGAGCTCAAGGGGGCGTGGCGCGTCTTTACCAGCGATGCGCCGACAGACATGTACACCATCGACGGCGTTGTCGGGGATACCTGCAAGCCCGTGACGCTGGGCCTGGTCGGCTTTCACCTGGTCGCCAATACACCGGAGCATCCCGAGTTCATCTGGGCGACGTTCGAGCACTATCGCAACGCACCCGACTGCACCAATCCACAGCCGACGCCGCCGGGCGGCTGGTCGTTCAACAATCCGGACTGCCCGTCGGGCGAAGCCCGCTGCAAGCCCAACCAACCCAAGGTGAATCCGACCCAGGTCTGTCGCGTTGCGCCGCAGGGTGGCGGTGACGCCCAGAACATCACGAACATCAAGGCGCTCAACGACTCGGTGCACTCCACCTTGACCAAGCTGCTGGCATCGGACGCGAGCAAGTACGCGCCCATGAAGGTGTGGCTCAACTATTCCATGACGGGCAACCTGTGGACCCTGAACGGCCAGCTGCCGCCCAGCAGCACCAATGAGAAGGGCTCGCTGCTCGATGCCAATACCACCTTGGAAACATTCATCCAGGGCCAGTCTGGTTCCGGCGTCAACCAGAATTGCTTTACCTGCCACACGCAACAGCAGTTCGTGGACTCCAAGGGCGTTGCCAAGGGGTTCCCAAACGGCGCGCCGGCGAATTTCAGTCATCTGTGGGGATTTGCGCAGCAAACGGGTGGCTGTGGTGACGGCAAGGGCAGCTTGCCGGCCAGTTGTCCATTGACGACGCAAAAGCAGACAGGCCTGACCGGGAAAACCAGGCCGGCGGGTCAGTAAACGTAGCGCGCATCGATGAGGCTGACTTCGGCGGCCTCATCGGTGGTGCGAGGACGGTCCTTTGACGGTGCCGTGTCGTGCGGCAGTGAGATGTCGTCAGCCGTGTCGATCACGCGGCGCGCAAAGGCATCGACACGCAGAGGGTGATCAGGGAATGCTGGGTCCGAGGCCGGTTTCTGGCGATTTTTGATCGCAGGAAGGCACACGCGGGCCTGAGCCATGGGCCCGGCACGGCGCGTGCAAGCGTCGTCCGTACGCAGTAATTCCTGCGCTGGCGTCGCGTTGGGCGCGGCCGCGCGCCAGCCTTCCCTAACGTGGAACGGGGGCGATCATGCACAGCGACCCGGCGACGTCATCGATTCCGGCAGGCCGCACCGTGCTGCGCCTGTACGTGGCCGGGGATGCACCCAATTCCCGGCGCGCGCGTGCCAACCTCGACCATATCCGGGAACAGCTGCGTGGTGACGTCGAGATCGAAGTGGTCGACGCGCTCGCGCAACCCAAGCGCGCCCTTGCCGATCACATCGTCGTGATGCCGTGTCTGATAAAGGTCTCGCCAGGGCCGTCCGCTGCCGTTTTCGGGCAGTTGGCGCATGCCGAGGAGGTGTTGCAGGCCCTGGGCATCGAGGAGCCGTGACATGGCCGGTATGTCCGACGACAAGGCATCGTCACGCGCGGACGTCCTGCGTGCCCTGGTGCGCAAGCTGGTTCGCAGTGAGGCGGCCCGGCGTGCGCTCGATTCGGGCGAGGTGGACGCGGTGCTTGATCCCACGACCGGTGCGGTGCTGCTACACGATGCGCAGATGGCGCTGCACGAGAGCCAGGCCCGGTTTCGAGTTCTGACGGAACTGTCGTCGGATTGGTATTGGGAACAGGACGCCGATTGCCGCTTCACCCAGATCGCCGGCGCCAGCGTGCCGGATCCTGCCGATGTGGCGCGCATCCTGGGAAAAACGCTGTGGGAGGCATTCAGCGTCGGACCCGATGAATCCGAGTGGCAGGCGCTCCGGCACCGGCTCGACGCCCACAAGCCTTTCTGCGAACTGGCGTGTGCACTGCCGGCACCAAAGGAATCGACGCGCTGGTTCGAGATCAGCGGCAGCCCCTTGTTTGACACTGCCGGCCGATTCGCCGGCTATTGCGGCGTCGGCAAGGACATTACAGACCGTCGGCGCGCCGATGAGGCCATTGCGCGCTATGCCCGCCAGCAGCATCTGGTGGCCGAATTCAGCCAGGAAGCGTTGGCGAACCGCGACATCGGCGCGGTCACCGAACGTGCGGTGGCCATCGTGATGGAGGCGCTGGACGCCGCCGGCGCTGAAGTGTTGCAGCTGTCGGCCGACAAGCGCTCGATGTCCGTGAAGGCATCCGCTGGCATGGATGACGAGGAGACCGCGCGTTCGGAAACGGGCAGCCACGAAGCAATGTCCCAATATGGATTTGTTGTCAGTCGCGCCTTGCCGGTCGTCATCGACGATATCGCGGCGGAGACGCGCTTCGTACCGGCCTCGCGCGTGAACCAGGGACGGCTGGCGAGCGGTGTGAACGTGCCGATCGTGGGCGGCAACGGCGTTTCCGGCGTGCTCGGCGCGTATGCGACCGTTCCGCACGGATTCGGCACCGATGCCATCAGCGTGCTTCTGAGCGTGGCGCATATTCTGGCCGCGGCGATGGAGCGAAAAGCCGCGGACGACCAGCTGGCCTATTTCTCGCAGTTTGACGCCTTGACGGGCCTTCCCAACCGGCATGTGCTGCGTGACCGTGCCGAGCAGTTGATGACGCAGGCGCGACGTGGTGGCTGGTACGTGGCCATGCTGTCAATCAATCTCGACCAGTTCCGTGTTGCCAACAAGAGTCTGGGGCATGACCTCGCCGACCAGCTCCTGGTCCATACCGCCCGCCGCCTGAACCTGGTCTGCGAGGGCGATACCGTTGCGCGCCTGGGGGGCGATCAGTTTGGCGTGGTGCTGGGTCATCTGGCGACGACCGAAGAGGCGCTGCACGCGGCGCAGCGGATCGCGAAGGCGATGGAGGCGCCGTTCCAGATCGACCGTCATCGCCTGAGCCAGACGCTCAGCATCGGCATTGCCGTATTTCCTACCGACGGCGAACGCGCCGAGTTGCTGCTGCGGCACGCGGAAACAGCGATGTACCGGAGCAAGGACCTGGGCGGCAACGACATCAACTGCTTCACCGAGGACATGAGTTCGCGTCTGCATACGCGCATGATGATCGAGCGGGAGCTGCGCCTGGCGGTGGAACGCAGGGAGTTCGAGCTGGTGTACCAGCCGCAGGTGTCGATGGAGAGTGGCTGCGTGGTCGGTGCCGAAGCGCTGATCCGCTGGCGCCACCCGCTGCGGGGGGCTGTCGCCCGGCGAGTTCATCCCGATTGCCGAGGAGACAGGCCTTATCTGCACGATTGGCCAGTGGGCGCTGGAAACGGCCTGTCGCGAAGCGGTCCGTTGGCAGGTGCTCCTGCGCGAGCCCTTGACGGTGGCGGTCAATGTGTCGCCGGCGCAGGTGCGTCGCGGCGAGCTGGCAAAGGACGTCAAGCGGGCGCTGACCGCGAGCGGGCTCCCGCCGGAGCTGCTGGAGATCGAGGTGACCGAAACGCTGGTGATGGACGGGGCCGATACCTTCCTCGACACGCTGCGCGAACTGAAGACCATCGGCGTGCAGGTCGCCCTGGACGATTTCGGTACGGGCTATTCCAGCCTGAGCTACCTGCGGCGGTTCCCGATCGACAAGGTGAAGGTGGACCAGTCCTTTGTGCGCAACGTCGTTTCTGAAATCGAAGATGCATCCATCGTACGCGCCGTGATTGGCATGGCGCACCAGTTGAAACTCGATGTCGTCGCGGAGGGTGTGGAGACAGAGCAGCAGGCTGCTTTCCTGCGCCGTTGCCAGTGCGACCACGTGCAGGGTTATCTGCTGGGCGTGCCGATGGCGGCTGCGCAATTTGCCGAATGGATCGACCGCCGTCCACGCATGGGTGCCTACTGGGAACCGCAGGGATCCTCGCGGTCGCTCCTGCTCGTCGACGACGAGGAGAACATCCGCCAGGCGCTCAAGCGTGCCCTGCGCCAGGAGGGATACGAGATCTACACGGCCGCGTCAGCCCAGGAGGGGCTGGCGATCCTGGCGCGGACACAGGTGGCGGTGGTAGTCGTGGACCAGCGCATGCCCGCCATGAGCGGCACCGAGTTCCTCGGCAAAGTGCGCACGATCTATCCGGATACGATCCGTATTGTCCTTTCCGGCTATACGGACCTGGCCACGGTATCGGCGGCCGTCAATGAAGGCTCGATCTTCAAATTCCTGACCAAGCCCTGGGATGAGGCTCAGCTCAAGGAAGGCATCCGGCTGGGCTTCCGCGAATTTGACCGCCAGCGGGCGGAGCGCACGCGCTCCGCCGCGGCGTAACGTCAGAATCATTCCGGGGCGGCACGGTGTTCCGTGCCGCCCGCGGCGATCAGGGCTTGCTGATGGTGAGGCTGTAGCTGCCTGTGCCGGAGTAGTTCTTGACCCGGTACATGTAGTAGCCGACAGCGCCGTTGTAGTTGATCGACTCGGTGGAGCTGGAACCTTCCGACGCGGCCACCTGCACCCAGGCGCTGCCGTTCCAGAAGTCCAGGTACAGGTCGAAGTCAGTACCTGCCGGGCCGGTCAGGCAGGCACGATGGGCGCCGGCGACGCTACTGTAGTAATAGCTGCCACTGGGCTGGTACTGGGTTTGCCCGTTCGCACCGCTGAAGCTGCCGGAATAAGCGGTGCCTGGGCAGCCGCTGGTGCTGGTGACCGTCACCTGCCGCGTGATGCTGTTGCTCAGGCCGCCCGCGTCGGTCACCGTCAGCTGCACCGAATAGGTGCCAGCGCTGGCGTAGGTCCTGGTCGGGTTGGTCAGCGTCGAGGTGGACCCGTCGCCGAAGTTCCAGCTGCGTGCCGTGATGTTGTTCTGCGGATCGGTGGAGCTGTCGGTGAAGGTGGCGGTCAGGTTGCTGGTGGTGAAGCTGTAGTTCGCCGTCGGCGCGGTGTTGGAACCGCCGTTGAGCGTGACTTTCCACGCGCCGCGGCTGTAGGTGCCGGCGACCAGCACATGCGGCACGTCGTCGATCTCAAGATCCGTGACAACCAGTCCCAGTGGCAGGCCGGCGGAGAAGGCGATGAAATTGTCACCGCCGTCGGCGCTTTCGTACACACCGATATCAGTGCCCACGAAGATGCGATTGGGATTGAGCGGATCAATCGACACCGCGTTGGCGGGCACGTTGGGCAGGCCCGCGCCGACGGCCGTCCAGTTCGTGCCTCCGGTCGTGGAGCGGTACAGCCGCGCCGCATTGAAACCCGCACGCGTGATGAACACGCGCTGGCCGTTCTGCGGATCGGCGGCGATGTCGGAGATCAGGCCGCCCGGATAGTTGCCGGTCACGTCGGTCCAGGTGACGCTCGCGACGGCGGCGTCTGGCGTGGAGTAGACGCGGCCGCCGGTGGTGCCCACGAAGGTCGGCAGCATCACACCCCGTTGCATCGGGCTGAGTACTGACACGGTGCTGCCCAGCGTGTTGGAGATCGCCGTCCACTGGAACGGATTGGCCGACGTGATGCCGCGGAATACGCGGTTCGAGGCCACGAAGATCCGGTTGCTCGCCACCGCCAGCGGCGTCACCCAGGGGAATCCGCCTGCGGTGAGTCCGGTGGTCGGCAAGCTCGAGAACGAGTTGGCCGCGCCGCCCTGGGTGGAACGGACGATATTGGGATAGCCCGAACTGGTGGGATAGCTCGACTGGAACACGATCGAGGTATTGGTCGGATCCACGGCGTTCATGAATCCGTCGCCGCTGACGTAGGTGAGATTCCACACGAGGCTGTTGCTGCGGCTGGACGAGGAGTTGTCCTGCGCGCCGCCGAAGACGATATCCGGATTGTTCGGATCGAGCGCAATATCGTAGAACTGGGTGACATTGAGGTTTGAATTCATGTTCACCCAGGAACTGCCGTTGTTATCCGTGCGCCAGACGCCACCGTCGCTGCCAATCCAGAAACGATTGGCGGTGTTGCGCGAATAGAGCACGACGTGCGTGTCCTGGTGCACCTGCTGCGCCGAACCCCAGCTGCTGGTGAGAATGCTGAAGGTTGCGCCGCCGTCAGTGGAGCGTGCCGGGCGGATCGTGCCGATCAGGATGGTGTTGATCTGAGTCGGGTGGACCGTGATGGCCTGGTTGTAGGAGCACTGGCCTTCGCAGGCTGAGCTGCTGCGCAGCTGCCAGGTGGCGCCGCTGTCACCGCTGCGGTAGACGTTCGATCCCATCAGGGCGTACAGCACGCGGCTGTCGCTTGGCGCCATGGCAAGGCGGAGGCGACTGCCGGAGACCGTCATGCCACTGCTGGAACTGACCCAGGTGGCGCCGCCGTCGGTTGATTTGTACACGCCGCCCCCGCCGGCACTGGCGTAGACCGTCGCTGTTCCCGGCACGAAGAGGATGTCTTCCACGTTGCCGTTGAGCGTGCGGGTCCAGGTCGTGCCGCGGTCCGTCGAGCGGAACAGGCCGGCGCCGGAAAGGACGCCGCTGCTGTTGCAGTTGCCCGCACCACCGGCCAGGACGACGTTGCTGTTGGTCGGTTGCACGGCGACGGCGTTGACGATCGACAGCGGCATCGCGGTGGCGCCGGAGCCGTTCTTGGCGGTCCAGGTGGAGCCGGCGTCGCTGCTCAGGTACACGCCCTGGCCGAAGTAGCCGGAGCAGCCACCGCCGTGGCGGTCGCCGGTTCCGACCCACACCGCGTTGGGCGAGGCGGGTTCGACGAAGATCGAGCCGATCGGCAGCGTGCCGACCTGGTCGAAGATCGGCGTCCAGGAGGCGCCGGCGTTGGTGGTTTTCCAGACGCCGCCGGCGGCGGAGCCGAAGTACAGCGTGTTGTCGTCGGTGGGGTGGGGAACCACGGCGTTGGGGCGGCCTGCGACGCGTCCCATCGTCCAGCTGCCCATCGTCATCGAAGAAGGTCCGAGCGCTGACCAGACCTCGCCGGCAGCGCGCTGGAGCCCCTCGTGCTGGCTTCGCTGCTTCTTGAGGTCGGCCGCTGCACCGGCGCGCAGCGTTGCTGCGTTCTTCACCCGGGAAAACTCGCGTGACTGGTCGAACCAGCGCTGGCGTTGTTCGATCTGCCAGCTTTCGTCGCGGGTCTTGCCGTCCTTGCCTTCGTACGCTTCTTCCTCGTACGCCCAGCCGGTGCCGGTAGCGGCTGCCAGGAACAATGCAAGCACAACACTGCCACGCCGTCGGAATGACGGATGCTTCTTCATGACTGTTCCTCCCCGAACAGTGGATTTTTCTGGAGCCGTGCCCGTGCGGCCGAATGATCACTGATCCATCAGGCGATGGATGACAATGAGCCGAAGGCATGCTAGGCGAATCAAACGGGGAGTCCATGACGCATTGCGCAATAATCAGCGCGATGAGGGCTGTTTCTGAAAACTCTTGTGACCGGCGCTCTTCCTTTTCCGTAGCGTCCCGCGCGCTAGTGCCTGAGTTCCAACGGTTTCCCGCTTCTTCGTGGCGAGAGCGTCCGGTGGTTCTCTATGAGAAATGGCAATAAGTACCCACGCTTTTTCAGGGCACTTGCCGCTTGAAAGTGCGATGGCAGATGTGATGGCCGTCACGGTCGGCTGCTCTCTCGACGCGGCCATCGCATTGTCGGTGCTATCGTCTCTCTGTTTGACTGTTCCGGGCATGGCGCAGGTCGTGCCTGGTTGCGGGGATCCGGCGTAACCCGCCGCGGCGCAGCTGCGCGATGGGAATTAGGGAGAAAGGGACATGTACTGTCGAGTGCGATTCGGGGCGGCAGTGTTGGGAATCTGGGCAGCGATTCCTGCGGTGTCATCCGCAGGCGACCGCGCCTTTGCGGTGGATATCCGTCGGGCGGATGCGGAGTCCGTGGATCATTACAAGCGTGCCGATGGCGTGCGCTGGTGGCTGGAACTGGGTGACGAGCTGATCGTCGCCGGTGACACTGACGCGGTCGCGCGCCTTGCACGAAACGCATCCGGTGCGCGTGATCTGGGCGAGATGCAGCCGGAGGACCTGGTCCTGCATGCCCGCGGGTGCGGCGATACCTCACCGCCGGCGGAACTGTGGGTCGCGGCGACCGAGTCCTTCGACCTGCTGCGGCGTCCGGTGGACGCCGCCCACCGGCGCGCCCTGTCCGCTGCGCATCCGGAGCACCTGGGTACGGCGGAGTGGGTGCCGGTCAGCCCTAACCAGGTGATCGCGCGGCAGTACCGGCTCGATCATCCCCGCGCGGATCCGCCGGATCCGATGGTCCAGCCGCTGGTGGACGCCGTCGATGCCGCTCGCTGGTTCCAGACCGTGTCGCAACTGGCGAGCTGGGACCGCTCCAGCTATTCCGAACAACTGGCCCAGGCGCGCGGCTGGATCGGACAGCAGTTCCAGGCACTGGGTCTGGTGGTGGCGGAGCCTGCCTTCAGCTTTGTCTACAATGGCAATACGGCGAATGTGAACAACATTGTCGGTCGCCTGGATGGCACGCGGCTGCCGGACGAATGGGTCGTCGTCGGCGCCCACTACGATTCGCGCAATGAGACCAATGGCGCACCGCTCACCACGCCCGGCGCGGACGACAACGCCTCCGGTTGCGCCGGCGTCATCGAAGCGGCTCGGGTACTGACCCGGTTCCGGCCGGAGCGCACGGTTGTCTTTGCGTGTTTCGCCGGCGAAGAACAAGGTCTGCATGGCAGCAAGGCCCATGTCGCCGAGCTGACCCAGTCCGGCAACCTCGGCAAGGTCGTCGCCATGCTGAACATGGACATGATCGGCTGGTCGCCGGATGCGAACCTGGGCGTGTCGCTGGGTTCGACCAACGCGCCGCTGACGCAACGGCTCGCCGCCGCAGCGGCAACGTACGTGCCGTCGCTGGCCGTCACCACGACGACCAATACCTGCTGCTCGGATCACATGCCCTACCTCAATGCGGGACGCCCCGCGGTATTGAGCATCCATCGCGGTGGAACCAGCTATCCCTCCTATCACCGCAAGACCGATACCCCGAGCAACCTGGGTGCCTATGCCAGTCAGGTGGGTGGAGCTATCGTCACGATGAACGTGGCGGCGCTGGCCGGGCTGAGCGGTGCATCTGATCGCGTATTTGCCGATGCATTCGATACGCCGTGACGGCCCGGGGCGTGATCAGTAGTAGATGATCCGGATGGCCACCACGGCCAGGACGGTCTGGACGATGAGCGTCGCGCCCATGCCAAGAATGCCTTTGCCGATCGACATCCCCACCTGCGGTCCGATGGCCTTGGTGACGCCGGCAACGAGCAGGCCGCCGATGACGGTGCTGAAGGTGTAACAGAGCACGCCCGCGACGATGAACCATGGCATCGCCTGGCGCTCACTCAGGCCGTTCAGGCCGATGATCAGGAAGAAGAAGAACAGCGCGCTCGCGGCCAGAAACACGAGGCCGACAACAGCGAAGAGGGCGACTCGGACGATCACGCATGGGCTCCGGCGGGTTTGGCCGAACCATAGCGGACATTGGCAGGCTCGGCCAGCCGGTCAGCGGGCGTCTGCCTCGCGGAGAAACCGGGCCAGCCCTTCGGCGGCCTGCCGGCGGACTTTCTGGCGCAGCCAGGGCGTCCAGCCGAGCAACAGCCCCGCCGGTCCCAGCGCCTGGCGTGACCAGCGCCAGAACGAAAAGGTGTCGACGTGGTCGACGATCTTGCCGTCACGTACGCGGATCTGTGCCGCGATGTCGTTGACCACGGGGCGTCCGGTGCTGCTGAACGTGTAGCGAGCCTGCCAGTTGACGCGACCGGCGTCCGGTCCGGCATCGACGACATCGAAGGTCAGGGCGAGATCCTTGCCGCGCTGGCAGAGCATCGTCCACATCGCGCCGATCTCGTTGCCGCGCAGCTGGAATACCGGGTCGCGGAAGGTGGCGTCAGGCGCGTAGCAGGCAGCCATCGCAGCGCCGTCGCGACGTTGAAAGGCTTCGTAGAACGCGGTCAAGAGATCGGCGGTTTGCATGGCAGCGTAGCCTGGCGCCCGGGGGAGGCTATCGTCTCACGCTGCCGCGCCGCCGGCAGCGGTCCAGTCCGCCGGCGCGTGGCGGAAATCGCACCGCCACGCCTGCGACGTGCTGTGATTACTGTGCGAACTGCAGCCGCGCCAGTTCCGCATACAGTCCGCCTTCCCGCAGCAGGGTTTCATGCGTGCCCTGCGCGACGATGCGGCCGTGATCCATCACGACGATCCGGTCGGCGCGCTGCACCGTGGCCAGCCGGTGGGCAATGACCAGGGTCGTGCGTCCCTGCATCAGGCGCTCGAGCGCGTGCTGGATTGCCGCTTCCGACTGCGCGTCGAGGTTGCTGGTGGCCTCGTCGAGCAGGAGGATCGGCGCGTCCTTGAGCAGTGCCCGCGCAATCGCGATGCGCTGCTGCTGGCCGCCCGAGAGCCGTACACCACGCTCGCCCAGGTAGGTGGCGTAGCCCTGCGGCTGGCGTTCGATGAAGTCGTGCGCTTCGGCAGCGCGGGCAGCTTCGATGACGGCAGGCTCGGTTGCGTCGATGCGGCCGAAGCGGATGTTGTCCAGCGCGCTGGCGCCGAAGATGACCGTGTCCTGCGGCACCAGGGCGATTGCGCTGCGCAGGTCCTGCACAGGCAATTGGCGCAGGTCGGTCTGGTCGATCTGCACGCTGCCCTGTTGTGGATCGTAGAAACGCAGCAAAAGGTGGAATACGGTGCTTTTTCCGGCGCCGGACGGACCCACCAGTGCAACCGTCTCGCCGGGCTTCACGTGCAGCGTGAAGTCGTGCAAAGCCGGCGCATCCGGGCGGGTGGGGTAGCGGAATTCGACGTGGTCGAAGCGGATGTCGCCCGTTGCGGGAGATGGCAGTCGCGCAGCCGGCACTGTCGTGCGGATCTGTGGCTGTGTATCGAGCAGTTCGCCGATCCGTTCCAGGGCGCCCGCGGCGCGCTGAACCTCACCCCATACCTCCGTGAGCGCTCCGACCGAACCGCCCGCGACGACGGCATACAACACGAACTGGCCCAGAATGCCTGCCTTGAGTTCACCTGCCAGGACTGCGTTCGCGCCCGCCCAGAGCACCAGCGTGATGGCGCCGAAGACCAGCACGATCACCAGCGCGGTCACCGCGGCACGCGCGCCGATGCGGCGCCGGGCCGTCGCCAGGGCGCGGCCGATGGCATCTGCATAGCGCCCGGCCTCCACGCGTTCGCGCACGTAGGCCTGAACGGCATACATGGCGTTGAGCGTCTCGTTGGCGATGGCCGACGCATCGGCAATGCGGTCCTGGCTTTGGCGCGACAACCCCTGCAGTTTGCGCCCGGAAAACACGATCGGCAGGACCACGACGGGAATGACCAGCGCGGCGTAGCCGGCCAGGCGCGGACTGGTCCATACCAGCGCAGCGGATGCGCCCACGAACATCGCCAGGCTGCGGATAGCCACCGACAGGCTGGAACCCACGACGGTCTGCACCAGCTCCGTGTCGGTTCCCAGGCGCGAGGTGAGTTCGCCGACACGGGTGGATTCAAAGAAGGCCTGATCGAGCGTCAGGAGATGGTCATAGAGCCGGCGGCGCAGGTCCGCGACGACGCGTTCGCCCAGGAGGCTGACGAAGAAGAACCGGGCGGCGGTCGCGATGGCCAGCACCAGCGCTACGCCAAAGAGAGCAAGGAAGCTGGCGTTGATGCTCGCGGCGCTCGCATTGGCAAAGCCCGAATCGATCATGTGCCGTACCGCGACCGGCAGCGACAGCGTCGCTGTGGAGGAGAGCGCAAGAAATGCCAGCCAGCCCAGCGCCAGTCCGCGGTAGGGCCGCACGAACGGCAGAAGGCGTCGCAGCGCGGCCAGCGGGGCGGAACGGGGCGGCGGAGAATCCGCGCGGGGGGCATCCGTCATGGAAGGGCTCTGGAAGTCAGTCAGTGGTAATCGGGGTGGCGGACGTCAGTTCAACACACGCAGGACGCTGCGTCCGCGTGTGGCATCGGCAAGCAGGCGTCGCAGGTGTTCGACGCGATCTGCGGGCAACGCCAGGCGCAGGCGGACGCCATCGCCGTCGAAGGTGTCGGCCAGACGGTCGGCGTCCAGCTCCGACAGCCGCGCCTGCACCAGGGACAACGCCGCGAAGGGCAGGTCGAATTCGACTTCGGTCTTGAGCACGATCGGCACGCGCGGCGCCGCGCGCAGGCACTCGGCGGCGCTGCCGCCGTAGGCCCGGACCAGGCCGCCGGCGCCGAGCTTGATGCCGCCGTAGTAGCGCGTCACGACCACCATCACGCGATCGAATCCCTGGCCTTCAATGGCCTGCAGAATGGGTTTTCCGGCAGTACCGCCAGGCTCGCCGTCGTCACTGAATCGGTACTGCTGTCCAAGCCGATAGGCCCAACAGTTGTGGGTCGCCTGCCGGTCGGCGATCTGGTCGAGAAAAGCCAGTGCCTCCGCCGGCGAAGCGATCGGAGCGGCGCGGGTGTCGAAGCGGCTTTTCTTGATTTCCTGGCTGCCGGAAACAGGGTGGGGCAGTGTGGCAAGCGGCGCAGTCATCCGCCCATTATCCGGCAAAACGCCAGACGTGACGCTCAGCGGATATCGCGCAGGTCCGCCGGAAGGCGGGTCTTGGGGTATTTGCGACGGAATTGCGCCAGGTTGGCCTTGGCCTCGTCGACCCGGCCCGCCTGGATGAGTTCGCGGATCCGGGCCAGCCAGGCGTCCGGTTCGAGCTGCGCGTTGCGGCGGAGGGAATCGCCGGCGGACCCTTCCGGTGCCAGCTCGCCGGCGGCGTCATCGCGGCGTTTTTTGTCGGCCAGGGTGTCGGCGTCGGCCTGGTCAGCTTCCCGGCGCTGGATCCGTCCGGCGGCCGGCGCCGGCTCTGCCGGTTCGGGACGACGGGCGCCAGTGGCCAGCGCCGCCTTCCGGTCCACCGAATCGGCGGCGTCGGCGCCACGTTCCCGCGGAGCGGCCTGCTTGCTCTTCTCCAGGTCCGGGAAGGCCTGGGTGCCGCGTGTCGCATCGGCGGCGGATTCGGCGGCGGTGCCGCCCAGCATGGCCTGTTCATCCTTGCTGACCGCCTCTTCCACCGGGGGGCGGTAACGGCGGGCGCTGCCGCGGGAGCCGGCGCTTCCGGTTGCGCGGGGGCTGGGGCTGGGCGCGGACGCTGGCCGGCAGCGATGCCCGGCAAGGTGTATTCGGTGACGCCGTTGGCTTCGGACTTGGCGCGAACCTCGCGGTCCTTTGGAGAAGCCGGTTTTTCCTCGGCACGCGCGGGCGCGGCCGTCTGCCGCACGAGTTTGTCTTCTTTGGCCGCTGTTGCGGCGCGGGCTGGCTTGGCGGGCGGCTCCGGAACGAAGCTCTGGGGTTCCGGCGGCGGCGGTGGCGGCGGCGGTGCTGCTGCCGGCGCTGGCGCATCGTGAACGACGGCCGTGATCGGAACGACTTCGCGTTCGGCGCTGGCGGCCGCCGGAGCCTGGTAGCGGCTGGCAGACGGGCTAATGCCGTCCTTCATCTGCCAGGCGATGCCGGCGGTCAGCACGACACCGGCAGCGCTGCCCAATCCCACCAGCCACGCCGGACCCTTGCGACGAACCGGCACGCGGCGCAGCGCGGCGACCCGGGTCGGCTCCACCGCCGTACGCGCCAGCGCCAGGACGGCCGCATCGAGCTTGGCGTCGGGCTCGGCCTGGGGCAGCTTGCGGTACAGGCGCGCCAGATCCGACTCCTCCCCGGCGAGGAAGGCTTCGAATTCGCGCTGGTTGGATCGTTTCTCAGTCATTCGGCAAACCTTGCACGGATCTTCGCGAACGCGTAACGCAGGCGCGATTTCACCGTTTCTTGTCCGGCTCCCGTGACGTGCGCGATCTCGTCCAGTCCCATGCCGTTCTCCATGCGCAGTACAAAAGCCAGCCGTTGTTCATCCGGCAACTCTTCCAGCGCCAGCTGGAGCCGGCGCCGCTGCTCGAACTCGGACAGGACGCGCTCGGGTTGCTCGGATTCGGGAGCGTCGAGCAGGCGGAATACCTGCTCGGTCTCCTCTTCGCCTGCCTGCGGACGGTGGCGCCGCAGCAGGTCGATGGCCAGGTTGTGCGCGATCTGCAGCAGCCAGGTGGTGAATTTCGCCTCCGGCCGGTAGCGCTCGCGCGCAGCAATCACGCGGCTCCAGGTTTCCTGAAACAGCTCGTCGGCGCTGGCGCGGTCGCGGCAGTTGCGCAGCAGAAAGCGGTACAGTGTACCGCGATGGCGCGCATACAATGCCTCGAACGCGGGCACGTCGCCGTGCCCGTACGCCAGCATCAGTTCTTCGTCCGTACACTCCTCCCTCATCCGGTCAGGTTAAGCGATCGTCAAGCTGGCGTCACCGGGGCACAGGGTCTGCAACGCGCGCTGGTGCGATCGGGGGTTAATCACTGCCTCTGAACGAACCGGCCTGATACTCTGGCCTGACCGGCGCCTATGGGTGGGCTGGCGCCGGCGGTGGCGATCGCCAGGCGGTGATGCGCCTTCTGTCATGAATCTCGCAAAGGATGCCGATCATGAACCCCAGCGAAAAATCCACATCGCCTGCCAATGGCGAAGAACTGCCCGTCGAACCCGTGCGGCGCAGCCAGCAGGGCGGTGACGCGGACCTGCCCGGTGATGGTCCCGATGCCGCAAAGGCCGCTCACGAACTCAAGGACGCCCTGGGCCGAGCCTGGTCCGAGGCGCGCGATACCGTCGGCAGCCTGCGCGGGACCCTCGGCAAGGGGGCACGCAATGTGGGCCGCGATACGCGCGAGGCGGCGACCGAGGCACGCGAGACATTGTCCGGCGCGGCATCGGAATTTGGCCAGCTGGGCGAGGAAGTCGCCGATGACGCACTTGAGCTGGCGCGCGCCGTCGGACTTGGTGTTTCGCGCTACGTGCGGCGTCACCCGCTGCAATCGATCGTGGTGGCGGCCGCTGCCGGGGCCCTGATCGGACGGTTGTTGCGCGGACGCCATTGACCGTGGCGTCGTCAGAGGAGGGTGCAACGGAGCCGCTGCGCCGGCGCCGGCGTGGCGCGCTCATGCGCTGGGTACGCCTGCTGGGCATGGCAGGCGATGTGCTCGAGGCCCTCGCCGGCCTGCTGCGCGCGGAAACACGACTGGCGAAGTCGGCAGTTCCTCACGCGGTCATCGGTGCGGGCGCGGTCCTGGTGCTGAGCATCCTTTTAATCAGTTGCGGGTGGCTGGGGCTGCTGCTGTGGCTCTACCAGCTGACGGGCTCGGTCGGTCTGGCGTTGATGTGGCTGTCGATCGCCAGTGCCGTGCTGCTTGGTCTTGCCGTCTGGCGACTGGTGCGCGCCCTGCGCGCCTTGAGCTTCCCGGAGACTCGCACGCGCATTCATGCGTGGCTGGAGCGGAGTGATCACCATGGCGTGGACGCTGACGACTCAACGCAGTGAAGTGGCGCAGGCGGCTGCCCACCTGGATGTGCTGCTGGCGCAGGCCAATGACGAATCGCAGCGCGCGGCGCGGACCGCGCACGCGCTGCCGCCGACGCTGCTGATCGGTGGCGCCTTGGCAGCAGGCTTTCTGATCGTGGTATTCCCCAAGCGGTGGCGGAAGGCAGTGCTCATGGGGTTAGGTCAGTACCTGTTCCGGCGGGGGCTCAAGGCGATCCGCTCAAGGCGACCCGAATGAACGGGCCGCGCTGGTGGCAGTGGCAGTGGATCGAGCATGAGTCGTCGTCGGACGCGACGATGAGCGAGGTCGAGCGCCTGGGCCGGCGCCAGCAGCGCAACGTTGCGTCCCTGCGTTTCGCTGCGATCTGGCTGACCCTGCTCGCCACGCTGTTCACCATGTTCGTCGCGCGGACGTTGCTGGTGCCGATACTGTTTTCTGTATTTGTTGCATTGTCGATCAATCCCATCGTTTCGAGTCT
This sequence comes from Tahibacter amnicola, assembly GCF_025398735.1. NCBI lineage: Bacteria > Pseudomonadati > Pseudomonadota > Gammaproteobacteria > Lysobacterales > Rhodanobacteraceae > Tahibacter > Tahibacter amnicola. The sequence continues at coordinate 2,417,088 of NZ_CP104694.1, forward strand.
GTCGCGGCGCTGGTTTCCACGCGCGCTGGTGGCCGCGCTGGTGATGCTGGGCGGACTGTGCATCGTGGCGCTGGTGGTCACCTGGGTGGCATCGCCGGCCTACCGGTGGGTCGAGCGGGCGCCCGAGGCGGTGCGCGCGTTGGCGCCGAAAATGCGCGCATTCACCGAGCAGATCGACGCCGCCGCGCGTGCCACGCAGTCGCTGGTGACGACCAGCAAGGATGTGACGACGGAAGGACCGCCCGTGCTGTTCGACGTCTGGGCGACGGTCGCTATCGCCCCCAAGGTCGTGCTGGCGATTTTCAGCGTCGTCCTGCTGGTGTACTTTTTCCTGGTTTACGGGGAGTCCCTGCTGCGCCGCACGGTGGAGATTTCGCCGTCGCTGACACAGAAGCGCAACGCGGTCGACATCGTCCGCGTGATGCAGCACGAGATGTCGCGCTATCTGTTCACGACCACGGCGATCAATGCCGGTGTCGGCATCGGGGCCGCCAGCATCGCCACCATGACCGGCATCCCCGATCCGTTGCTGTGGGGCGTGCTGGCCATGGTGCTCAACTTCATCCCATACATCGGCCCGTTGTCGATGACCGGGTTGTTCGTGATCCTGGGCCTGTTGACCTATACCCGGCTGGGGGCCGCACTGATGCCCGCGGTGCTGTTTGCGGTGATGGTCATCATCGAAGGGCAGTTCATCACGCCGATGATCCTGGGCCGCCGCATGGCCATCAATCCGGTCGCCATCTTGTTATGGCTGATGATTCTTGGCTGGTTGTGGGGGGCAATTGGCATCGTCATTGCCGTGCCGTGCCTCGTCGCGATCAAGATCGTGTGCGAGCGCATCGAAGGCTGGCACTGGTTCTCACGGCTGATCGGCTGAGCGGGCTTTTCCGCCGCTGATGAGAGGCGGGACGGCGTGCTACCATGCCACGTTCATTTGGCCGTCCAAACGGTGCGCAATGCAGATTGAAACCAAGCTGCCGAAGGTCGGCACGACGATTTTCACGGTCATGAGCCAGCTGGCCGTGCAGCACAACGCGGTCAACCTGGGGCAGGGGTTCCCCGACTTCGACGGCCCGCAGAGCCTGCGCGATGCCCTGGCCGAGGCGATGAATTCGGGCAGGAACCAGTACGCGCCGATGACCGGCATCCCGAAGCTGCGCGAGCAGATCGCCCAGAAGACCGAGCGTCTGTACGGCCGCAAGGTGAATGCGGATACCGACATCACAGTGACTTCCGGCGCGACCGAGGCGATCTTCGCCGCCGTGGCGGCCGTGGTGCGGCCTGGCGACGAGGTGATCGTCCTGGATCCCTGCTACGACTGCTACGAGCCGGCGATCGACCTGGTCGGCGGTCGTGCCGTCCATGTGCCCTTGTCGCTGCCGGATTTCTCGGTCGACTGGCAGCGCGTCAAGGACGCCATCACGCCGCGGACGCGGATGATCATGGTCAACAGTCCGCACAACCCCTCGGGGGCCGTGTTCAGTGCGCAGGACCTCGACACCCTGGCCGCGCTGACACGTGACACGGAAATCCTGGTTCTGTCCGACGAAGTCTACGAGCACATCATTTTCGACGGATTGCCGCACCAGAGCGTGCTGCGCCATGCGGAACTGGCCGACCGCAGCTTCGTGGTCAGTTCCTTTGGCAAGACCTACCACTGCACCGGCTGGAAGGTGGGTTATTGCGTGGCGCCGCGCACCTTGAGTGCGGAGTTCCGCAAAGTTCACCAGTATCTGACGTTCTGCACCTTCAGTCCGGCCCAGTGGGCGTTTGCGCACGTGCTGGAACACGATCCGCAGCACTACCTGGACCTGCCGGCGTTCTACCAGGAAAAACGCGACCACTTCCGCGACCTGCTGCAGGGCTCGCGCTTCCAGTTGTTGCCCGTACGGGGTGCCTATTTCCAGCTGGTGGACTATTCCGCCATCAGCGACAAGGACGACCTCAACTTCTGCGAATGGCTGGTACGCGAGGCAGGAGTGGCCGCCATTCCCGTGTCGGCGTTCTACGAGACGGCGCCGGCGGCGAAAATCATCCGTTTCTGCTTTGCCAAGAACGACAAGACCCTTGCCGACGCCGCCGAACGCCTGCGGGCGTTGTGACGTCCGCTTTTAATGCACAAAGGAAATAAAGCTGACATGGCACTTCCGACGCAATCACTGCGGGTTTCGCTGGTGCAGGGTGATACGCGCTGGCATGACGCGGCGGCCAATCGCGCGTACTACGGCGAAAAGATTCGTGCGCTGAAAGGCCAGACTGACCTGATCGTCCTGCCTGAGACGTTCACCAGTGGATTCACCAACGAAACCCTTGGCAACGCCGAGGGCATGGACGGCGAAAGCCTTCGCTGGCTGGCGGGGGTCGCAGCGGAAGTCGGGGCCGTGATCACCGGCAGCCTGGTGATCCGTGCGGAAGACCGCTGCGCCAATCGCCTCGTCTGGATGCGTCCGGACGGCAGCTTCGAAACGTACGACAAGCGGCACCTGTTTCGCATGGCAAATGAGCACCAGCGCTATGTCAGTGGCAAGGACCGCCTGATCGTCACGCTGAACGGCTGGCGCATCTGCCCTCTGATCTGCTACGACCTGCGTTTCCCGGTTTGGGCGCGCAATCGCTACAACCGCACCGTGGCTGACCGGTTCGACTACGACGTTCTCATCTACGTGGCGAACTGGCCCAGCGCGCGGCGCTATCCCTGGCAGACGCTTCTGCGCGCGCGGGCGATGGAAAACCTGAGCTACTGCATCGGCGTCAATCGCGTGGGTACGGATGGCAACCAGCTGCACTACGCCGGTGATAGCGTGGCGCTGGATTTCCTGGGGCAGCCCATGGCGGAACTGGGCGCGGTGGACCTCACGGTTACTGTCACGCTCGATCCCGCAGCCCTGGCTGCCCACCGGGAGCGGTTCCCGGCATGGATGGATGCGGACGATTTCGCCCTGACCGCCGACTAGGAGCGCCTCGGCGCATCGTGCGCACTCGCACCGGCGCGAAGGTGATCCTGAAAATACAGACGGCGGGCCAAGGCCCGCCGTTTGCGTTATGGAATGCGAGGGCGTCCGTGCCCTCGTCGATCTGCGTTACGGCGTCGATTCGAAGCCGTTCTTGAAGATCGCGTCGACCGGCGCCGTCGCGACCGGCGAGAGGCACCATTCCTGCACCACGCCGGTATCCTGATTGGCCAGGTCGGCCACGTTCAGGCGCCAGGTGCCAGCCAGTTCGCGGGCGTTGAAGGGCGCGAGCGGGTTGGACGCGCGCACGTCACCGCCGATGCCTGGCGAGGAGGCACGGCAGCTCATCGCCGATGCTGCGCCGTCGTTCCAGCGGACGTCCACGTCGGGGACCGAGCAGCCGGTGCCACCCATGCGATTGCCAAGGATCACGGTCGTGTTGGATGCCACGTGGGTCAACGACACCGTGACGTCGCCGGGCCAGGTGTGGGACATCTTCAGCGACACGTCCAGGTCGGTCAGCGTGCCGGCATCCGCCACCACCAGGTCCGAGTTGACGCCGGTTGCGTTGTTATCCGGCACGGCCAGGTTCGGCGTGACGCAGATCAGGTTGGCGGTGGTGAACGTCGACACCGGCGACTGCGTGCCCGCACCGCAGGTGTTGTCCGCACGAACGCGCCAGTGGTAGGCCGTGTTCGGCAGCAACGCGGTGCCCAGGGTGAGCTGTGTGCCGCTGACTGTTTCCGAGGCGACGATGTCCGTGAAGGCGGCATCCTTTGCGATCTGCACGAAATAGGTCTTGGCCTGGGGTACGGCATTCCACTGGAGGGTAGGCTTCAGTGTGACGCCCAGCTGGTTGTTGGTCGGCGCGACGAGCACGCCGGCCGCCGGAGGCGCCGTGTACAACTGCACGTCCAGCGACTGGGTCTGCGGGCCACTGGTGGAGGTGGCATTGACGTTGAAGGTATACGCGCCGGCGGCGAGCGAACCCGTACCGGTCAGGGTTGCCGTGGCAGTGTTGCCCGGCGTCACCGTGGTCGGCGTCACCGTTGCCGTAGCACCGGCCGGCACGTTGGCTGTCGTCAGCTCGACCGGATCGGAGTAGCCGAGCACCGACGAGACATCGAGGGTGAAGCTGGCATCCGACGGGGCGCAGATCTCGCGGCTGGACGGCGTGGCCTGGAGGCCGAACATCGGCGTCACGGCGCAGTTGTCGCAAACCAGGGCAAAATCCTGGTCCGTGGCATCGCCGCTGCCCGGGATGCCGTCGCCCGGCAGGTTGGTCGCATTCACGCGAATCGTGACGGCGCCGCCGGCGCCGGCCGGCAGGAACACGTTCTCGACGTTGTTCTTCGCGTCCGCCGTGCCGCCGGTGCTGGACACGCCGGCGGTCATCACGTTGCCCTTGTAGGTATTGCCGGCGTGGCTGACTTCCAGGTCCAGGTTGTTGACCAGGGCCGGGTTGGCGCCGACAGCGCCGGGCGCGTCGGTCCAGGCCAGGGTGATGCGCACCGGCTTGGAGGGATTGGCGACACCGACGGTCCATTGCTGGTTCTGGCCGGCGTCATCGAGCACGATGCTCTGGTCGACCGTGAACTGCTGCATGGTCGCATCGATGGTGTTGGCCAGATTCACGCGGCCCCAGCCTTCGTTGTTGTTCGGCACGTCAGCCGTGGCCATATCGATGGCACCGTTGACGAGCAGGGCCTTGGCCATCGCCGGGCTGGGCGTGGCGCCGGCGTGCTGGGCGCGCCACCACTGCGTGATCAGCGCGATGGAACCCGACACATGCGGGGCGGCCATGCTGGTGCCGGAGCACAGTGCGTAGTGGGTGGCGGTGCCGGCGATTTCCGTACCGCAGAGCGAAGCACCGGCGCGGCGGCGGGCCGAGGCAATGCTCTCACCCGGTGCCGACACGTTCGGCAGGACGCGGCCGTCGACCGCGGGGCCGCGGCTGGAGAAGCCGGAGATCGCATTGATCGCGCCAGCGCGGAAGTTGGTGGAGCTGGCGACGATGATCGGATTCTTCGCTTCCTTGGGCGCCGTCAGCGTGGAAGCGCCCGGACCGGAGTTGCCCGCCGAGAACGCGATGATGTACGGCTGGTTGTTGGCGGCGTCGAAGTCGCCGTCGCGGATCATCATGTCAAAGGTGCGTTCACTGGCCTGGTAGCCGTGCGCAGTACCTTCGCCGGTGGTCCAGCTGGCGTTGGTGCCGATGGCGTTACCGGCGAGGCCGAGCTTGGAGAGCTCCTGCCAGCCGTTGAGCGGCGGCCAGTTCTCACCCGTACAGATCGGATAGAGCGAGGTGCCCGGGGCCACGCCCAGGCCATAAAGGAAGCCGGCTGCATCGGCTTCGGCACCAGGGCCGGTGCCATCGCCCAGGCCGACGCCCGCAATGATGCCGGCGACATGCGTGCCGTGACCACCGCCCTGCTCGTCGTCACCGTTCGGCGCCGCGCAACCGGGCATGCTGAAGCCGCCGACGATGCGCGGCGCGAGGTCGGGATGGCCCAGGTCGCTGCCGGTATCGGTGACCGCCCAGATCACGCCGGTGCCGTTGTAGGCGAAGGTCGTCAGCCACGGTGCATAGCCCAGCTGCGGTGCATTGGCGCCGTTGTAGTTGCCGGCGATGATCTGGTTCGACATTTCGTCGTCGAACTGGATCGTGGGGCTGGCATAGCCCATCCACACGACCTGCGGCAGCTGCGCGATCTTTTCGAGCTGGCTGGCATCGACCTTGATCCAGGCGTCGAAGAAGGCCTTGTCCGGCTGTGCCGGCGCATGCGTGATCACGTGGGCGCCCAGGCCCTTGAGCTTGTCGATCAGGCCCTTGACGTTGCCGTCGTTGTAGAAGTGCACGTCGACATTGCCGATCAGGCCGGTGCGGCCATGCAGGTCGCGGTTGATCTTGTAGTCGGCCAGGAAGCCGCCCTGCCAGCGCACGAAGGGCTGGCGCGCGGTTTCGGCGACGGAGTCCATGCGGCCCCAGACCAGGAAGGTGTCATTGGGGTAGTACTGCAGGACGCGCAGGCCCTGCTGCTCGATCGCTTCGCGCCACGCCTGCTTGGCCGGTCCGATGAACTGGACCAGGTGGAGCCCGGCGCCGTCGGCGGTCGTCGGGAAAGCGCCCTTGCGCGCCTGCTGGCCTTCGCGGATCGGATCGAAGTTGACGTCGTTGAACCGGATGCGGCCGGCGTCGGCGATGACACTGGCAGCCGACGAGCGGGCCAGAAGCTTGTTTGCGTCCGAGCGCGAAAGTTCCAGAATGCGGAAATTGCCGTAATCGGTACTTTGCAGCGGCGAGATGCCGAGGGCTTCGGTGGCGATGGTGTCGCTGGCGTCCAGGCGGACGCGAACGGTGTCATCTGCGGCATGTCCGATGCCGGCGGTGCCCAGAAGGGCCGCCAGGGCCAGGTAAAGCGGCTTTCGCATGATCAATCCCCAAGTGAGACAGCTAATCAAGTCGAGCACATGACGACGTCGTGGTGCGCGAGCACGCCACGGCGCGGTTCCAGACCGCCGGATTGGTCGAACGTGGGGGAGCGAGGGCACTACCTTGATCGACGGATTCCGCTTCGATACACGCGCCGAGGCGCGTTCCCTGGTATCTGCACGTTAAGAACCCGAGAAATATAGGCGAAAGTGTGAAGTACGAAAACGATTATCTGAAATTGTTCGTATTGCTGCATCGCAGCGAACATTTCAGGCGCAGCGCTCCAGTCATGGCTTCCAGGCGTGCTGGACAGCAACAATAGGGTGGGTGGTCCAGTGGAACCGGCCTGTCCTGTGCCACCGATGTTTACCGGTAACGGCGGGTCAGCCCGTGTCGGCGTCGCCGGCGGCGTCCCAGTAGGGCTCCGGACCGAAGCGATTGACCAGGAAATCGATCAGGGAACGGGTCTTGGCAGGCACGGCGCGGCCGGGTGGATAGACGGCGTGGATCGCGATCTCGGGTGCGTCCCAGTCTTCCAGCACGCGAACCAGCTCGCCGCGGCGCATCCGCTGCCAGACCAGAAAGGTTGGGGACAGGCAGATGCCCAGGCCTGCTACTGCAGCAGAAGCAATCACGTCGCCATTGTTGACGCGGAGCTTTCCCCGGATCGGAATCTGCGCCCGCTCCTCGCCGCGATGCAGCAGGACCTCGTCCTTGCGTGCCGCGAGCGTGTAGCAGAGGAAATTGTGGTCGGAAAGGTCCGTCGGCTTGCGAGGCGTCCCTTCGCGCCGCAGGTAGGCCGGGCTGGCGACCAGTTGCATCCGGCAAGGTGCGATGCGGCGTGCGATCAGACTGGAGTCGGTCAGCCGGGCGATGCGGATGGCCATGTCAAAGCCTTCCTCGACCAGATCGACCTGGCGGTCGTTGAGGGTCAGCTCCAGTTCGATGCGCGGATGGCGACTCTGGAACTCGGCGATTGCCGCGCCCAGGTGATGAATCGCAAAGGACATGGGCGCCGACACGCGCAGCCGGCCACGCGGCTCGGCCTGCAGCTGCGCGGCGACGGCCTCGGCTTCGCCCAGGTCCCCCAGGATTTCGGCGACCCGCTGGTAATAGTGTTCACCCGCTTCGGTCAGGCTGAGCTTGCGGGTGGTCCGGTGCAGCAGGCGCACACCCAGCTGCTCCTCCAGACCCTGGATCAACTTGCTGGCCAGGGCGCGCGAGATCTCCATCTGGTCGGCCGCCGCGGTGTAGCTGCCGGAATCGACGACGCGGACGAACAATTGCATGGCCTGCAGCTTATCCACGTCGTGCGATCCTCACAGGACGGCCAGCACGGATTCCGGCGGTCGACCGATGACGGCGCGACCGCCCGCAATGACGATGGGGCGTTGAAGCAGACGCGGATGCGCGGCGATGGCGGCAACCAGCTGCGCGGCGGTGAGGGTGTCGGGGTCAAGGCCCAGGGCGGCGAACTCGGGTTCGTCGCGGCGCAGCAGTGCGCGGAATTCATTGCCGAACGCCCTGACCAGTGCATGCAGTTCGGCCGCGGAAAGCGGGTTCTCCAGGTAGTTGCGCACCTCGGGCGCAACGCCGTGCGTCTGCAGGAGTGCGAGCGCCTGGCGCGATTTGGAGCAACGCGGATTGTGATAGATCAGACAGGACATGCGCACAGTGGCCCGACCAAATTGCGCGCACTGTGCCTTGCGTGCGCCGCTGGAGCAATAGCGGCGCGCGGTTCTTCGGTTACATCCCGGTAACGCACCCGCCGCACGCAGCGGGTGCGTCAGCGGCCGCTCAGGCGGCGCTGGTCAACAGCGCAGGATTGGCCACGCCGGGTCGGATCACGGCGGGCTTGATCACTGCGGGCTGGATTACGGCAGGACGCCGCGCAAGTTCCAGTTCGCGGCGGATAACGATCCGTTCGGCATCGGAGCGCGTGGCGGCGGAGCCGATGATGTTTCCGTGTTGCGGGCACAGGACTTCAAACCAGCTGGCGCAGACTGTGCCCAGGTGGTCACGCTCGTCGACGCGTTCGATGGTATAGCCCAGGGCGCGGGTTTCCAGGGTGCGCATGGTGCGCATGGCATTCCTCCATGAGTGGTACTGCACGAGCATACCGATCGTGCGTGGCGATGGCGTTAACCGGACGTTTCATGTCGGTTAATCGGTGTCTGGCCGCTCCTTTCTGTGCATCGGGTTTTCCGTCGCGAGGAACTCGCCGATGCCCTCCGCCGTGAAAATGGGCAGGGAGCAGCGCCGGTCCGTGCAGATAAACGCGGCGGGCCGCTTCGGCCTGGGATAGTCCACGTCCGCATTGGGCAGGCGCTTGCCGTCACGGTCCCACCATTCGACTCGCTTGTACCATCCCGGCAGTTGCTGTGTTGTGGAGAAAAGGACTTTTGATCTCCCGTCCGCGTGCGGGCCGATGACGGTCAGGTGCAGCGGATCAGAATGGACTTCCTGATCTGCCAGCAGGATGCCGGCCTCGGTCAGTCGCTCCAGGGCTATGGACGGCTGCGCCAGCCAGGAGAGAGCGTGTGCGGCCATGTCCTTGTGTGTGGCGGATCCGGAGTAGCGTGACAGCAGATTGGTGAAGCGGGTGACGGACAGGTTTTCGTCGATCTGTGGCAGGGGCGGGATCGGACCGCGACTCACGGCGGCGGCATAGCCGCCGCGTTTGTCCCGGAAGTGCGCCTGGATGTAATCGGCTGCGGCCACGGCGTGCATGTACCAGCGTTGGTCTGCGGTGGCGCGGTACAGCGCCAGGAAGGCGCGGCCCATGGCCAGCGTGTCAGCGAGGTAGGGGCCGGCGGTGTCCTTCTCATCGTGGCGGAAGCCGCCCTTGCCGTGCGCACGCTCGCGCAGCGCCCATTCAACGGCGGCGACAGCGTCGTCCAGTGCCTGGGTGTCGCCCGTGTATTCGGCCCAGGTAGCCAGGGCTTCGGCGATCTGGCCGGTCTGCTGGGCGTAGCGGTGCGTGTCGATGCGGGGAATGCCGCGTGCACGACGGGTGGCATCGTCGCCGGCGAAGTAGTCTTCGGCGTGTGTGCCGGCGGTCAGGTCGGCGTCCTGGCTGACGTAGTATCCGCCGTCCTTGCTCTTCAGAAATCGGTCAATGTAGCGGCGAATCGCCAGAGCTGCATTCCGGTCGGACTCGCGCCGCCATTGCGCATAGGCCAGGGTATAGATGCGCAGGTATTCGGCCTGCACCGTGGCCAGTTTCTCGTAGTGCGGATGCTGCCAGTCGTGGTGCGTGGAATACTGGTAAACCCCGCCCCAGACCGGATCGATCAGTGCCCGGGCGGCATCGAGCGTCTGCTGCGCACGCCGGCCTTCCTCGGCAATGCCGGCCAGCGCGTTGACCATTTGCCACTCCACGCTGTCGCGATCGAGAAATTTCTGGTTGATATCCAGGCCGCCGGCTTTGTCGTCGTGGGCGCTGCGGTGCCTGGCCTGCAGGGCCTTGCGCGTGTCCTGGGCAAGCCGGCTCGGCAGTGGACCGCCGGCGTCGGCGTTGTCGGCCGCCTCTGGCGAGGGATCCGCCACGATCGCCTGGAGCAGGCGCACGAAGCGCTCGGGCGCGACGTATCCCTGGCGTTTGACAATCTCCCGGCCGGCCGGATCGAACACGATCGTTGCGGGCCAGCCGTAGTCCCGGTAGCGGTTGGCCAGGTCGGGACGTGCGTCCTGGTCGATGCGTAGGGGCACATAGTGGTCCTCGATCACTGCCTTGACCGCGGGATCGGTGTAGGTCTGCTGGTCCATGACGTGGCACCAGTGGCACCAGACGGCCTCCAGATACAGCAGGACGAAGCGGTTGTCGCGAGCAGCACGGGCGAAGGCGTCGGTGTCAGACCGGATCCAGTTCACAGTCCCGCCGTCGGCGAGCGCACAGCCGCTGCCCAGCAGCAGGACTAGAATGAACCGCAGGAACAGGGGCATGAGGCAATCTCCGGCGTTTTTGCGTATGTGAGTCACTACGTGATCGTTTGCCTGTTCGGATTCGTCCGCGTGACACGTTCCAACCCTTCGCGCTCCTCCTCCCAGCGCTGGCAGACGCTGATCGGCGGCCGTTAAAATGGCGTCGATACCTGCTGACGCGGGTGCCGGTGAATTCCGGTCCGGGGATGGCGGGAGGGGCAACCGTAATTCATCCGCTTGGAAGGAGCTCTCAATGAAGAAGTTGATGTTCGGCGTGGCGTTGGCTCTGGCCGGCGCAGTGACGGCGAGTCCGGTTTTCGCAGCTGGCGGTGGCAAGCCGGCGGTCGGCGTGGCGGAATTCAAGAACGAATCCGGTGCGGCCTGGTGGCGCGGCGGCGTGGGCTGGGAGCTTTCGGGCATGCTGTCCAACGAGCTGGCCTCCAGCGGCAACTTCAAGATCGTCGAGCGCGCCAAGCTGGAAAAAGTGCTGGAAGAGCAGAACCTCGCGGCTTCCGGTCGCGTCCGCTCGGGCACCGGCGCCCAGATGGGCAAGGTGACGGGCGCCGACTATCTCGTCATGGGCACGGTTACGGCTTATGAGGAAAACACCGCTTCCACCGGCGGTGGCGTGAGCTTCAAGGGTATCTCCCTGGGCGGCAAGAAGAGCGACGCCTACCTCGCCGTTGATATCCGCGTGGTGAACACCACCACCGGCGACATCGATTTCTCGCGCACCATCGAAGGCCGTGCCTCGGGCGGCGGCGTCGACGTCGGCATCTCCCGCGGTGGTTTCGGCGGCAACCTGTCGTCCGAGAAGAACACGCCGGCGGGCAAGGCGATCCGCGCCGCGCTGGTGGAAATCAGCGAATACCTCGACTGCGTGATGGTTCAGCAGAACGGCTGCGAGGACGAATACCAGGCGAAGGAATCCAAGCGTCGCGAGAAGACCAAGAAGTCGCTCAAGCTCGACTGACGTCCAGTGCGGCTGGCGGGGGGATCGATTCCGCCACCGCAACGCGGCAGGCATGTACGAAGAACGGCGGGTCCTCCCGCCGTTTTTTTTGCTTCCGAATCAATAGCGGCTTCGGGAATGTATCGCCTCGGGTGGCGGAAGCACGGCGAATTCAGGTTCCACGGCAGGGTGCCAGCTGCCAAGAAATCAGAATGGGATTTTTGAACTCCAGGTGGCCGTGGCGCGCCACCTCGACCCCGCCCCCGCGCCGTGTGGCGAGGCGAGCGCATTGCCCACACCAGGCAGCAGCCCTGGGATGAGCACGGCCTCCTGGTGCTGCCGCGCTTCTACGTCATCCAGTCGGAGATGCCTGCCTGGCAGGCCTGCATGGACGCGCAGATTGCCAGGCGCGGATTGAAGGCGCGGATTGAAGGCGCGGATTGAAGGCGCGGATTGAAGGCGCGGATTGAAGGCGCGGATTGAAGGCGCGGATTGAAGGCGCGGATCATCGCCGCGCGGTGCGGAAACGGTATGCGCCTTCATTGCGAACCGGAATTCGATCGTGCCTTACCAGGACGGCTTCTGGATGCACCGCGCGCACCAGCCGGTATCCGGACAGGGCCCGGGCGAATTGCCACCCGTGCCCGAAGAGCTGCTGCGGCCTTAAGCGAATCTGAGCCCGCGTCGCGGAATGTCGCCGCGACCTGCACACCGTAGACAGCAGAACGGCGGGTTTCCCCGCCGTTCTCCGATCACTTAGCGATTGCCGCTGCGCGGGCCGCGATTGCCGCCACCCGGGCGGCCGCCGCCGGGGCGTCCACCGGGACGTGGACCACCGCCCGGGCGCTGGCCGCCGCCGGGGCGCTGGCCACCCGGGCGGTTGCCGCCGCCGGGACGTGCATTGCCGCGGCGTTCACCACCCGGAGCGCGATTGCCGTAGTTGTTGCCGAAGTCCCGCTGCTCGAACCGATTGCCCTGGGCGCGGTTGCCATCGGGTTCGGCGCGATTGCCAAAATTGCCGCGTGCCTGGCGCTGGCGCTCGCCGTAGGGGCTGCTGTCGGGATGGCCGTAGGGCAGCTCGTTGCCACCGCGCGGACCGCGCCGCTCGGCGGTGTCGCCCCAGGGACGCTCGTTGCCGCGACCGCCGCGGGCAGGGCCTGCACCGCTGCGGTTACCGCCGCGGCCCGGACCCTGGCCTTGGCCCTGGCCTTGACCCGGACCACCACGTCCGCGGCCGGCACCGCGATTGAATTCATCGCCGGCAGACCAGGTGCGCGGAATCACCACTTCCTGGCCCGGCGCAGCGCCACGACGGCGGTTGGGACCGCCGGCTCCGGCGCCGGCGCCTGCACGGCGCTGCGGCTTGGCCGTATTGCCGTCGGCACCACCGCGCGCGCCGCCGCCCGGGCCGGGACGCTTGCGTCCACGTCCGCCCGGACGTGCCGGAGCGTCATCGCGGATGCGATCAAAGCGGGTGAGTTCGCGCGCTTCGCCGCGATCCACGCCTGTCCAGGCCTGCGCCGCACGCGGGGCAGGGCGGTACTCGTTGACGACGGTCTGCGCCGCGCGCCGCTGGTGAATCACCGGCTGCAGGGTCAGCGTCGGTTCGTTCTGCGTAGCGCCGCAGAGTTCGCGCAGCGGCTTGACCAGGTCGGCGTCCAGTTCCTGCGAATGGCCGCGCTTGAGCGGACGGGGCAGCTCGACATTGCCGTAGCGCACGCGCTTGAGGCGGCTGACCAGGAAGCCCATGGCGTCCCACAGGCGGCGCACTTCGCGGTTGCGGCCTTCACGGATCACGACGCGGAACCAGGAATGGCTGCCGCTTCGGCTGATCACGCCGATATCGTCGAAATGGGCGGGGCCGTCATCAAGTTCGATGCCGGCCTTGAGGCGTTCGAGCACCTCGTCGGGTACTTCGCCATGCACGCGGCAGATGTACTCGCGTTCAATCTCGCTCGATGGATGCATCAGTGCATTCGCGAGATTTCCGTCGGTGGTGAGCAGCAGCAGGCCGGTCGTGTTGATGTCCAGGCGACCGACGGCGATCCAGCGCTGGCCCTTCAGACGCGGCAGCTGTTCGAACACGGTCGGGCGGCCTTCGGGATCGTCGCGCGTGGTCACCACGCCCTCGGGCTTGTGGTAGACCAGGACCTGCGCCTGCTCCGCGTCGTCGCGGATGACGACAAACAGCTTGCCGTCGATTTCAACGCGGTCGCCGCTCTTGACACTCATGCCCAGGGTGGCCGTGGCGGCGTTGACCGTGACCTCGCCGTTCTGGATTCGCTGCTCGAGCAGGCGGCGCGATCCCAGACCGGCGTTGGCCAGTACCTTGTGAAGGCGTTCCTCGACTGCCGGGGCGGCATCGCTGGGGGCAGGGCGTTTGAGTGTCAGGGTACGGCGAGGTGCAGCGGTCATGCGGTTTGCTCCGGGACGTCGTCGGACGTCGTGGGGTCGGACAGGTCGGCGTCGTTGCCGGTGTCTTCTGGGTCTGTCTCGGGGGAAAGGGGGGCGTCGTCTTCCGACGCGTCGGGTTCGTCATTGCCGTGGCGGGTCTCGTCGCCGGACCAGGCTACGTCATCACTTTGGTAGGATTCACTATTTCCATTTTTTTCGTCGTCATCCGTGGCGTCGTCTGCCACCCATTCGTCGGTGATTTCTTCGGGTACTTCCGGTGCATCGTCGATCGGTTCGGCTTCGGACACCTCGGCGACCGGATCGACCAGCACGGCTGGTTCATCCGCGAAGACGGCATCGTCAGTGGCTGGACGCTCGTCGGGCGATGCGGGCGCCGGGCGGGCTTCGGATGCCGTGTCCCCGGCTGGCGCGCCGCCATCGGCTTCGACGGCGGACGCGATGCCGGTGTCGTCCGCTGTTCCCGTTGCCGGTGGCTCTTCGGGCGCGGTCACGGAGTCGCTGTCGACCGGAGGTGCTTCCCCGGCGGCCGGCGCAGCATCCACGGCAGTCGGTGCAAGCGCCAGTTGCGGGTCGAATTCGTCCAGGTCGCGGATTTCGGCGAGCGGCGGCAGCTCGTCCAGCGACTTGAGGTTGAAATAGTCGAGAAAGCTGCGCGAGGTGCCGAACAGCGCAGGCCGTCCGGGAACGTCGCGGTAGCCCACCACGCGGACCCATTCGCGCTCTTCCAGAGTCTTGATGATGCTGGAAGAAACGGCGACGCCGCGAATCTGCTCGATCTCCGCGCGGGTGATCGGCTGGCGGTAGGCGATCAGCGCCAGGGTTTCCAGCAGTGCGCGCGAGTATTTGGTCTGTCGTTCGGTCCACAGGCGCGCGACCCACTGGTGCACGTCCTCGCGCACCTGGAAGCGATAGCCCGAGGCGACTTCCTTCAATTCGATACCGCGTTCGGCGCAGTCGGAGGCCAGTTCCTCGAGTGCGCGCACCAGTTCGTCGTGCTCGACCGGCTCATTTTCACCGAAGAGCGCGGCCAGCTGGGCCAGGGTCAGCGGCTGTCCGGCGGCGAGAAGGACGGCTTCGAGTACGCGTTTTAGCAGGGCTGGATCCATCAGACGGGTTCCGCTTCGCCGCTCGCCTGGGCCAGCGACTTGAGGTAGATAGGTCCGGGGACTTCGTTCTGGACGATTTCGATCAGGATTTCCTTGGCCAGCTCCAGCATGGCCAGGAAGGTGACGACGATGCCGCGTCGGCCTTCCTCGTAGTTGAACAGGCTGTCGAAGCGGTGGAACTCGCCGTCGCCCAGCGTGTTGAGCACGTCGCTCATCCGGTTACGCACGCTCAGCGCTTCGCGCTGGATCGCATGGTGACCGGTAAGATCGGCGCGGCGCAGGACATCCTTGAGCGCCAGCAGCAGTTCCTTCAACTCCACCGGCGGCGGCAGCCGGATCACGGTGCGTTCCGGCACGAACGCCGCTGCGACGGAGATGTCCCGCTCCAGCCGCGGCAGGGCTTCGATATCCATCGCCGCCTTCTTGAAGCGTTCGTACTCCTGCAGGCGACGTACCAGCTCGGCGCGCGGATCTTCCTCGATACCTTCCTCGTCTGGCGGCCGTGGCAGCAACAGGCGTGACTTGATCTCCGCGAGGATGGCGGCCATCACCAGGTATTCGGCTGCCAGCTCGAGCTTCATGTCCTGCATCAGCTCGATGTAGTCGACATATTGGCGCGTGATCTCGGCGATCGGGATATCCAGGATGTCGAGGTTCTGGCGCCGGATCAGGTAGAGCAGGAGATCCAGCGGCCCCTCGAAGGCCTCCAGGATCACTTCCAGCGCGTCAGGCGGGATGTACAGATCCTGCGGCATCTGCAGCACCGGCTCGCCCTTGACGATGGCGAGCGGCATCTCTTGCTGCTGTGGTACAGGCGCAAAAATGCCCTGACCCTCGCTGGGCGCGAGTTGCTCGGCAGGCTCGGTGCTCATCTAGCGGCGCTGGTCTCTCGCTGATCGCCGCGTTCACCGCGGCATGCGGGCCGGAAGGCCATCGTGTCTCAGGCGAAGGGCACTTCACCCTTGCCCTGGCGCACGAGCTTGGGCGTGTCGTCGATCAGATCGATCACGGTCGTCGGCTCGTTGCCACAAAATCCGCTGTCGACGAACAGGTCGACGCCGGACTTCACGTGTTCATAAAGGTCATCGACTTCCCAGCCGGCCATGTCCGTGTCCGGGAGAATCAGGCTGGAGCTCGACAGGGGCTCGCCCAATGCCTCGACCAGCGCCAATGCTACGCGATGGTCCGGAATGCGGACTCCTACAGATCGTTGCTTGGCCTGCTTCAAGTGCCGCGGCACTTCGGCCGCCGCGGGCAGAAGAAAGGTGTAGGGACCGGGAGTCAGGGATCGGACCATCCGAAACGCCGCATCGTGCATGCGTGCGTAGGCACCGACCTCGCTCAAGTGGCGACAGACTAAAGTGAAGTTGTGCCTCCTGTCCAGTCCTCGAAGGCGGATCACCCGCTCATGGGCGTTCTGTGAGGCCAGGCGCCAGCCCAGCGCGTAGCCTGAGTCCGTGGGATAGGCGATGAGCCCACCGCGATCGAGTACGGCGACGACCTGGGCGATCAGGCGTGGCGGCGGGTTGTCCGGATGGAGGAAGAGTCGGGGGGCCATCCGCCCAGCGTGCGCAGAGGCGCCATTTTCGTCAAGCGGAACATGGCAAACTGCCCGGATGACCGCTGCGCGCGCCATCATCCACGTCGACATGGACGCTTTCTATGCGGCTATCGAACAGCGCGACAACCCGCAATGGCGCGGCCGGCCGTTGGTGGTCGGGGAGCTGGGGCCGCGCAGCGTGGTTTCCACCGCCAGCTACGAGGCGCGCCCGTTCGGTGTCCGTTCGGCCATGCCGACGCTTACGGCCAAGCGCCTGTGCCCCGAGGCGATTTTCGTTCCGGTCCGGATGAGCCGTTACCAGGAGGTGTCGGCCCAGGTGTTCGAGGTGTTTGCAGAGGTGACGCCGCAGATTGAAGGCCTGTCGCTGGACGAGGCGTTCCTGGATGTCACTGGCAGCCTTCGGCTTTTCGGCGGGCAGGTCGAGGCTATCGGCCGCTTCATCAAGGCGCAGATCCGCGCCAGGACCGCATTGAATGCCTCGGTCGGAATGGCGCACAACAAGCTGTTGGCGAAGTTGGCCAGTGAATTGTCCAAGCCGGACGGCCTGCTGCGTATCACGCAGGACTCGGTCCAGTCCATTCTCGATCCTCTGCCGGTCGGCCGGTTGTGGACGATTGGCAAGGTGGCCGAGGCCGGGCTGCATCGTCTGGGCATACGCACGGTGCGCGACCTGCGCGAGGCCGACGCACGGCGCCTCGCCCAGGCCATGGGGAACCAGGCCGTGCACTGGCAGCGCCTCGCGCGGGGCCTGGACGACAGGCCGGTCGAGGCGGGCGAGGAGAAGTCCGTCAGCGCCGAAACCACCTTCGAAACAGACCTGGATACCCTCGACCAGGCCTTGGCCTGGCTGGCCCGCCTGGCCGAACGCGTCGGGGAGCGCGTGCGTGCCCATGGCCTCCAGGGTCGGACAGTAACTGTCAAATTGCGGAAGCCGCCGTTCGAAACGCACACGCGGCAGGTGACACTGGTGGAACCGTCAGATGTCACCGCTGTCATCCTGGATGCCGGCCGCACGCTGCTGCGGCGCTGGTGGCAGGGGGAGACGACGCCGCGCTTACGCCTGTTAGGCATCGGATTGAGCAGTTTTGGCGAACTTCCGCAGTCGAGCCTGTTCGACAATGCCGCCGGACGCGCGCAAGATCACGTCGCCGACCGGATCAATCGAAAATTTGGCGGCGGGAGCCTTGTCCGTGGCGCCGTTCTCAAGGCCAGGAAGCCGCGAGATGACGAGTCGTCATGAATGGCACGAATCGTGATTATTCCGGAATTGATTTTGGAAGTGTGCTTGGCTAAAAGATCGTTCAACCCACGGGGGGTGTAGGATGCTTCATATGAAAGAGCCGAAGGCGCGAACAGGCATGCGCCCCGCGCGAATGAAGATCCGTTCCGCCGTGTTGATGATGCACGGTGGTGACGCGTGGTCGAGTGAACTGGAAGATATTTCCGCCACGGGCGTGCTGGTCAAGCGCCCCGAGGGGTTCACGGGACACGCCGGAGATTTGTTCGTTCTCGACATGATGATTGGCGATCAGCTCAACATCCATGTCGAGGCCACGGTCGCGCGGGTGACCGAGCAAAGCATCGGCTTCGCCTATGCGCGGATTCCCGAAAACAAGGAGGTTCCCCTGTGGGATCTCCTGGGCGGATATGCCGACTCGCTGGAGTCGTATCGCAGCTGAGGCACCTCGTACGCAACGAAAAAACCCGCCGTTCGGCGGGTTTTTTCGTTCTGGAACGCGCGGCGGCCGGTTATGCGGCGGTTTTTGGTGCGTCGCGCAGCTCGCGGCGCAGGATCTTGCCGACATTGCTCTTGGGCAGGGAGTCACGAAACTCGATGTAGCGCGGCAGCTTGTAGCCGGTGAGGTTCGCCTTGCAGTGCGCGCGCAGGTCGTCGGCGCTGAGGTTTGGATCCTTGCGGACGACCACGATCTTCACCGCCTCGCCGGACTTGTCGTCCGGAACGCCGATCGCGGCCACCTCGAGTACGCCCGGATGGGTGGCGACGACATCCTCGACTTCATTCGGATACACATTGAATCCCGACACGAGGATCATGTCCTTCTTGCGATCGACGATGTAGACGTAACCCTTGTCGTCGATGCGCGCCACGTCGCCGGTGTGGAGCCACCCGTCGGCGCTGAGGACCTTCGCCGTCTCTTCCGGACGGTTCCAGTAGCCCTTCATGACCTGCGGTCCGCGCAGGCACAGTTCGCCCACTTCGCCCATCGGCAGGTGGTTACCGTTGTCATCCTGGACGCTGACTTCGGTGGACGGGATCGGAAGGCCGATCGAGCCGTTGTAGTCGGGCAGGTCCATGGGGTTGATGCAGGCGGCGGGTGAGGACTCGGTCAAGCCGTAGGCCTCGATCAGGGTGATGCCGGTGACCTTCTTCCAGCGCTCGGCCACCGCACGCTGCACCGCCATGCCGCCGCCAAGCGTGAGGTGCAGGCTGGAGAAGTCGAGCTTGTCGAATCCCGGGGTGTTCAGCAGGCCGTTGAAGAGCGTATTTACGCCTGTGATGGCCGTGAATTTGACGCCAGACATTTCCTTGACGAACCCCGGCATGTCACGCGGGTTGGTGATGAGGTAGTTCAGGCCGCCGAACTTCATGAAGACGAGTCCGTTCGCCGTCAGCGCGAAGATATGGTAGAGCGGCAGCGCGGTAATGATGACTTCCTCGCCCAGGCGCGCATTCACGCCGAGCCAGGCTGATGCCTGCTGCATGTTCGCGATGAGATTGCGGTGGGTGAGCATCGCACCTTTGGCAACGCCTGTCGTACCGCCGGTGTACTGGAGGAAGGCAATGTCGTCGTGGGTCAGTCCGGCAGTCTTGTACGAATGCCGCTCGCCGCGGGACAGGGCGTCGCGGAAGCGGATCGCGCCGTCGATACGATAGGCCGGCACCAGCTTCTTGACGTACTTGACGACGAAATTCGTGAGAATGGATTTGGGGAAACCGAGGAGGTCGCCCAGACCGGTGGTGATCACGTGCTTGCAGGACGTTTCCCGGATCACCTCGGCGACAGTGCCGGCGAAGTTGTCGAGGACGACGATGGCTGATGCGCCGGAGTCATTGAGCTGGTGCTTGAGTTCGCGCGCCGTGTACATGGGGTTGGTGTTGACCACCACCAGACCCGCACGCAGCACACCGAAGATGGCGATGGGATACTGCAACACATTGGGCAGCATCAGCGCGACGCGGTCGCCTTTCTTCAGACCCAATTCGCCGGTCAGGAATGCGGCGAAGGTGCGGCTGAGACGGTCGACGTCACCATAGGTGAGCACTTTGCCCATATTGGAGAACGCCGGCCGGTGGCGGAAGCGCTCACAGGCCGACTCCAGCACCGCCACGACGGAACTGTACTCGTCGAGATCAATTTCGGCCGGAACGCCGGAAGGATAGCTCGCGAGCCAGGGGCGTTGGGTGCTCATCGTTTCGGTAACCTCGGCGGTCAGGGATGTCGGGGTAGCCGCTGGCGGGCGGCGAATCAGGCCTGATTGGAGCATATGCCCGGAAAACGCAGCAAGCGGCATTGCAGCGGCAGCGGGGGTATGCGCAAATCCCCCCCGGACCAACCGGCAGGAGGCGACATGAATCGACGGATTTTCGGGCTGGCCACGCTGGCGCTGTCGGCGGCGCTGGCGGCATGCCGGGGCACGCCGGATGAAACCCGCATCCGCGAGGCCATTGCGGCCATGGAAGCGGCGGTCGAGCAGCATCAACCGCGGGAATTCATGGCCTATGTGGCCGACGACTTCACCGGCGGCAACGGCCAGTACGACCGGAAGGCCGTCCAGGACACGTTGCGTGCACTGCTGCTGCGTAACGAGAAAATCGTCATCGTGCTCGGTTCGATTGACGTCCAGCTGCAGGGGACGCGGGCGACTGCCCGGGTCGATGCCACCCTGACCGGCGGAGAAGGCTGGCTGCCGGATCGTGGTGCCGTCTACGCATTTACCACCGGGTGGAAGCGGGACGGCAGCCAATGGCGGTGTATCAGCGCGAACTGGGAACAAAAGTGACGAAAACGCGCGAAACGTTTACCGGGAGCGCGGTACGGGGGTATAGTCGTCATATGACGGGGACCAATCCGTCATATGGAGAACAGCGATGAGCGCAGCGGCCGAAGACGTTTCCCGGTTCCTCCAGGCAAATCGAGGTTCGGCCCGCTTCCGTGTTCCCTCCACAGCCCTCCAGTACGACGCTCTGCTGCGCAAGGGCCTGTCCCTGGGTGTCGCCGATGCCGCAGCCACCAAGCTGGGCATTCCCCGCGAGCGCCTGGCGCGCTTGATTCGCATCAGCCCGTCGACGCTCGAACGCCGCTTCAAGGAAAAGGTCGACCTCACTGGCGCCGAGGCCGATGCCCTGTACCGCATCATTGGCGTGCTGGGCGTTGCCCAGCGCGTGCTCGTGAACGACGCAAACGTGCGCTCCTGGATGAGCCGGCCCCAGCCTGGCCTGGGCGACAGGGCCCCGTTAGACCTGCTCGACAACGCGGCCGGCACCGAAGCCGTCACGTTGCTGCTTGAGCAGATCTACCACGGTATTGTTCCGTGATTGTCTGGCGGATCATTCGCAAAGAATTTGCCGCCACCCCGCTCTCTGTCGAAGGGGCCAAGCTGTTTCCCGGACGCTGGCATTCCGCCGGAACACCAATTCTCTACACGGCCTCGACCGAATCCCTGGCCCTGCTGGAGAAATTCGTCCACCTCTCACTGGAATATCGCACCATCCTGCACGTAAAGCTGGAAATCGCGCTGCCGGACGACGCCGTTGTCGAGCAGTTCGAAGATCAGCCACACGCGGCGGACGCGTCCTGGGAGGGGGATGATCCCAGCACGTCGCGCGCCGTGGGTGATCGCTGGGCGCGGCACTCGTCTTCGCTGGGGCTTTCCGTGCCGAGCGTGCTTTCCACGAGCGAACGGAACGTACTGCTGCGGGCCAACTCGCCGCAGTTCGGCCAGCTGCAGATAGTGCGCGCGGAAGATTTTCTATACGATGACCGGATGTGGAAAAGCGAGCAGAAGATCGCCGCAAAGCGGCAGCGCTGAGGCGCGCGCCGCGGTCGGGACGGGTGAAACGTAAATCGATTCTGTGTCTGTCCCGGCCATGACCGGGCGGCGTGGGAAAGGCTTTGTGCCTTTCCCACGGATTCCGCGACTGCTCAGGCCGCCTTCGGCTGCTGGGCCAACTGGCGCAGCACGTAGGGCAGGATGCCGCCGTGACGGAAGTATTCGACTTCCTTCGGGGTCAGCAGAAGCACCTTGACGGTGAAGCGCTTGGTTTCCGTCGGGCCCTTGGCCACGACTTCGATCTCCTTCGATGCACCGTCATTGAGTCCAGCGATCTCGAACACTTCGTCGCCCTTCAGGCCGATCGTCTGCGCGTTTTCGCCGTCCTGGAACTGCAGCGGCAGCACGCCCATGCCGACCAGGTTGGAGCGATGGATGCGCTCGAAACTTTCGGCGATCACGGCTTTCACGCCCAGCAACATCGTGCCCTTGGCGGCCCAGTCGCGCGACGAGCCGGTGCCGTATTCCTTGCCGGCGATCACCACCAGCGGCACGCCCTCGGCCTTGTAGCGCATGGCAGCGTCATAAATGGAGAGCTTCTCGCCGTTGGGGTAGTGATAGGTATTGCCGCCTTCTTCACCACCCAGCATCAGGTTTTTGATGCGGATGTTGGCGAAGGTGCCGCGAACCATCACGTCGTCGTTGCCACGGCGCGAACCGTAGGAGTTGAAGTCAACCTTGGCCACGCCGCGGCTCTGCAGGAACACGCCGGCGGGCGAGGTGGCCTTGATGTCGCCGGCGGGTGAGATGTGGTCGGTGGTGATCGAATCGCCGAACAGGCCCAGCACGCGGGCGCCGTGAATGTCGGCGATGCTGCCAACGGACATCGTCATGCCGTCGAAGTAGGGCGGGTTCTTGATGTAGGTGGAGCTGCCATCCCAGCTGTAGATGCCGCCTTCGGGCGAAGCGATCTGGTTCCAGCGGTTGTCGCCCTTGAACACGTCGGCATAGTTCTTCTTGAACATTTCCGGACCGACCGTGGTGGCGATGGTGTCGCCGATTTCCTTGTTGGACGGCCAGATGTCGCGCAGGAACACGGCATTGCCGGCAGGATCGTGGCCGATCGGATCCTTGCTCAGGTCGATGTCCACCGTGCCCGCGATGGCGTAGGCGACGACCAGCGGGGGCGAGGCCAGGTAGTTCATCTTCACTTCGGGATGGACGCGGCCTTCGAAGTTGCGATTGCCCGAGAGCACCGAGGTCACGACCAGATCACCCTCGGCAATACCTGCCGACACTTCCTCGGGCAGCGGGCCGGAGTTGCCGATGCACGTCGTGCAGCCGTAGCCGACGACGTAGAAGCCGAGCTGCTCCATGTCCTTGAGCACGCCGGCCTTCTTGAGGTAGTCGGTCACCACCAGCGAGCCTGGGCCGAGCGAGGTCTTCACCCAGGGGGCTGCCTTCAGTCCGCGCGCGACGGCGTTGCGGGCAAGGAGGCCGGCGCCCAGCATGACGGCCGGGTTGGACGTATTGGTGCAGGAGGTGATCGCGGCAATCACGACGGCACCGTCCTTGAGCGTGTACTGGCTGCCGTCCTTGGTGACGACGGCCTGGCCCGGCGTCGCCGCCTTGGTGCGGGTGGCGCGCGCGTCGGACATTGGTGCCAGTGCTTCGCGATAGTTGCCGGCCACGTTTTCCAGCAGGACGCGGTCCTGCGGGCGCTTCGGGCCAGCCAGCGAGGGCTTCACGTCGGCGAGGTCCAGCGACAGCACCGCGCTGTAGTCGGCGTCGGCCTGGCCGGGCTCGCGCCACAGGCCCTGTGCCTTGGCATAGGTTTCGACCAGCTGCACCAGGGCCTCGTCGCGACCGGACAGGCGCAGGTAGTTCAGCGCTTCGTTGTCGATCGGGAAGATGCCGCAGGTCGCGCCGTATTCGGGCGCCATGTTGGCGATGGTGGCGCGGTCAGCCAGGGCCAGGTGATCCAGGCCGTCGCCGTAGAATTCGACGAACTTGCCCACCACGCCATGCTTGCGCAGCATCTGCGTGACGGTGAGGACGAGGTCGGTCGCGGTGGCGCCTTCCGGCAGCTTGCCGCTGAGCTTGAAGCCGACGACCTGGGGAATCAGCATCGACGAAGGCTGGCCCAGCATCGCCGCTTCCGCCTCGATGCCGCCGACGCCCCAGCCGAGCACGCCGATGCCGTTGATCATCGTGGTGTGCGAATCGGTACCGAAGACGGTGTCCGGGAAGGCCCAGGTTTCCTTGCCTTCGGTGCGCGTCATCACCACGCGGGCGAGGTTTTCCAGGTTCACTTGGTGGACGATGCCGGTATTGGGCGGCACCACCTTGAAGTTGTCGAACGCGTTCTGGCCCCAGCGCAGGAAGCTGTAGCGCTCGATGTTGCGGCCGAATTCGATCTTGCCGTTGAGATCGAGGGCTTCGGGCTTGCCGAAGACGTCGACCTGGACAGAGTGGTCGATGACCAGTTCCGACGGGATCTGCGGATTGATCTGGCTGGCCTCGCCGCCGAGACGGACGACGGCATCACGCATGGCCGCAAGGTCGACCACGCAAGGCACGCCAGTGAAGTCCTGCAGCACGACGCGGGCCGGCATGAAGGAAATTTCGGTGTCCGGTTCCTTGGTGGCGTTCCAGTTGGCGACCGCCTCGATCTCTTTCTCGGTTACGTTGAGGCCATCCTCCTGGCGCAGAAGGTTCTCCAGGAGGATCTTCATCGAGAACGGCAAACGCTTGAGGTTGAAGCGTTCGCCCAGCTTCGCGAGGCTGGCGATGGTGTAACGCTGACCGTTGACCTCGATCGAGGTTCTGGTCGAGAAAGAGTCTTTCATTCCGTTCTCCTGGCGTGCAGCAGCTTGAAGGGAGGGCGGAGCGCGGCGGCGGTCTGGCGGAAATGCGCGCAACAGCAGGGACTGCCGTGTCGGCGCCGGACCCCGGCTCCGATGCGGCACCGCGAAGCGGCCCCTGAAACTGCAGCTCTCCGGGACTGCCACCGATGGAATCCGGCGCCCGAAAAATCACCCTATTATGACTGAAACGCCCGTTTGACTGAAACGACGGGCTTGTCGTCCCCCGGTGGGGGTCAGCCGCCGTCCAGCCGGCAGCGGGCCAGCAGGCCCCGGGCCAGCATCAGGCACTGGCGCTGCTGCAGGAACAGTTGCCACTGGTTTCCGCCGAGCTGACGCCAGAGAACGGCCGCGCGCACGCCGGCCAGAAGCGTGGCGCGAATGCGCTCCACGAGGTGGCTCTGCTGCAGGAACAAGGGGTTGCCCTGTACGACGACACGCGGACGCAGGGTCGACAGGGTGGTGGCGTAGAGCTCGGCCAGGCGGCTGCTGACGGCGGAATGACCGATTCCCAGGTGATCGACCTGACGCTGCACGCCGCTGATACCTTCGCGCAGGCGGTCGAGCAGGTCGCGCCGGCGCGCCAGCTTGCGTTCGACGCGCATGATGGCAGCGGCGATCTGGGTCACCGCGGCAGCGCGCTGGGGGTCGTCGACTTGCTGGGTCAGGGCTTCCAGCCCCAGGCGGACGCCGGCGATGCCGCCGAACACCTGGGCCGGGCTGTCCGCGTCGATGCGCAGAATGCTGGCGATGCTCGATTCGAACGCGGCGGTGTCGTTGTTGCCGGTCACGGCAATGGTCCGGACGAGGGCGGCGGACTGGAAGATGCCTGCCAGCGCGATGACGCGTTCTTCATTCATGGATTGGTTCCGAAAGTCATGCCGCCAATCGGGGCATCCGTGGCGGCGATGACTGCGCCACCCAGGCATTCCTCGTCGCGATAGAACACGACGGATTGTCCGGGCGTGACGGCCCGTTGCGGCTGGTCGAACGTCACGAGCAACTGGTCGTTGTGATAGCAGAGCGTGCAGGGCTGGTCGACCTGGCGGTAGCGCGTCTTGGCGGTGCAGCGCAGACCGTCCACGGGCCCGGTGCCGGCGGTCCAGCTAGCCTCGCCTGCCAGCAGACGGCGCGAATCCAGCCAGTGGCTGGCATTGCCCTGCGCGACATACAGGACATTGGCGGCGACATCCTTGCCGACGACGTACCATGGGTCGCCGCTGGCATCGCGCTGTCCGCCGATGCCCAGTCCCTGCCGCTGGCCCAGCGTGTAATACATGACACCCTGGTGCGTGCCGATGCGTCGGCCTTCTGGCGTCAACATTTCGCCGGGTTGTGCAGGAATGTACTGGGCCAAAAAGGCGTGGAAGTCGCGTTCGCCGATGAAACAGATGCCGGTGGAGTCTTTTTTCGCGTGCGTGGGCAGGGCCGCTTCGCGCGCCATGTCGCGCACGGTGGGCTTGGGCAGCTCGCCGACGGGAAATTCCGTCGCTGCCAGCTGAGCCTGGCCCAGGGTGTACAGGAAGTAGGACTGGTCCTTGTTCGTATCACGGCCGCGCAGCAGCCGGTGGCGGCCGTCGACGCAATCGGTACGGGCGTAGTGCCCGGTGGCGATCCGTCCGGCGCCCAGCTCGCGGGCGTGGTCGAGGAAGGTCCGGAACTTGATCTCGCGGTTGCACAGGACGTCCGGATTGGGCGTGCGCCCGGCGCGATACTCGGCCAGGAAGTGGGTAAATACCTGATTCCAGTACTCCCCTGAGAAATTGCGCGTGTGAAACGGGATGTCCAGGGCCGCGCAGACCTTGAGCGCATCGAGGCGATCGCGGTCCGCTTCGCATTCGCCCAGGCGGCCGTCGTCCTCCCAGTTCTTCATGAACATGCCGGCGACCGGGCGCCCCGCGCGCTTGAGCAGGAGCGCGGCAACGGAGGAGTCCACTCCGCCGGATACGCCGACCATGACCAGGCCCTCGCCCATGGCTCAGGTCGGTCCCGCGGCGGATTGGACAGCCGTCAGCGGCAGGCGCTGGCCGCCCAGCCAGGCATCGATACTGCTGAGGATCAGCGGGCTGCGCAGCCGGTCACCCAGCGCGGCGATCTCCTGCCGGCCCAGCCAGTGGATCCGCTCGATACCCACGTCCAGCGGCCGGGAGGCATGATGCATGCAGGGAGTGGCGGCAAAGGTAAATCGCACGAAGTGACGGTCGGACTGGCGGTTCACCCACTGGTGCACTCCCACCAGGCAGTCGAGCGTCACTTCCCAGCCGGTTTCCTCCAGGGTTTCCCGGACGGCCGCCTCGGCCAGTGATTCGCCGGCTTCGAGGTGGCCGGCTGGTTGATTGAACAGCCTGTCGCCGCGGATGTTCTCCTCGACCAGGAGGAAACGGCCCTGGCGTGGCACGATCGTCGCAACGGTTACATGTGGCCGCCAGATGGTTTCATCGCTGGTGCCGTTCGTCAGGATTTCGGTGGTCATCCACGTAATGTTACACGAGCACGATTTCAAACCCGGCACACTTGCGATCGACGGTTCAGGCCCCATCAGCGGCGCTATACTGGACCCGAGTTCGAAACAGCGGCTGGACGATGTCAGGCGATTCCCAACACCACCGAGAGCATCAACACGGCCTGGCAGTAGAGGAGGCGCGCCCCGAGGTGGCGCGGCCGCCGATGTACCAGGTGATGCTGCTCAACGACGACTACACGCCCATGGATTTCGTGGTGCAGATCCTGCAGTCCTTCTTCGGCTTCGCCTACGAGCGCGCCCACGAGGTGATGTTGCATGTACACCTGCGCGGACGCGGCGTGTGCGGGCTGTACACCCGCGAGGTTGCGGAGACGAAAGTCACCCAGGTCAACGAATTTTCGCGCGCCAACCATCACCCATTGTTGTGCACCATGGAAAAAGCATGAGTGGGCCCCACCTAGTGCGCATCCTGAAGCAGGGGTAAGGCATGTTCAGCAAAGATCTCGAGCTCACCATCGGCCAGTGCTACAAAGAGGCGCGTGAGCAGCGCCATGAGTTCATGACCGTCGAGCATCTTCTCCTGGCGCTCCTGGAGAACCCCTCAGCGGCTGCCGTGCTGCGGGCGTGCGGCGCGGACATCGGTAAGCTGGGCAAGGAACTCAAGGCGATCATCGCCGAGACGGTTCCGGTGTTGCCGCCGAGCGATGAACGCGATACGCAGCCGACACTGGGCTTCCAGCGGGTGCTGCAGCGTGCGGTCTACCACGTGCAGTCGTCGGGCCGGAAAGAAGTGACCGGCGCCAACGTACTGGTCGCGATCTTCGGCGAAAAAGACTCCCACGCGGTGTATTTCCTCAACCAGCAGGAAATCACCCGGCTGGATGTCGTCAATTACATCTCGCACGGGATTGCCAAGATCGGCCACGAGCCGCAGCAGCAACCGGGTGTGGGCGGCAGCGAGCGCGAAGCGGAGGATGGCGGCGAGCCCAAGGGCAATCCGCTGACCGAATTTGCCTCCAACCTCAATGAGCTGGCGCGCCAGGGCAAGATCGATCCGCTCATCGGCCGCACCGAGGAAGTCGAGCGCACCATCCAGGTGCTGTGCCGCCGGCGCAAGAACAACCCGCTGTACGTCGGCGAAGCCGGCGTTGGCAAGACTGCGCTGGCCGAAGGCCTGGCCAAGCGCATTGTCGAGAACGACGTTCCCGCCGTCCTCAAGGAATCGACCATCTACGCGCTCGACCTGGGTGCGCTGGTGGCTGGCACCAAGTATCGCGGTGACTTTGAAAAGCGTCTGAAGGCGGTGATCGGCCAGTTGAAGAAGGAGCCGCACGCCATCCTCTTCATTGACGAGATCCACACCATCATCGGCGCCGGTTCCGCGTCGGGCGGCACGATGGATGCGTCGAACCTGATCAAGCCCATGCTGGCATCGGGCGAGATCCGCTGCATTGGTTCGACCACCTTCCAGGAATACCGCGCGATCTTCGAAAAAGACCGTGCTCTCGCGCGTCGCTTCCAGAAGATCGACGTCGTCGAGCCGAGCGTGGCGGACAGCTTCGAGATCCTCAAGGGGCTGCGGTCGCGCTTTGAAGAACACCACAATGTGGAATACACCAACGACGCGCTGAAAGCCGCCGTGGACCTGTCGGTCAAGCACATCGCCGACCGCCTGTTGCCGGACAAGGCCATTGACGTGATCGACGAAGCCGGTGCGCGCCAGCGCCTGGTGCCGGAAGACAAGCGCAAGACGGTTGTCGACGTTCCGGAGATCGAGTTCATCGTCGCCCGCATGGCGCGTATCCCGCCCAAGCAGGTGTCGGCATCCGACCGCGATGTCCTGCGTAATCTCGATCGCAATCTCAAGATGGTGGTGTTCGGCCAGGATCCGGCGATCGATTCGCTCGCCGGTGCCATCAAGATGGCGCGCTCCGGCCTGGGCAATCCGCAGAAGCCGATCGGCTGCTTCCTGCTGGCAGGCCCCACGGGCGTCGGCAAGACGGAAGTCACGCGACAGCTTGCGTTGCAGCTCGGGATCGAGCTGATCCGCTTCGACATGTCCGAGTACATGGAAGCCCATTCGGTATCGCGACTGATCGGCGCGCCTCCGGGCTACGTCGGTTTCGACCAGGGTGGCCTGCTGACCGAGCAGATCGTCAAGCATCCGCACTGCGTGCTGCTAATGGACGAGATCGAGAAGGCGCATCCGGATGTGTTCAACATCCTGCTCCAGGTCATGGATCGCGGCGCGCTGACTGATACCAACGGCCGCGAGGCGAACTTCAAGAACGTGATCGTGGTGATGACCACCAATGCCGGCGCCACCCAGGCGGCGCGCCGCACCATCGGGTTCGTCACGCAGAATCACTCCACCGATGCGATGGAAGCCATCCGGCGCCAGTTCTCGCCGGAATTCCGCAACCGCCTGGATGCCATCGTGCAGTTCAGTGCGCTGGACATGGAACACATCCTGCGCGTTGTGGACAAGTTCCTCATCGAGCTGGAAACCCAGTTGCAGGAGAAGCACGTCTCGCTGCACGTCGACGCCGAGGCCCGCCGCTGGCTGGCCGACCACGGCTTCGATCCGCAGATGGGTGCCCGCCCGATGGCGCGGGTCATCCAGGACAACGTAAAGCGTCCACTGGCCGACGAACTGTTGTTCGGCAGGCTGGTCGACGGCGGGCGCGTCAACCTGGGCGTGAAGGACGGCAACCTCGACGTACAGATCGCGGAAGAAGATACGAAACTGCCGGCAATCGTCTGACTGCCGGGAAACCAGGGGCCGTCCGAGGTATCGGGCGGCCTTTTCACGCGTGGCGCCGGCCAGTCCGGGCTTACGGATTCGCTCCGGATTGCCGTGTAGCGCAGGGGATCGGCAGCCAGCTGGAAGTTCGCGCCAGCGCGCCGAGACGAGAACACCTGGCCGGATTTGAGCGCCGTCAGAACCTGCGTTGCTTTGGAAGGGCGTTGGAGCCGGTAGTCCTCGACGTAGTAGTCGATCTTTTCGACCACGTAGCCGCCGACGGTCTCGGCCACCGTGCGCACGGTATCGTTCTTGACGGGCCAGCTTCCGGTTTCAACCGCCACCCGATAGAGGCGGTCCTCGTCGCATATGCGGATTGCGAATGACGAGCCCGTCACCGCGGGCGCCATCGGACGCCGAAACAGCGGTCCCATACCAGACACCGGCCAGGTCACGAGCCGTGATGAGGGCGGGGTGGCTGGTCGCCGGGGGCCGCCAGCGGCCATTGGCGCGCTTGCTGGGAGAAGCCACGCCAGCTACATCGTCGGCAGTGTTACTTCATGCGGTACGTGATACGACCCTTGGTCAGGTCGTACGGGGTCATTTCGCACTTGACCTTGTCGCCGGTCAGGATGCGGATGTAATTCTTGCGCATGCGGCCGGAGATATGGGCCGTAACCACGTGGCCGTTTTCCAGCTTCACGCGGAACATGGTGTTGGGCAGGGTTTCAAGCACCGTGCCTTCCATCTCGATGACGTCGTCTTTGGACATTTGCCCTTCGTGTGGTGTGACCGGGGGGTCGTAAGCGGCGCGGGATTCTGCCACGTTGACGCTCCCACGGGAAGCAATCCCTGCCGGGCGGGGCGGCCGTCCGTCCGAATTCCGGCCGGGAAGGGGCCTGTCGCGCCCGCCGGACGCCGCATGCAGGCGCCAATGACCCCTAGCGGGCGGCCGGTTGACCGGCCAGCTCGGCGGCGCGTTCCAGCGCAAGACATCCGGTCCAGGACCCGGTGGCTCCCGCGCGGGCGGTCAGGCGGGCGACGTGCGCGGCAAACGCCTGCCGCGGCAGTTCGATAGCCCCCAGGGTCCGCAGGTGGTCGGAGCTGACCTGGGCGTCGATCAGCGGCCAGCCCCAGCGGCGCAGGGTCGCCGCCAGTGCCATCAATGCCACCTTCGACGCATTGGTGGCGTGGCTGAACATCGATTCGGCGAAAAACATCTGGCCGACGGCCACGCCGTACAGGCCGCCAATCAACCGGTCGGCCTCGTACACCTCGATGGAATGGGCGTGTCCCATTTCGTGGAGCAGGCAATAGGCATCGAGCATCGAAGCGGTGATCCAGGTGCCCGTCTGCCCCGGGCGCGGTGCTGCACAGCTGATCATCACCGCACGGAACTCCCGATCGGCATCGATCGTCCACGGACACTGGCGCAGCCAGCGGTTGAGGCGCCGGGACTGGTGGACCGCGTCGGTCGCGAACACCATGCGAGGGTCCGGCGACCACCAGAGAATCGGCTCGCCTGGGGAAAACCAGGGGAAGATGCCGTGCCGGTACGCCTCCAGCAGCCGGGTGGGGCTGAGATCGCCGCCGGCTGCGAGCAGGCCGTTGGGCTCATGCAGGGCCTGGTCGATGCGCGGAAACGCTTCGCGGCTGCCGGGTCGGAGGATCGGTATGCGGATCACGGGAACTCGGGCGGGTCAGAAGGGGCGCCGTGGCAGACATGGTCCGCATAGGGCGAATGCCGTTCAAGCTCCGCGCCGTAGTCGCTGATGGCCCGCGCCTCGTGGCGCAGCGCATCGGCAATCGCCTGGCGGAAGCGCAGGTCCGCCACGTAGTGGAAGGACCGCGTGCGCCGGGGCAGAAACCCACGCGCCAGCTTGTGTTCGCCTTGTGCGCCGGGCTCGAAGCGCTGCAGCCCGTGGCGGATGCAGTAGTCGATACCCTGGTAGTAGCACAGCTCGAAATGCAGGCCGGGCACCGTTTCGAGGCAGCCCCAGTAGCGTCCGTAAAGGGTGGTCGCATCACGCAGGCAGAGCGCGGCCGCGATCGGCGTGGCGCCGCGGTAGCCGATGATCGCCACCACATTGCGCGGCAGGTGCTGGCCGAGGTGGCGGAAGAAGTCGGCGGTCAGTGCCGGATGGTTGCCCTTCTCCTGGAAGGTCGTGCAATAGCAGGTGTGCAGGAAACGCCACATCGCATCGTCGAGCTCGTCGCCCTGCACGATCTGCGCATGGACGCCGCTGCGTGCGACCAGCGCGCGTTCCTGGCGGATGTTCTTGCGTTTCTTGTGCGTGAGGGCGTCGAGGAAGTCGTCGAAATCGCGATAGGCGCGGTTGTGCCAGTGAAACTGCCAGTCCGATCGTGCCAGCCAGTGCGGCGTGTCGAACAATTCCACATCGCGGGGTTGTAGAAAGTTGACGTGGGCCGTCGAAAGCTGGCGCCGGTCGCATTCCCCTCGGATGGCCTCGATGAGATGGCGTTGCACGGCGGGATCCGGGCTCGTGCCGGCCAGAAGGCGCGGGCCGCTCACCGGTGAGTACGGGACAGCCGCCAGCAGCTTGGGATAGTAGTCGCGGCCACTGCGTTCGTACGCGGCGGCCCAGGCCCAGTCGAATACGAATTCGCCGTGCGAATTGCCCTTGAGGTAGAGCGGTGCGGCGCCGATGAGCGCACCGTCGCGGTACAGGCCCAGATGGTGCGGTTGCCAGCCCCAGTGGGAGCGGATGCAGCCGGTGCGTTCCAGGCCTTCCAGGAAGGCATGCGACAGGAAGGGACTGTCATCGGGCCGCAGGGCATTCCAGGCGGCGGCGTCGATGTCGGCGAGGCGGGGATGGAACCGCACATCCATGGGGAGGAGGGGCAGGGCGGCGGCAGCCGCCCCGACCGCGCTTCGGCTCAGCCGGCCAGGCCGAGCTTGTCCAGGTATTTCTCGGCGTCGAGTGCCGCCATGCAGCCGAAGCCCGCGGAGGTCACCGCCTGGCGATACACCTGGTCGGCAACGTCGCCCGCAGCGAATACGCCGGGAACGCTGGTCGCCGTTGCGCCGCCTTCCAGGCCGGTACGAATCCGTATGTAGCCATTCACCATATCGAGCTGGCCTTCAAACAGCGCCGTGTTCGGTGTATGGCCGATCGCCACGAACATGCCGGTGACGGCCAGGTCGCGGGTGGATCCGTCCTGGGTGCTCTTGATGCGAACGCCGGTCACGCCGGTCGTGTCGCCCAGAACCTCGTCGACGTGGTGGTTCCAGACGATTTCCACCTTGCCGGCGCGTTCCTTCGCGAAGAGCTTGTCCTGGAGGATCTTCTCGGCGCGGAACTTGTCGCGACGATGTACAACTGTGACTTTGCTGGCAATGTTTGCAAGGTATAGCGCTTCTTCGACGGCGGTGTTGCCGCCGCCGATCACGGCCACGTCCTGATTGCGGAAGAAGAACCCGTCGCAGGTCGCGCAGGCCGAAACGCCCTGGCCCTTGTACTTTTCTTCCGACTCCAGGCCCATGTACTTCGCCGTGGCGCCAGTGGCGATGATGATCGCGTCGGCGGTGTAGGTGCCGCTGTCGCCGGTCAGGCGGAAGGGGCGCTGGGACAGATCGGCCGTATGGATGTGATCGAGCACGATCTCGGTTTCAAACCGCTGTGCATGCGCCAGCATGCGCTCCATGAGCTGCGGCCCCTGCAGCCCCTCCACGTCGCCGGGCCAGTTGTCGACGTCTGTCGTCGTCATCAACTGGCCGCCCTGCAGCATTCCGGTCACCAGCAGCGGCTTGAGGTTGGCGCGCGCGGCATATACCGCGGCGGTATACCCGGCGGGGCCTGAACCGAGAATCAGCAGGCGACTGTGCTTGGGGGTGCTCATGTATAATCCCTCGCCGCTTTTTGGCGGCCTTGAACGTATCGATATTCGCGTCGGGCACGGGTTTCATACCCGCCTCGGTCCCGCCGTCCGTGAAAACAGTCCCTCAATCCTGCATGCCTCGGCGTACGCGCCGTAGGCCGTGCAGGCGGCACGAGGATCCGGAAGGATGGGGAGAATGCGCGAGCGATTCAAGGGCACGACCAGAAGCTAAGCATGGGCTCGGGAGGGCACCGGGCGTAGCGCCGCGTACCGTGGCGGTGATTGAGCTTTCATAACATTGAGGAATTGCTGAGATGCGTATCGGTATCCCGTCGGAAACCAAGACCCTGGAAGGGCGCGTCGCGCTCGTGCCGGCCGCCTGTGCGGACTTGGTCAAACGCGGTCATGAGGTGTTCGTGCAGTCTGGCGCGGGCAACAAGAGCGGCTTCACGGACGCGGACTTCACCCGGGTCGGCGTGAAGATCGCGGCGGACGCCGACGCGCTGTACGAAGCCGGTGAACTGATCGTCAAGGTCAAGGAACCGATCAAGGGCGACCTGGAACGCCTGAAGAAGCACCACCAGCTGTTCTGCTACCTGCACCTGGCGCCGGAACCGGAACTGACCAGGCGCCTGCTCGACATCGGCCTGACCGGCGTGGCGTTCGAGTCGGTCGAGGAAGCCGACGGCTCACTGCCCCTGCTTGCGCCGATGTCGATCATCGCCGGCCGCATCGCGATCCAGGTGGGTACCCATCTGCTGCATCAGCCGATGGGCGGCAAGGGCAAATTGCTCGGCGGCCTGCCGGCGACCGAGCGTGGCAAGGTCGTCGTGCTCGGTGCGGGCGCGGCCGGCGGCAATTCGGCCGCCCTGGCGGCTGCAGGTGGCGCCAACGTCGTCGTGTTCGACAAGCGCCCGGACCGCCTGGCCCAGATGATGGCCCTGGGCACCAACGTCACCGCGCTGTATCCGTACGAAGAATACGTCGCGCGCGAAGTGGCCACGGCCGACCTCGTCGTCGGCGCCGTGCTCATTCCCAGCGCCAAGGCCCCGCACGTGGTAACGCGTGACATGGTCAAGACGATGGAGCCGGGCAGCGTGCTGGTCGATATTTCGATCGACCAGGGCGGCTGCTTCGAAACCGCCCGTCCGACCACCTGGGCCGAGCCGACCTACCTGGTCGACGGCGTCACGCACTTTGCGGTGACCAACATGCCGGGCGCCGTGCCGCAGACCTCCTCGCAGGCGATCTCGGCCGCGATCCTGCCGTATGTCCAGCGCATGGCTGCCGGTTCGCAGTGGCGCGAATTCGAACCGCTGCGCCGCGGCATCAATGTCGACAACGGCCAGATCGTGCACCCGGCGCTCAAGGGCCTGGTCTGATCCAACGCCGTGCCTGCGCAAACCCCGGCCTTGGCCGGGGTTTGCCGGGGATCGGTCATCCGGTC
The DNA here is from genome assembly GCF_025398735.1 of Tahibacter amnicola. Classification (NCBI taxonomy): domain Bacteria; kingdom Pseudomonadati; phylum Pseudomonadota; class Gammaproteobacteria; order Lysobacterales; family Rhodanobacteraceae; genus Tahibacter; species Tahibacter amnicola. Next base: position 2,451,804 of record NZ_CP104694.1, read on the forward strand.
CCGCATCCGCTGCCGCATTGCTTCAAAGATCCTAACTGGTAACAATCGCTTAGACGTAATTCCTAAGGTGCGGCTTCCGGTGGCGCGTAATTCCAAAGCAACTCCGACCACGGCCGCCTCCGAGCAGACCCACAAACGTCTGCGCGAAGTCGCGTTCATCCTGCTGCTGCCCCTGGTCGTGTACCTGGTGGCCTGCCTCCTGAGCTACAGCCCGCAGGACCCTGGCTGGTCCCACGCCGGCGAGCCCGAGCGTATTCATAACTTCGGCGGCGCCGTCGGCGCCTGGATTGCCGACCTCGCGTTCTACTTCTTCGGCGGGCTCGCCTACGTCTTTCCGGTCCTGCTGCTGGTTGCCGTCGGCATGGGCATCCTGCGGCCGCGCGAGGATGAAGCCACGTCCGCGCTGGAGCCGTCGTTGCGGCTGGTCGGGTTCGTCGCGTTCTTCCTGTCGGGCACGGGGCTCGCTCATCTGCATTTCACCGGGCCCAGCCAGCTGCCCGAGAAGGCCGGTGGCATTCTCGGCAAGATGGTCGGCGGCGGCCTGCTGCACGGCTTCGGTTTCCTCGGCGCGACACTGTTCCTGCTGGCGGCCTTCCTGATCGCGGTGACCTTTGCCACCGGCCTTTCCTGGTTCAAGCTGATGGACGCGATCGGGCGCGGCCTGATCACGGCCGTGGGCTGGATCGGCGGCAGCCTGAAAAAGGCCGACGACGCGCGGGTTGGCCGCGCCGCGCGGATCGAACGCGAGGAAGTGCGCAAGGTCGAGACCGTCAAGCAGGCGCGGCGAGAGCCGGTACGTATCGAAAAGCCCTCGACGGGCCCGATCGAGAAAAGCGAGCGGGCCGAGCGCGAGCAGCAGATCCCGCTCTTTGTCGGTGCCGCTGTCGATGGCGACCTGCCGCCGCTGTCCCTGCTCGATGATCCCAAGCAGCAGAGCAAGGGCTATTCGGAAGAAACGCTCAACGTGCTCTCGCGCCAGGTCGAGCTCAAGCTCAAGGACTTCCGTATCGAGGCGCAGGTGGTCGGTGTCTTTCCCGGCCCGGTGGTGACGCGATTTGAAATGGAACCGGCAGCCGGTGTGCGCGGCAGCCAGATCTCCAACCTCGACAAGGACATCGCGCGCGGCCTGTCGGTCGTCAGCGTCCGTGTCGTGGACGTCATTCCGGGCAAGAACGTCATCGGCCTGGAAATCCCCAACGCAAATCGTGAAATCGTATACCTGTCGGAGATCCTGCGCTCTGACAAGTACGACGCACAGAAATCGCCGTTGTCCCTGGCGCTGGGCAAGGATATCGGCGGCCGCCCGGTGGTGGTGGACCTCGCCAAGATGCCGCACCTGCTGGTTGCCGGTACCACCGGTTCGGGCAAGTCCGTCGCCGTGAATGCGATGGTGCTGAGTCTTCTGTACAAGGCCAGCGCCCGTGACGTCCGTCTGATCATGATCGATCCGAAGATGCTCGAGCTGTCGGTTTACGAAGGTATTCCGCACCTGCTCGCACCGGTCGTCACGGACATGAAAGAAGCCGCCAACGCGCTTCGCTGGTGTGTGGCGGAGATGGAGCGGCGCTACAAGCTGATGGCTGCCGTGGGCGTGCGCAATCTCGCGGGCTTCAACAAGAAGGTCAGCGAGGCGGACGAGGCGGGCCAGCCCCTGCTCGATCCCCTGTTCCGCCCCGATGCGTCGCAGCCGGAACGGCGCGCCGAACCGCTGCAGACCTTGCCCTACATCGTCGTCATCATCGACGAGTTCGCCGACATGATGATGATTGTCGGCAAGAAGGTCGAAGAGCTGATTGCGCGCCTGGCGCAGAAGGCGCGCGCCGCCGGCGTGCACCTGATCCTGGCCACGCAGCGTCCGTCGGTCGACGTCATCACCGGCCTGATCAAGGCGAACATTCCCACGCGCATCGCCTTCCAGGTGTCCTCGAAGATCGATTCGCGCACCATCCTCGACCAATCCGGTGCCGAGACGTTGCTGGGTCACGGCGACATGCTCTACCTGCCGCCCGGAACGGCCACGCCCGAGCGCGTCCATGGCGCCTTCGTCGATGATCACGAAGTGCACAAGGTAGTCGAATGGCTGCGCGCGCAGGGACGTCCCGAGTATGTCGAGGGCGTGCTGATGGAAGTGCAGACGCTCGGCGATGGCAAGGTGATCGGAGAGACCGGCCTGCCGGAAGAGCTCAGCGAAGGCAACAGCGAATACGACGAACTGTACGACCAGGCCGTGCGCATCGTGACCGAATCGCGCCGCGCGTCCATCTCGGGCGTCCAGCGCCGCCTGAAGATCGGTTACAACCGCGCTGCACGCCTCATCGAGTTGATGGAACAACAGGGTATCGTCAGTGCACCGGAGCACAACGGCAACCGGACCGTGCTGGCCCCGCCGCCGCCGGAGCTGTAACGCGATGAACACCACTGTCCCCGTCATGTCATCCGCCGAACTGCGCCGCGCGCGCCGGATGACCGTTGGCCTCGCCGGCCTGATCTATCTGGCGGGATGGGCGATGGTGACGTTTCCCCTGCCGTTCAGTGACGCAGGTCCGATGCCGCCGTGGCCGGTGATGATCGACTACCTCCTGACCGTACCGGCCATCTATGCCTTCCTGCACCGCCGGGAACCGCGACGGGCCTTGCGCGGTGCGCTGGCTTTGGCGGGTTTTGGCTATCTGCTGGCGAGCTGGATCCTGCCGCCGCTCGCAGGTCCGTTCTGGGACACGCTGCGTGGTCTGCGCAACCTCAGCCTGGCGATCGGCGTTGCGATCGAACTTGGCATCCTCTTCCTGTTTTTCCGTGCGCTCGGCGGCCTGCGGCGGGCCGAAAATCCGGACTACGCGTTGACCGGCGTCGTCGAGAAAGTGTTTGGCCCCGGCTTCGTCACGCGCATCCTCGCTTTCGAACTGCGTATCTGGTTCATGGTGTTCGCACCGCCGCGCTGGAAATGGGCCTATCGGGGTACCCGCCATTTCAGCTACCACGCCAAGGATGCGAACCTGGCCAACCAGCAGGGCTTCCTGGTCCTGATTGCGGCCGAGCTCCCTGTGGCGCACCTGCTGGTTTCCCTGTGGAGCTCCCTGGCGGCCTGGATCTTCACCGGACTTTCCCTCTATTCGCTCGCGTTCCTGTTTGCGCATTACCGCGCGACGCAGCGCTGCCCGATATCCCTGGATGACAGGCAGCTCTACCTGCGCTACGGAATGTTCCTCTCCGAACAGGCCATAGCACTGTCGCAGATCGAGTCCATCACCCTGCACCGTGGCCCGGTAACACGCGACAGCACGCAGCTGCGCCTGTGCGAATCGGGCGACCCGAATGTCTGTATCCGCTTGCGCAGCCCCCAGGCGGTGGCGGGCCTGTTCGGCCGTGAGCGGCAGATTGAAATCATCTACCTGGGCGTCGACCAGCCGCACGCGTTTGTCAACGCCGTGCAGACAACGCTGGCGTCTACGGAATCTGTGCCGACGGCCGCTGTCCATACGGCACCCTTTACCTCCTGACGACGGAAAACCATGCGAACTGTCGCTGCCCTACTGATGATGCTCGCCGCACAGGCTGTTTCCGCCGCCACTGCCCGGGAGCAGCTGGATACCTTTGCCAAGGGGCTCCGTTCACTCTCCGGCTCGTTCCAGCAAACGGTGTTCGACGCGAACGACAAGCCCGGCAAGGAAACCCGTGGGACGCTCGCGCTTGAAGCACCGCGACAGTTCCGCTGGGACGTCAGTAAGCCCTACGCGCAGCACATCATTGCCGATGGCATGCACGTATGGATTTATGACCCGGATCTGGAGCAGGTCACGGTACGTAATCAGGGCATCGAGGAATCGCACAGTCCGCTGACGGTGCTGACCGATCTTTCACAGCTGGATCGCGAATACGTCGCCACCGAAGCCGGCGAGCGCGACGGGGCGCAGTGGCTGCGCCTGAAATCCAAGGCGAAAGAGGCCGATTTCGAGTATGCCGAGCTCGGCTTCACCACGGCTGGCCTGACGCGCATGGTGTTCAAGGACACGCTCGGCAATCGCACCGAAATCCAGTTCTCCGACTGGAAACGCAATGCGCCGGTGACGCCGGGTACGTTCACGTTCAAGCCGCCGGCGGGCGTGGATGTGATCGGCGAGGTCAAACCCGAAGCCGAAGTGCATCCCGTCAAGGACTAGCCGGCCCATGGATCGGCAGGGGTGGCTGCAGCAGGCGATGGCAGCATTGCAGCACGCGCAGCCGGCGCAGGCCGCTGCCCTGCTGAGGGAGGCGCTGCACGCTGATCCGACGGATGCGGAAGCGGCGCGGCTGTTGTCCGCCGCGCTGCTGGCAACGGGTGACGGCGAGGGGGCACTGCGGGTTCTGGACGAGGCCCTGAGCCACCGGCCGCAGTGGGCGCCGCTCCATGCCGCCCGCGGCGAAGTGCAGTCCCGCCTGGGGAATACCGCGGAAGCCGAAGCCGCTTTCGAAGCGGCGCTCCGGATTCAGCCGAACGACCGCGTTGCCTTGCGGTCGCTGCTGCGGCTCTGGTTGCAGCTGTCCCGTCCGGCGCAGGTACTCGAGCGCATCGACCGGACCTTCCCGCACGCGATTCCCCCGGATTTTCTGCGTATCCGCGCCGAAGCACTGATCGCCGCCGGGCGGGGCGATGACGCAGCGATGCTGTCAGCCGGATTTGGCGCGGACCGCTCGTGCCTGGCGGCTGACCTTCAGCTGGCGTTGTCACTGTCGCAGGCGCAGCAGGCGGGTGCAGCGGAATCCCTGGCGCGACGGTTGCTGCCGACACACCGGCCCGAGGCCTGGTTTGCGTTGGCGCGGGCGTTGCTGGCGCAGGACCGGCTGGGCGAGGCGGAAGCGGCGCTGGTGGAAGTCGTCCGTCATGCCCCCGGCCACCTGCTGGCGCAGGAGGATCTCGTGCAGCTGCGCTGGACCCGCAGCGGCGACCCGGCGATTGCCACGGCGGCACTGGACGAGGCGCTTCGGCGCGATCCGGCGTGCACGGCGCTGCTCGTCCACAAAGCGCGTTTGTACGACTATGCGCGCGGGCCGGAAGCCGCCCGGGCATTGCTCGCCGATGCCGCACGGCAGCGGCCGGACGATGCCCTCCTGGCCCAGGCCTGCGCGGAATTCGCGTTGAAATTTGATGCGGCTGTCGCGGTGCGCGACGCCGAGCGCGCCTGGCAGTTGGCGCCACAGCGCCCTGGCGTCGCCATTGCGCTGGCGGACGCCACGCTGGCCGCCGGACAGCCCGATCGCGCGTTGCGCCTGGCAACGGCCTTGCTGGCGCAGGATCCGGCCGACCAGCACGCACTGGCTGTACAGGCCGTGGCCCTGCGCCAGCTGGGGAAACCGGAATACGGCGAGCTCTACGACTACTCGCGGTTTGTTTCGGCAACATTGCTGGAGACGCCATCTGGCTGGAACCGTCTGGAAGACTATCTCGGCGATCTGGCTGGGGCCCTGCGCCGGATGCACTTGGCCAAGGCCCATCCGGTGGGGCAGTCCCTGCGGGGTGGCACGCAGACCCACCAGGAACTCGAAAAGAGCGAGGATCCGGCCATTCGTGCATTCTTCCAGGCGATTGACGGACCGATCCGGCGCCATCTCACGGCGATCGGGCCCGGCTCGGATCCACTCCGCCGTCGCTACAGCGAGAACTACGCGATCCGCGGCATCTGGTCGGTGCAGTTGCGCGCGAGCGGATTCCACACGAACCATTTCCACCAGGAAGGCTGGTTCTCGTCCGCGTGTTACATCGACCTGCCGCCCGCGATCTCGGACGACTGCCAGGATGGCTGGCTTCAGTTCGGGCAACCGGGCTATCCCACATCACCGCCGACAGGGCCAGATCATTTCATTCGCCCGCAACCGGGGCTGCTGGCGCTGTTTCCATCCTATTTCTGGCACGGCACGGTGCCCTTCACCGGCTCGCCGGACCACACGCGCCTGACCATTGCCTTCGACATCGTACCGGCCTGAAGCCATTGGTCGAGGCCGGGCCAGCAGCCCGGCGTGAGCGGTTATCATCGCCCCATGTCCCGCCGCAAACCCGCCAGCACACATGGATTGTTCGCCGAGCCGCAGGGTTTGAAGCCGCTGGCCGAACGCATGCGCCCGCGCAGCCTCGACGAAATCGTCGGGCAGACACGCCTGCTCGATCCGGGTAAACCGCTGCGACGCGCCATCGAGGCGGGGCACGTGCACTCGATGATCCTGTGGGGGCCGCCCGGTTGCGGCAAGACCACACTGGCCCTGTTGCTGGCGCGCTACGCCGAGGCCGAGTTCCGCGCGATATCTGCCGTGCTGTCGGGCCTGGCCGACGTGCGCGTGGCGCTGGAGGAGGCAGCCGCGAATTTTGCCCGGGGCGTGCGGACCGTGCTCTTCGTCGATGAGGTGCACCGCTTCAACAAGGCGCAGCAGGATGCCTTTCTGCCGCACATCGAGAAAGGCGTGATCCTTTTCATCGGCGCGACGACCGAAAACCCGTCGTTTGAACTCAATTCCGCCTTGCTGTCGCGCTGTCGCGTGCACGTGATGGAAGCCGTGTCGGCCACCGACATCCAGCGTGCGCTGGAGCGTGCGCTACACGATGCGGAGCGCGGGTTGGGCGGGATGGCTCTGCGACCGCATGCCGATGCGCTGGGCCTGATCGCCCAGGCCGCCGACGGCGATGTGCGACGCGCCTTGACCTTGCTGGAGATCGCCGCGGAGCTGGCCGATGGCGGCGTGATCGACGAGGTGACGCTGGCGCAGGTGCTGGCCGATCGCACCCGCCGATTCGACAAAGGGGGCGAACAGTTCTATGACCAGATCTCCGCGCTGCATAAATCTGTGCGCTCGTCCGACGCCGATGCGGCGCTGTACTGGGTCACGCGCATGATGGATGGGGGCTGCGATCCGGCTTACCTCGCGCGGCGGCTGACACGAATGGCGATCGAAGATGTCGGCCTGGCCGACCCGCGTGCCCTCAGCATGGCCCTGGAGGCCTGGAATACCTACGACCGGCTCGGTAGTCCCGAGGGGGATCTGGCTCTGGCGCAGGTGGCGGTGTACCTCGCAGTCGCCGCCAAGAGCAATGCCGTGTACGTCGGATTCAACGAAACGAAGGCCGAAATCGCGGCGAACGGTACTCTCGAGGTACCCGTTCACCTGCGCAATGCGCCGACCCGGCTGATGAAGAATCTCGGCTACGGTGCCGGCTACCAGTACGACCACGATGTTGAGGGCGGGGTAGCGCTAGACCAGCAGTGCCTGCCCGATGCCCTCGTCGGACGCCAGTTCTACCGGCCTACCGAGCGGGGGCTGGAAGGAAAAATCGCGGAGAAGGTGAACGCGCTGCGCCAGGCCCGCGAGGCGGCGCGTTCCGCATCGGCGGAGCCTAAGGGCCGGAGGTCGCGCGCATGATCGCGGCCTTGCGTTCCCTGCCAGCCACCGTCTGGTTGCTGGGCCTGGTCAGCCTGGTCAACGACACCGCCAGCGACATGATCTACCCGCTGGTGCCGCTGTATCTGTCCGGCGTGCTGATGGCGGGTCCAAAGGTCCTGGGCCTGATCGAAGGCGTCGCGGAGGCGGCTGGCAGCCTGCTGAAGCTGGTTGCCGGCGTGATGGCTGACCGTTTGCGCCGGATGAAGCCCTGGGTCGTGGCGGGCTACAGCGTGGCGGGATTGGCGCGTCCGATGATTGCGTTCGTCACGGGCTGGGGCGGCGTGCTGGCCTGCCGGTTCGCCGATCGTCTGGGCAAAGGGCTGCGCGCGGCGCCGCGCGACGCGCTGCTGACCTTGAGCGTGGATCCGTCGCGCCGTGGCATGGCGTTCGGCCTGCACCGCGCAATGGACAATCTCGGTGCCGTGGCCGGCCCGCTGGTCGCGGCGGGACTGCTGGCGGCCGGGTTTTCGCTGCGGCAGGTGTTCTTCGCGGCGATTCTTCCGGCGTTGGTGGTGATCATCCTCACCCTTGTCATCCGCGAGCCGTCGCATCCTCCGGTGCTCAAGACCCAGCCGTGGACCTGGCACCTGGGCGATTTTCCGCCGGCATTCCGGCGTTATCTGCTTGTGCTCGGGCTGTTCACCCTGGGCAACTCGTCGAACATGTTCCTGCTGCTACGCGCGCAGGAGCTGGGCCTCACCGCGAGCGAGATCCCACTGGCCTGGGCCGTGGTGTGTGGCGTGGCAGCGGTGCTGAGCACGCCGCTGTCGGCGCTGTCCGATCGCATTGACCGGCGCCGGTTGATCACCGGCGGCTGGGCGATCTACGCGGTGTTCTACGTCGTCTTCGGATTGCTGCCGCCCACACCCTGGCTGATCTGGCCGATGTTTGCGTTCTATGGCGTCTTCCTGGCGGCCACCGAGGGGGCCGAGAAGGCGCTGGTGGCTGATCTCGTGCCAGCCGAACGTGCCGGCACCGCCTTCGGTTGGTACAACCTGGTGGTCGGTCTGATGCTGCTTCCGGCATCGCTGGTGTTTGGCTGGCTGTGGAGCGACATCCAGCCGTTGGCGGCATTCGGCTTCGGCGGCGTCTGCGCCCTGGCGGCCGCGGTATTGCTGCGGGTCTGGGTGGCGCCTCCGGCGGGATCCAGGGCCATCGGATGACGCCGTATCTGCGTGGCATCCTGTGCATGCTGGGTGCGGTCGCTGCGTTCTCCTTCATGGACGCAGGCCTCAAGGCATTGTCTGCGCACTACGGTGCGATGCAGGTGGCAGCGCTGCGCGGCCTGGCGTCCTGGCCGCTCATCGTCCTGTGGTCGGTCGCCAATGGCGGTGTTGGCCAGCTGGTGCGGGTGCGCTGGCCCTTGCACCTGCTCCGAGGGGCGTTGTCAGTGGCGATGCTGTCGTCGTTCGCCTACGCCCTGCGCTACCTGCCGATGACCGAGGCGTATTCACTGTTTTTCGTCGCCCCGCTGATGATCACCGCCCTGGCCGGACCCATGCTCGGCGAACGGGTGGGCTGGCGCCGATGGGTGGCGATCGGCGTCGGACTGGGCGGCACGCTGGTGATCCTGCGGCCGAGCGGCGAGGGTATGCTTTCGTTGGGCGGTGCCGCCGTGCTGGTGTCGGCGGCGAGTTATTCGATTTCCGCGATCACCGGCCGCATTCTCGGACGCACCGACAGTACGCCCGCGATGATGTTCTGGATGATCACATTGCTGTGCGTGTTCGCGACGGCGTCGGCGCTACCCGATTGGAAGCCGGTCCTCGCGCAGGATGTCTGGTTGCTGGTCGGCGTGGGACTGAGCGGTACGCTGGGGCTCTACGGCATCACGGAAGCGTTCCGGTTGACGCCGGCGTCCGTCGCTGCGCCGCTGGAGTACACCGCACTGGCCTGGGGCCTGCTGTTTGACTGGCTGTTCTGGAGCACCCTGCCCGAGGCGCGAATGGTGACTGGCGCAGCGATCATCGTGATTGCAGGCCTGTACCTGCTCAAGGGGGATCGCGGTCACGAGGGTTGACGGTGCACAAGCTACCTGGCGCAGCCGCTGGCGCAGGTCGCGCCAGCGGCTGTAGTGGCGCGGTGCCGCGCGCCGGCGGAAGACCAGGATCAGCGCACGTCGTGCGCGATGATCTTTTCCGGTTCCTGCAGGAAGTTGCCCTGTACGAAGTTGACGCCACAGCTGAACAGGATCGACATGCTGGCCGCGTCTTCCACGAACTCGGCGACGGTGAGCTTGCCCGCGTGGTGGGCCTGGTCGCACAGCTCCTTGAGTTTTTCCTGGTTTTCCTTGTGCTTGGGCAATTCGGCCATGTAGCTGCGGTCGAGCTTGAGATAGTCGACGTCGATATGCTTGAGCAACTGGAAGGAATTCAGGCCTGACCCGAACTGCTCCAGGGCGAAGCCGCAGTGCAGTTGCTTGAGGCCGTGGGCGAAGGCGCGTGCCGGCTTGAGGTTGGTGACGACCTTGCTCTCCGGCATCTCGAAGACCAGTGCATCGCCGCGCAGGCGCGCATTCTTGAGCTGCTGCGCCACCCACGGCAGCAGGGTCTGGTCTTCGAGCGACTGTGGGGTCAGCTTGATGAAGAACGTGGTCTTGTTGCCGGCGCGTTCGCGTTCCACCAGGGCCTTGATGGCGTGCGCGATGACCCAGCGGTCGATCTGCGGCATCAGTCCGTGCTGTTCGGCGATCGGCAGGAAGAAGTTCGGCGTGATTTCGCCCTTGGGCCCCTGCATGCGCAGGAGAATCTCGAAGAACTCGCCATCGGCGCCATGCAGGCTGATGATCGGCTGGTTGAACAGGACGAAGCCGTTGTTGGCCAGGGCGTCCTGCACCAGCTTGAGCCAGTGGCGCTGCTTTTCTTCCGCGGCTTTGTCCTGTGCCGCCGGATCGAAAATGTTGATGCGGTTGACGCCTTCGTTCTGCGCCGCGCGCAGCGTGGTATTGGCCTGGCCGAGGATGGCCTGGGCATTGGCGTTCTTTTCGCTGATCAGCGTGCCGCCGATGCTCATCGTGACGCTGATCGACTGCTTGCCGATATCGAAGATACGGTCTTCGAACGCCTTGCGCAGCGTCTCGGCGACCTTCTTGGATGATTCGTGATCGCGATCGATCAGCAGCACTGCGAACGTGTGGTCCGCGAAACGGGCGGCGACGTCCACCTCGTTGAGGTGGCGGCGCATCAGGTTGGCCAGGTCGCCCAGGAGCAGGTCGGTGTTGCCGATGCCGATCGTGTCGAGCACCTGCTTGAAGTTGTCCGGTTCCAGCAGCAAGAGGGCGCGGTCGCTGCGGCCGCCGGCCGCATGGGCGATCGCGCGGTCCAGTTCGAGCAACAGGTGCTGGCGGTTGAACAGGTCGGTGACGAGATCCTTCGAGCGCAGGGCGTCGAGTTCTTTCTCAAGTTCCGGATTGGCAGTCTGCTGGCGGAAGATGATCTGCTGGCAGGGCTCGCCCTCGTAGCTGGCCTCGGCGAACTCCATCACGGCATCGAAGGTGGAACCGTCGCCGCGCTGCGCCTTGAGGTTCAGCTTCTGCGGCGGTTTCTCGCCCTTGGAGAGCTTCTTGAGCAGGGTCTTGAAGTCGTCGGCGTCGTCGGGGGCGATCATGTCGAGGATCGACATGCTTTCGATGTCCTCGAACTCGTCGTAGCCGAACATCTCCAGGTAGGCCTTGTTCGCACGCACGTGCATGCCTTCGTGCACGTAGGCGATCGGGTCGCGCGAGGAGTCGAGCAGCGATTCGCAGCGGCGTTCGGTTTCGCGCAGCGCCGATTCCAGCCGGCGCACGCTGCGACGCGTGTGCAGCGCTTCAAATTCGCGCTTGACGATCATCTGGGTGTGATCGGGGCGGCTGCGCAGCGCCACGGCGCGCGCGCCTTCGCGGAAGGCGTTGACGATCTGCTCTTCGTTCGGCGCCACCGCGCTGGCGATGATGGCGATGTCCTTGCCGGTGCGGTTGGCGCTGTCGGCCACCTGACCCAGTTGCAGGGACTTCGCGCCGAGATTGACCAGGATCAGGTCGGGAGTCTGCTGTGCGATCTGGTCTTCCAGCTCTGCTTCGTTGCTGGCCCGGGCCGGCCGTACGGCGATGCCACCATTGCGCAACATGCTGATCTGCTGTTCGGCGTCTTCGACCGAATCTTCGATCAGCAACAACTTGATGACACTATCCTGTTTAGTCATGGGCTCGGGCGCAGGGGAAAAGGAAGCAGGCGGTCAGGTGACGCCGGGAGAGATCCCATGGACTGGAGCCGCATCCGGCGCATTTCATTCCTTGTTGTATTGGCGACTTGACGGATCAAGCGACCGCTCATCGCCGTTTTTACCGGATTCATCCGGTCATTTCCACAGGAACGGCGCGGGATCGAGGAAATCGTCACACCGGACTCTTCGAGGCTTCGCCGGGGATTTCGCGGACCAGCCGGGGCACAAGATAGCCCGGCAGCCGTTCACGCAGCGTCTCCACCAATGCCAGGGCCCGCTCGTCGTCGACCTCGAAATGGGCGACGCCCTGGACGCGGTCGAGCTGGTGCAGGTAGTAGGGCAGGACCCCCTGCTCCAGCAGGCGCTCGGACAGCTCCGACAGCACGTCAGCTGCGTCGTTGACCCCGCGCAGCAGCACGCTCTGGTTCAGCAGGGTGACGCCGGCCTCGCGCAACCGGCGGCAGGCTTCGGCTGTCGCGCCGTCCAGCTCGTTGGGGTGATTGACGTGCAGCACCAGCACCTTCTGTTGCGACAGCGAGCCCAGCCAGCCCTGCAGCGCCGCATCGACGCGTTCGGGCAGCACCACCGGAAGCCGCGTGTGAATGCGCAGGCGACGGACGTGTGGCGCCGCCGCCAGGCCGTCGGTCAGCTCTGTGAGTTTCGGCGTGGAAAGCGACAAAGGGTCACCGCCGGAGAGGATGACCTCGGAAACGCCGGCGTCTGCCACGACCGCGGCTATCGCCGCCTGCCAGCGATTCGCGGCGGCCGTTTCGTCGGCGTAGGGAAAGTGGCGCCGAAAGCAGAACCGGCAGTTCACCGCACACGATCCGGTGGCAATCAGCAGGGCGCGGCCTTGGTATTTCTGGAGCACGCCATGCGCACTGCGGGCCGCCATGTCGCCAACGGCGTCGGTCACGAACCCCGGTGATTCCAGGAGTTCCGCCGCGACCGGCAATACCTGCAACAACAGCGGGTCGGCCGGGTCGCCCGGACGCATCCGGGCGATGTAGCCGCGCGGCACACGCGTGGCAAAACCCGTGTCGCGTACCGGCAACAGACGCTCCGCCTGGTTTTCCAGGCCCAGCAGTCGCAGCAGCTCCAGCGGGTCGGTGACAGCCTCGCGCCACAGCTGCTGCCAGCGGCCGGACGGGGACCGTGGATCGGTCGGCTGCGCGCCAACGCGGTTCGGGGTTATCATTGCGAGCTAGGTTCCGGATTTCCGGGCAGTCCACCATTGTAGCCGCTGTGCAGCGGCGAATCAGTTTCCAGGAGTGACACATGGCCAGCTATGGCATGAACGATGTCAAGAACGGCATGAAAATCATCGTCAACGCAGAGCCGTGCGTGATCACCGATACGGAATACGTGAAGCCGGGCAAGGGCCAGGCCTTCACCCGCGTCAAGTACCGCAACATCAAGTCCGGCCGCGTCGTCGAAATGACGATGAAGTCGACCGATTCGGTCGAAGCCGCGGACGTGATGGACACCGACATGGAGTTCCTCTACTCCGACGGCGAATTCTGGCACTTCATGCACCCGGAAACCCATGAGCAGGTAGGTGCCGATGCCAACGCGATGGCGGATGCCTCCAAGTGGCTCAAGGGCAATGAAACCTGTGTCGTCACCCTGTGGAATGGCGCGCCGCTGACCGTGGCCGCGCCGAACTTCGTCGAACTGGAAATCACCGAGACCGACCCGGGCGTCCGTGGCGATACCTCGGGCGGCGGCGGCAAGCCGGCCAAGCTCGAGACCGGCGCCGTGGTGCGCGTTCCGCTGTTCGTGGCGCAGGGCGAAAAGATCAAGGTTGATACCCGCACCGGCGAGTACGTATCGCGCGTCAAGTGATCATCGCCGCGGTTTACGCCACGCCGACGCACGCCGCGTTTGCGGCGTGGCGGCCGCGAGTCCTCGAGGGGGAAACCGGATCATCGGTTTCCCCTTTTTCGTATCCGGCATCTGCCGGCATGGCGTTGCAAGGGAGTAGAGCGTGAGCCAGACAGAAAAACGCGCCGTCGACACCATCATCGGTGCCCGCTGGGTCGTTCCGGTCGAGCCCCATGGCGTGGTGCTGGAAAACCACGCCGTGGTCATCCACAAGGGGCAGATCCTCGCCCTGGTGCCCCAGGCGGAAGCCGCCGCGGCCTATGTCGCTGCGCAGAACGTAGCACTGGACGAACACGTGCTGATGCCGGGCCTGGTCAATGCCCACACGCACAATCCGATGACGCTGATGCGCGGGATTGCCGACGACCTGCCGCTGATGACCTGGCTGACCCAGCACATCTGGCCCGCCGAGGCGAAGGCGATCAGTCCCGAGTTCGTCCGCGACGGCGTCGAGCTGGCCATAGCGGAAATGGTGCGCGGCGGCACCACCTGCTGCAACGAAAACTACTTCTTTCCCGACGTACAGGCAGCAACCTACCGCCGCCATGGATTCCGCGCCATGGTCGGCCTGCCGATCATCGAATTCCCCAGCGCCTGGGCAAAGACGTCCGACGAATACTTCGACAAGGCCCTGGGCGTCCACGACGAGTACCGCGATACGGCGCTACTCGGAACGGCCTTTGCGCCGCATGCGCCGTACACCGTGAGCAACGCCAGCTTTGAGCGCACCCGGCTTTTGTCGGACCAGCTGGACATGCCCGTGCATGTCCACGTCCACGAAACCGCGCAGGAAGTGGAGGATTCGCGTCGAGACCACGGCGTGCGTCCGCTGCAGCGTTTACAGGGGCTGGGCATCGTCAATGATCACCTGATCGCCGTGCACATGACCCAGCTGACCGACGCCGAAATCGAGCTCTGCGCGGAAGCGGGCGTTTCCGTGGTGCATTGTCCCGAATCCAATCTCAAGCTGGCCAGCGGCTTCTGTCCGGCCGAACGGCTGCGGCGCGCCGGCGTCAACGTCGCCATCGGCACCGACGGCTGCGCCAGCAACAACGACCTGGACATGTTCGGCGAAATGCGCACGGCCGCCCTCCTGGCCAAGGGCGTTGCCGCAGATGCGAGCGCCTTCGACGCTGCCAGCACACTGCGCGCCGCCACCCTGGGCAGCGCGCGCGCGCTGGGCTGGGGCGACCGCATCGGCTCGCTGGAGGCCGGCAAGGCGGCTGACCTCGCGGCAGTCCGTCTGGATGCGCTGGAAACCCAGCCCGTTTTCCACGTGATCTCGCAGCTGGTCTACGCCTGTGGCCGCCACCAGGTCAGTGACGTGTGGATCGCCGGCGAGCGCAAGCTCTCCGGCGGTATTCTCGTGGACATGGACAGCGCGGACCTGCTCGCCCGCGCCCGCAGCTGGCGCAACCGCCTGGCGGCGTTCGACTGAGCCGCAGGCCGGCAACAACACCAATGTTCCGAGGCAAGTCATGAAACCATCCGCGACAAATGTGGATCCCGCCGAAACCGCCAAATTCGATCGCCTGGCGCACCGCTGGTGGGATCCGGACGGCGAATCGCGACCCCTGCATGACCTCAACCCGGTACGCCTGGCCTATGTCGCCGAGCGCGTGGCCCTGCGCGGCGCCCGTGTCCTCGACGTGGGCTGTGGCGGCGGCCTGCTCAGCGAGGCCTTGGCCCGGAGCGGCGCCGACGTTACCGGCATCGACCTGGCTCCCAACGTGCTCGACGTGGCACGCATGCACCTGTTCGAGTCGGGCCTTTCGGTCAACTATCGCCAGATCAGTACGGAAGACCTCGCGCGCGAGGCGCCTGGTTCGTTCGATGTCATCACCTGCATGGAGATGCTCGAGCACGTGCCTGACCCGGACAGCGTCATCCAGGCCTGCGCCACGCTGCTCAAGCCCGGTGGCCGGTTCTTTGCCTCCACTCTGAACCGCACGCCACAGGCCTTCGCCGTGGCGATTCTCGGCGCCGAATACGCCTTGCGCCTGTTGCCCCGCGGCACGCACCACTACGCCCAGTTCATCCGGCCCAGCGAGCTGGCGGCCTCCCTGCGACGCGCGGAACTGGAACTGGAAGACGTCAGCGGCATGGACTACAACCCCTGGACGCGCCGGGCGAAGCTCACGCCCACCGTCTCGGTCAACTATCTGGTCAGTGCAGGAAAACCCGCATGAAGCTGTTCGGTCGCGACCTCGATGCCGTGCTGTTTGATCTGGACGGTACCCTGGTCGACAGTGCACCTGATCTGATCCACGCCATACAGCGCCTGTGCGTCGCACTGGAACAGCCGGCCGCCGATGCGGAGGCGGTGCGCGCAGTGGTTTCCAAGGGCGGCCGTGCGATGCTGCAGAAAGGCCTGCCGCACTATGATCCGGACCAGCGGGAGGCCTTGCTGGAACGCTTTCTTGCGATGTACGCCGAGAACATCGCCGAGCATTCACGCCCCTACGCCGGCGTGGAGAGCCTGTTGCGGGCGATCGAGCAGCGAGGCGCGCGCTGGGGCATCGTGACCAACAAACCGGGCTGGCTGGCGCGGCCGCTGGTGCAGCAACTGGGATGGTCGGCACGGGCAGCCTCCCTGGTGAGCGGCGATTGCCTGCCCGTCAAGAAGCCGGATCCGGCGCCCGTGTTGCACGCCTGCGAGCTGGCTGGTGTCCGGCCGGAGCGCTGCGCCTATGTCGGCGATGATCTGCGCGATATCGAAGCTGGTCGTTCCGCTGGCATGCTGACCGTGGCGGCTGCCTGGGGCTACCTCAATGGCGAAGATCCCGCCACCTGGGCCGCAGACCTGGTTTCCCGCAGTGCTGACGAGCTGACCCGGGCCCTGAGTCTGGCCGCCGCATGACGGAAACCGCCATCGACAGCTTTGTCGCCAAGTTGGTCCAGGCGTATCCGGAATTGCCCGTCGCGCGCCTGTTCTTGAGCGCCGCACTCCGCGAACGCACTATGGCAACCGAGTGCCTGTTGCACGAATTGATGCAGACCACCTTGCACGTGCACGAACCGGTTGTCGTCGGCACGAAACTGCGCTGGTGGCAAGAGGAATGCGAACGCCTGAACGCGAGGCAGGGGCGCCATCCCATCAGTCTGCCGCTGCAGGAAAGCGCGGCCACTATCGACGTTGCTGCCTGCGCTGACCTGGTTCTGGTGGCGATGTCCCGCCATTCGGCGCCGCCGCCGGCGGATTTCGCCGCGCAGCGGGCGCAGGTCGAACCGGTGTTCACCGCATTGGCGGATATCGAAGCATCTGCGTTGGGCCAGCGCATCGACACGGGGGCAACTGCGCGCGCGCGCGGCCTGTCGTATCTGTTCCGCGAAACGGCCCGCGCGCCGGTGGCAGAGGACGATGATCCCCTGGGTTTGCCGCTCAACCGTCTGGCGCGGCACCAGCTGACGCGCCCGGCCCTGCGCGAGGATACCGTGGCACGCAACGATGCCTGCCGCGAGCAGCTGGCGGACCTCGCCTCGGCAATGGATGCGCTGGACGTGGGGCGCTGCAGCTATTTCACCCGATTGCGGCTGCGCATGGACCGGCGGCGCATTGCCGCCATATTGAAAGCACCAAGGCCCTTTCCCGCGGCCTGGGAACAGCTCAACCGTTCGCCACTGTCAGCAGTGTGGACGGCCTGGCGCGAAGCGCGCCGCTAGCCAGCGCGCAGTACGCAAGGCGAAGCCCGTTCTGCGGGTTCCGCCTTGCGTCTCATTCCCGCGGGATCAGGCCTTGTCGCCGCGGACCTTGGCCAGTCGCAGCCAGGTATCGACCACGGTATCCGGATTGAGCGACACCGATTCAATGCCCTGTTGCATCAGCCATTCGGCCAGATCCGGATGGTCCGACGGGCCCTGGCCACAGATGCCGATGTACTTGCCCTTGGCGCGCGCCGTCTGGATCGCCATGGACAGCAGCTTCTTCACCGCGGCGTTCCGCTCGTCGAACAGGTGCGCCACGATCGCCGAGTCGCGATCCAGGCCGAGGGTGAGCTGGGTCAGGTCGTTCGAGCCGATGGAGAAGCCGTCGAAGATCTCCAGGAACTCGTCCGCCAGCAGGGCATTGGACGGCAGTTCGCACATCATGATGAGCTTCAGTCCATTTTCGCTGCGACGCAGGCCGTTCTGGGCCAGTACGTCGATCACCTTCTGACCCTCTTCCACGGTGCGCACGAACGGAATCATGACCCAGGCGTTGGTCAGGCCCATCACGTCGCGCACTTTCTTCATCGCGCGGCATTCCAGCGCAAAGCAGTCGCGGAACGACGGATCGACATAGCGGCTGGCACCGCGGAAGCCGATCATCGGGTTTTCCTCGTGCGGTTCGTAGCGCTTGCCGCCGATCAGGTTGGCGTATTCGTTGGACTTGAAGTCCGACAGGCGCACGATCACCGGGTGCGGTGCGAACGCCGCCGTAATGGTGGCGATGCCCTCGGCCAGCCGGTCCACATAGAACTCGACCGGATCACCGTAGCCGGCAATGCGCTCGTCGATCAGCCGGCGGGTATCGGCATCCTGGCGCGTGTACTCCATCAGCGCCTTCGGGTGCACGCCGATGTGACTGTTGATGATCATCTCCAGGCGCGCCAGGCCCACGCCGCCGTGGGGCAGCATGGCGAAATCGAAGGCGCGTTCCGGATTGGCGACGTTCATCATGATCTTCAGCGGCGCCGGCGGCATCGCGCCGAGGTCGGCCGTGACACGCTCGAAATCCAGCAGGCCGTCGTAGATGAAGCCCGTATCACCTTCGGCGCAGGAGACGGTCACCGAGGCGCCATCGGGAATCGTGTCCAGCGCATTGCCGCAGCCGACGACGGCGGGAACGCCCAGTTCACGCGCGATGATGGCGGCGTGGCAGGTGCGTCCGCCGCGGTTGGTGACGATCGCGGCGGCGCGCTTCATCACCGGTTCCCAATCCGGATCGGTCATGTCGGCAACCAGGACGTCACCCGGCTGCACGCGGTTCATGTCGGCCAGCGAGCGGATCACGCGCGCCGTACCGGCGCCGATCTTCTGGCCAATGGCACGACCTTCCGAGAGCACCGGGCCCCGGGCGCGCAGGTGGAAGCGCTCGATCTGCGTGGCGTGGGCACGCGATTTCACCGTTTCCGGACGCGCCTGCACGATGTACAGCTTGCCGGTGATGCCGTCCTTGGCCCACTCGATATCCATCGGGCGGCCGTAGTGGCGCTCGATCACCAGGGACTGTTTCGCCAGTTCATGCACGTCCTCGTCGGAGATGCAGAAGCGCGCGCGCTCGGTGGCTGGTGTCTCTTCGATCTTGACGCGCTCGCCGGGCACCGAGGAATAGACCATGCGCTGCTGCTTGGCGCCGATCTGGCGCCGCAGGATGGCCGGTCGGCCTTCGCCCAGCGTCGGCTTGTAGACGTAGAACTCGTCCGGATTCACCGCGCCCTGCACGACCATCTCGCCCAGGCCGAAGCTACCGGTGACGAAGACGACGTCGCGAAAGCCCGATTCGGTATCGAGGGTGAACAGCACGCCGGAAGCGCCGACGTCCGAACGCACCATCAGCTGCACGCCGGCCGAAAGGAACACGTCTTCGTGCTTGAAGCCATGGTGCACGCGGTAGGCGATGGCGCGGTCGTTGTAGAGCGAAGCGAAAACTTCTTTCACCTTGTGGATGACGTCGTCTTCGCCGCTGACATTGAGGAAGGTTTCCTGCTGGCCGGCGAACGAGGCATCCGGGAGGTCTTCCGCCGTTGCCG
The DNA here is from genome assembly GCF_025398735.1 of Tahibacter amnicola. Taxonomy (NCBI): domain Bacteria; kingdom Pseudomonadati; phylum Pseudomonadota; class Gammaproteobacteria; order Lysobacterales; family Rhodanobacteraceae; genus Tahibacter; species Tahibacter amnicola. Next base: position 2,471,027 of record NZ_CP104694.1, read on the forward strand.
AGGAGCGCACGGCGACCGAGACATCGGTGCCGCCGGCATCGGCGCACAGCTGCCGGTAGGCGGCGCGTACGGCCTGGTCGAACTCGGGGATCAGCGGGGTTTCCACGACCCAGCCGCGGATCTGCGCGCCGACCCGGGTAAGCTCGTCGACATTGTCGACGTCGAGCGTGGCCAGGCGATCCTGGATGCGCTGGGCGAGGCCGCTCTGGGCGATGAACTGCTGGAACGCATGGGCGGTGGTGGCGAAACCGCCCGGCACGGAGACGCCCAGCTTCGAGAGGTTGCCGATCATTTCGCCCAGGGACGAGTTCTTGCCGCCCACCTTGCCCAGATCGGCAAGACGCAGGTTGTCCAGCCAAAGCACGAGATCGCTCAAAGGATGTCTCCGGATTGCAAGTAGAAAAGGCGTGCAGCGGCCGGCCTGGACACCGGACCGCGCAGTAACGGCAAGTAGCCGTCACCGGGCACCGCGGCCGGGGCCGGGCAGCCGTGCGATCGAACAGGCGTCAGGGCAGAGCGCGAATCAAGAACGCAATTTTCGGGGTTCCCAGGCGCCGAGACAAGTTGTGCAGTGCGGCAACGCATCGTTTGGCCGGGTTTGGCGCGTCGCCGGACGGCGAAGTACCATCCGACGCTTCGCGCGTGCCGGGGATGCCCGGTGGCGGCCAACCAGGAATCCATCATGCGCAGGACGATCTTCTACGTTTCCGACGGCACCGGCATCACGGCCGAAACCATCGGCCATTCGGTCCTGACGCAGTTTGACGGCATCGATTTCGACACCTTCCGCATTCCGTTCGTCGACGACGATGTCAAGGCACGTGCGGCCTGCCTGCGCATCAAGACCTCCTACGCGCAGACCGGCGTGCGGCCGATCGTCATCAATACGGTGGTCGATCCGTCGCTGACCGAAATTCTCGCCGGCAGCGGCGCACTGATGGTCGACGTCTTTGCGCCCTTCATCGGTCCGCTGGAGCTGGAGCTGGGCACGCCGCGCTCGCGTCACGTCAACAAGGCCCACGGCCTGGTGAACTTCGCCGAGTACGAAGCGCGTATCAATGCGACCAACTACGCCTTGTCGCACGATGACGGTGTTGCAACGAACTATGCGGATGCGGAGATGATCCTGGTGGGTGTGTCGCGTTCCGGAAAGACGCCGACCTGCCTCTACATGGCGCTGCACTACGGCGTGAAGGCCGCGAATTACCCGCTGACCGACGACGATCTGGAAAAGCTCGAATTGCCGGCGCGATTGAAGCCCCACCGGAACCGGCTCTATGGCCTCACCATTGACGCACAGCGCCTGACACAGGTGCGTGAAAATCGTCGTCCGGGCAGTCGCTACGCGACGCTGGATCAATGCCGCTGGGAACTGGCGCAGGCCGACAAGTTGTTCCGTCGCGAAGGGCTGCCCGTGCAGAACACCACGCATACCTCGATCGAGGAGATTGCCAGCAAGATCCTCTCGGCCCTGGGCATCGAGAAACACATGTTTTGATTTGTACAGAAGATCGCGCCGATTTGCGCCGGCCAGGGACGAGCCGATGGCCGCTTCGTCCGTGAGGTTTGTTAAATCGCGATAACGCAGCGGGGCGCGGGGCGCGGAAAACGGCCGGAAACAGGGGATTTCGCGGGAATTCGCGGATTCCCGCGACGGGAAGCCCATCGTAACAGGCTCTTTTGTGATCGGGCAGTCTGGTGGCGAAAAAAGCCGCTGTTATGATCACAGCCATGACGTACGTTGCCGAAAGACCGCTGAAACTGCTGCCTGGCCGCTTCGCCTATCTCATGGGGCTGTATGCGGAAAACTACCAGCGTCTGGCACGTATTTTTTCACCGCAGCGGCTGTCGCCCGGCACGTATTTTTCCTCGATCGAGGACGGCCTGGATATCCGCCTGGATCTGATCGAGCAGCACCGCTACACCGTGGAGCTGCGGCTCAACTATTGCTTCATCGATTCGGCGACGGGCGAACTGTCGCCCTCGGCGTGGCTGCGGATGTACCAGGATGCCCACCTGGCAGAGGCCACGCATTGCCACCCGGGGCGCCACCTCATCGATGTGCTCGGTCCGTATCCTGCGGCGCACACCGTGCTGCAGCATCGCCTGCGCATGAATGCCTTCCTGACGCGCTGGCTCGAATACCTGGCCGAACAGGGGCATTCGATGGCGACGCTGCGTCGCGCGGGTTCCGATACGCCGATCGCACTGCTGCCGCCCATCGATGTGACGGTCCGCTGAGTCACTTTCGATTCCGACATTGAGAGAGAACGGGCGTGGGCGCGCAGCGCGGCGTGCAGATCGCTTCGTCCGACCGCGCACCAAAGCAGTTCCATTAATTCAGGCTCGTCGAACGATGGAGGAGATCCGTTGCGGACTCTCTTGCGCCGCAATCGATCGTCCTGTGCAGTCGTCACTCGCGAAAATGTGGGGGCACCGTGCAGTCTGCGCGACACGTTGGGTCGGACGATCAATAGGCACAAAAAAGCCCGCACTAGGCGGGCTTCTCTGTTAGCTGGCGGAGTGGACGGGACTCGAACCCGCGACCCTCGGCGTGACAGGCCGATATTCTAACCGGCTGAACTACCACTCCATAAACGCGTCGGTATCCTTTCCGACAATTGCTCCAACTTTCACTTTGGAGCGACCGCTCCTGCGGTCTTTTGAGTTTGGCGTCCCCACGGGGATTCGAACCCCGGTCGCCACCGTGAAAGGGTGATGTCCTAGGCCTCTAGACGATGGGGACGTAAACCTCTCTAACTTGGTTGAACAACAGTATGAAACTTGGTGGAGCCAGTCGGGATCGAACCGACGACCTCTACAATGCCATTGTAGCGCTCTCCCAGCTGAGCTATGGCCCCCTTGCGGAGAAGCGAAATAATATTCAGCGAGCTCGGGTACGTCAACCCCTTTCATCGATTTTTTTTCGCGAGGCATTCGATGAGGCATCGAATGCCGGCCGACGTGCCGGGGCGCGGATGATGCCACAACGGATTCGTCATGCCGACTTGTCTCGTGCACGGGGCTCGGTTATTACCGTCGCATGCACGGCATCGGCTTCTTGCAGGACCTCGCGGTCATCATGGTGGTCGCAGGCTGCACAACAGTGATCTTCCACCGGCTGCGCCAACCGGTGGTGCTCGGCTACATCCTCGCCGGCCTGCTCATCGGCCCTCACACGCCACCCTTCATGCTCATCACGGACGAGTCGACCATTCGCAATATTGCGGATCTGGGCGTCGTGCTGCTGATGTTCTCGCTGGGGCTGGAGTTCAGCCTGCCGCGATTGCGCGAAGTCGGCATCGCCGCACTCGCGGCCACTGGCGTGGAAGTCATGTTGATGTTGTGGGCCGGCTACGAACTGGGTCGCTGGTTCGGCTGGCGCACGACCGATGCCTTGTTCCTGGGCGCGATGATGGCGATCTCTTCGACCATGCTCGTGATCCGGGTGATCAACGAATCCGGACGCAAGCACGAGCAGTTTGCGCGACTGGTCTTCGGCATCCTGGTGATCGAGGACGTGTTCGCGATCGCGCTGATCGCAGTGCTTTCGGGTATTGCCATCAGCGGCACCATTGAACCGGGCCAAGCCGTCGAGACCATCGGCCGGCTTAGCCTGTTTACTGTCGTTGCACTCGTGCTCGGCCTGCTGTTGCTGCCGCGGCTTGTCGACTACGTGGCATCGTTCGGTCGCAGCGAGATGCTGCTGGTCACCGCCCTGGGCATCTGCTTCGGCGGCAGCCTGCTGGCGGCCGCCGCCGGGTTCAGTGTCGCGCTCGGTGCGTTCATTGGTGGCGCTATCGTGGCGGAAGCGCAGTCGGTCAAGCGGGTGGAGCGCCTGATCGAACCCCTGCGTGACATGTTCGGCGCGCTGTTCTTCGTGGCGATAGGGCTACTGATCGAACCGCGCCTGTTGTTTGAATACGCCGTGCCGGTGTTGCTGGTCGCAACCTTCGTCATCGTGGGCAAGACCCTCGCATGCACCTTTGGCGGGCTGGTTGCCGGCAACGACGGGCACGTCAGCCTGCGCGCGGGCCTGAGCATGGCGCAGATCGGCGAGTTTTCGTTCGTCATTGCCGCGCTAGGGCTCAGTCGCGGCGTGACCAGCGACTTCCTGTATCCCATTGCGGTGGCGGCCTCGGTGCTGACGGCGTTCGTCACCCCCTACCTGGTGCGCTCTTCCGACCGGATCGCAGACGTCGCCAACGCCGCGCTGCCGCGCAAGGTGCGCGGGCTGATGGCGGCCTATGCAAACTGGATCGCGGGGCTCAAGCCGGTCGAGGAGAATGTCGCCATCGCGCAAATGCTGCGAAGGCTGGTTGTGCACATTGTGATAAACATGGCGCTTGTGGTCGCCGTGTTCCTCGCGGCCGCCTGGGTCAAGCCGCGCATGTTGCAGTGGTTCCCGCAATGGACGGCCGGCGACACGATCCGGCGCAGCGTGTTGTGGTCCGCGGCCCTGGTGGTGGCGATGCCGATGCTGATCGCCGCTTACCGTAAGGCAGACGCTCTGGGCATGGTGCTGGCCGAGCTTGGCATTCGCGAGGGAGCGGCTGGTGCGCGCACCTACGCGCTGCGGCGGGTGCTCGGAAAGATGATACCGCTCGCCATGCTGGTGATCCTGGCGCTGCTGGTCATGGCATTGGGGTCGGCCATCCTGCCGTCGCATGAAGTGCTGATCCTCCTGCTGGCCGGAGCCAGCGCCCTGGCCGCGTTCCTGTGGCGCTCGTTTGTCCAGGTCCACGCCCGGCTGCAGGCCGCGTTGCGCGATGTCATGCAGTCCGGGCGCGAAGGGGAAAATTGAGGCAACGCAGTCCGTAGCGTGTATATTTGTCGTCGTCGTGCGGCCTGCCGCACACACGGAGGCAGCGGCCGGCATGGTTATGCGTCCTTGCGGAGGAATGTGGCGCTGGATCGCGGTGCAGATCGCGCCGGCCGCGATTCCTGGCACCGCAATGGCCGCCGCCGGCGATGTGCTGCCCGACTCCGGTAGTCCCTGGTCGGTCGTATTGGCCTGCGCCCTCGCGACGGTCGTCGGGGTGGGCACGTATGCGGTGATCTCATTCCGTGGCAAGGCGCGCATGCAGCGCCGTATCGCCGAAAGCCTGCGCGCCCAGAACGACATCCTGCACAACCTCGCCGAAGGCGCGCCGCGCGTCGACGTGCTCACCGCCGTTGATGCACTGCTGCACCAGTATCTGCCCCGGGCGCATATATCGGTGCGCTACGACCTGCCTTCCGGTCCGGTGCAGTGGCCGATACCCGCCAACGAGTACGTCCAGCTGCTGCATGCCACGCTGGCCGCGGTGGATCTGAAGGTCGACCAGGAAAACGCCCTCTCGCTCTACGATGAAGGTGGCGGCCTCCGGTTGGGGGCCGAATTGCGCGCCCGGCTGATCACCGCCGGCTACGGAACCCTGTGGGTCGAGCCCCTGCTGGATACGAACCGGCAGCGGCGCGGCGAGGTGGTGCTCGCATTGCCGCAGCGCATGGCGCTGGCTGCCGGCGACCGTGTGGTGGCCCGTGCCGCTGCGGCGGCTGTCGGGCTGGTGCTGCAGCGTGACGCGACGCGCGAAGGTCTGGAGCAGGGCCGCGAGCTGTACCAGTCGCTGGTGGACAACCAGCCGGACGCGGTTCTCCGCCTGGACGAGCACGGCCGGATCGACGCCTCTAACGAAGCGGCGCATATCCTGTTCGGCCGCAGCGCGGAAGAGCTGGCCGGCATGCTGCTGGCGGACCTGATGGAACCCGCCGTGGCTTTTATCCTGCCGATGCGGATTGCTGCGGCCCTCAAGGGGCGCGCCCAGGCGATCGACGCCACGGCGCCGCGTGCGGGATCGCGCCCGCGCGAGCTGGAATTGACCCTGATCCCCCTGCGGGAGGGGTCCAACGCGAGCGGCCTGTTCGCCGTGGCACGCGACCTCACCCGCTTCCGCGCCTCGGAGCGCGCCCTGCGCCGAACCTATGAGCTGTCGCTGTTGCTGCGCGACCAGCTGATCGAGCTCAACCAGATCGCTATTGCTGCCGCGGCCCTGGTGCACGTGGATCAACTGGTCGACTACCTGGCGGTCTCGATGCGCCGTCTGGCGCGCGTGCGCATCGTGCGCATAGCCCTGGATCCGCGGGCGGACGGCCGCGGGCGCAGCGAGCCTTATGTGCACACGGTGGGTGATGGCGAGATCCAGGCCGACCTGCTTCCGGATTCCCTGCGCCAGTCGGCACGCCAGTGCACCGAGCCGACCCGCCGGTCTATGGTCGAGTTCGCTGCCGCATTGGGGGAGTCCGACACCGGCGAGGGAGCGCCGCGCACCTGGCTGGGCCTGGCCCTGGTCGACGACTCGGGCAGCGTGGTCGGTACCCTGGAATGGTTCGACAAGCACGATGATGAATTCAGTGACGACGATGAAGTCCTGGCCACGCAGTTCGCGCGACTGACCACGGCCAACCTGCAGCGGACACGACTGGTCGGCTACCTGCGTGACGCCGAGAACAGCGTTGCGCACCAGCTGGCCTTCGTGCGCGCCATGGCATCGAGCGTGGGCGAGGGGTTGTATGCCATCGACCAGCAGGGGCGGCTGAATTTCATCAACCAGGCCGCCGAGCGCATGCTGTCCCTGGACCCGGGATCCCTGCGCGAGGTGGATGCCGAGCGCCATTTCCTGCCGCCCGGTGCGACGGATGTCGGCCCGGGCATGCGTGCCCTGCGGGAGGGCAGCAGCATCACGGCCGAGCACGTGGAATTTATCGACCGGCAAGAGCGGCGCTTTCCCGTCGACCTTGTCGCTGCCCCGCTCAACCTGGGCGGGGAGGTCGTCGGCGCCGTGGTGGTGTTCCGCGATATCAGCGACCGGTTGCGCGCCGAAGAGGAACGGCTCGAACGCGATCGTTTCTTTGAGCTGTCTGTCGAGCTGTTCATCATTATCGATGCGACCGGGCAATTGCTCCAGGCGAATGCGGCCGTGATCCGCCAGTTCGTTCGCCCTGGAACAGCGCTGACCGCCATGAACTGGCGCGAAGTGGTTCATCCGGACGACGTCTCGTCCACTGACGCGGTAATGGCGCAGCTGCTCGCAACGGGGCGGCTGGAAGGCTTCGTCAATCGCTGGGTCGACGTGGACGGCCGCGTGCATTGGTTGGAGTGGGCTGGTTCCTTGTCGCCGGACCGGCGGATTTTCGCCGTCGCCCGCGATATCTCGGAGCGACGTCGCTACGAAAGCGAGCTGGCGCGCTACGCCACGCATGACAGCGTCACCGGATTGCCGCGCATCGAGCAGGTGGAGGCGTACCTGGTGTCGACCCTGGCGTCGGCGGCGCAGCGCGGTGGCCGCGTCAGCGTGTTCTACATCGACCTGGATCGCTTCCACGCGATCAACGATTCCCGCGGGCACGGCGTGGGCGACGACGTCCTGCGCACCATCGCCGAGCGGCTGAGCAAGGCAGCCGGCGAGCAGGGAAGGGTGACGCGCATCGCGGGCGACGAGTTTGTCATCGTGCGTGTCGACGAAGGCGAGGGGCCGGACCAGCACGGGCTCGGCGAAATCTTTCGCGCCGCCGTCGAAGTGCCCATTGCCGTGGGCGACACGCACATTTTCCTGACCTGCAGCGTCGGTGTGAGCTGTTTCCCGGAGAACGGCACGACCCCGCGCGACCTCATTCGCCAGTCCGAGGCAGCGATGACGCGCGCAAAGGACGAAGGCCGCAACGTCGTGGCGGCGTTCTCCAATGATGAGCAGCAGGCCCTGCGGGACCGGCTCGACCTCGGCACGCGCCTGCGCGGGGCGATCGACAATCGCGAGCTCACCTTGCATTTCCAGCCGCAGATCAGCGCCCACAACTGGCAGGTGACCGGCGTCGAGGCGTTGGTGCGGTGGAATAGTCCCGAGCTGGGCATGCTGCTGCCGGGCCGCTTCATTCCGGTGGCCGAAGAGCTCGGTGTCATCGTCGAGCTCGGGCAATGGGTGCTGCAATCGGCCTGCCGCATGGCCAAGGAGTGGCTGGATAGCGGACTGGCGGATTTCGTCGTTGCGGTGAATGTGTCGTCACTGCAGTTGCAACGCCCGGAATTTCTCGAGCACGTGCAGTACGCGCTGGAGGTTTCGCGGCTGCCGCCGCGCTATCTGGAGCTGGAGCTCACCGAAAGCATGGTCATGGCGCATGTGGACCGGGTCATCGGCTCGATGCGTTCGCTCAAGGCGCTGGGCGTCAGCCTGTCACTGGACGATTTCGGTTCCGGCTACTCCAGCCTCAACTACTTGCGCCGGTTTCCGATCGACAAACTCAAGATCGACCATTCCTTCGTGCACGATATCGTGACAGACCCGGGCTCAGCCGGTATCTGCCGCGCGGTGATCGCCCTGGGCCACCAGCTCGGCATGATGGTCAGTGCCGAAGGCGTGGAAACCATCGGCCAGGCATCGTTCCTGCGCCGGAATGAGTGCGACCAGTTCCAGGGCAACTATTTCAGCCAGCCCTTGCCCGCGCAGCAGGCCTTCGAGGTATTGCGCCGGCGCTACCTGCGCCAGGAGGAACTTGGCGGCACGATCGAGCCGCAACGCGTTCCTGACACGCTGTTGCTGCTGGACGACGAGGAGAACGTCATTCGTGCGCTGGTGCGGCTGCTGCGGCGCGACGGCTACCACATCCTGACGGCGACATCGGCCAAGCAGGCCTACGACCTTCTCGCCAGCCAGCCTGTTCACGTGATCGTTTCTGACCAGCGCATGCCCGATATCAGCGGCACCGATTTCCTGGGACGAGTGAAAGATCTCTACCCGGATACCGTGCGCCTGATCCTGAGCGGCTACAGCGATTTCGCATCGCTGACCGAGGCGCTGAACAAGGGAGCGGTCTATCGGTTCGTCGCCAAGCCCTGGGACGATGAAGAACTGCGCCGCACCATCCGCGAGGCGTTCCGGATCAGCGAGTCGCGTCGCGAACCCAGTGCGGGAGCGGCGTAGAGGGCTCAGACAGTTGGCGTCTGGCGCTGCGGCAGCGTGATGCGGAACGTCGTGCCCTCGCCGAGGCGGCTGTCGACGGTGATCTCGCCGTGGTGCTTGCGCACGATGCCGTAGGAAATCGACAGTCCCAGCCCGGTGCCCTTGCCGACCGGCTTGGTGGTGAAAAAAGGATCAAATATCCGTTTTTGCACATCCGGCGGAATGCCGCCGCCGGTGTCGGTGATCTCCACCGAGACGGTGCCGTTGTTGCTGGAGGTCCTGACCCGGATCTCGCCGCGCTCTTCGATGGCCTGCGCCGCGTTCACCAGGATGTTGACGAAGACCTGGTTGATCTGCGAGGGCAGGCACTCCACCAGCGGAAGGTTGCCGTATTCCTTGCGCACCTCGGCCTTGTACTTGATCTCGTTCCAGACGATGCCGATGGTGCTGTCCAGGCCGCGATGCAGGTCGAACAGTGACCAGGTTTCCATGCGGTCGGCGTGGGAGAAGTCGCGCAGGTCCTGCACGATGCGCCGCACCCGGTCGATGCCTTCGCGCGATTCGGCCAGGAGCTGCGGCAGATCCTGCACCAGGAATTCGAAATCAATGTTGCGCTTGCGCTCGAGCACCTCGGCGCGCCGTTCCGGCGCCACGCCGGCGCTGGAGACGAGCGCGGCGTCGTAGCATTCGATGAGCCCGAACAGGTTGTTGAGGTATTCCTGCAGCGTGCCGAGATTGGAATGCACGTATCCGATGGGATTGTTGATCTCGTGCGCGATGCCCGCGGCCAGCTGGCCGAGCGAGGCCATTTTCTCCGACTGCACCAGTTGCTCCTGCACCGTGTGCAGGCGCGCCAGGGCCAGCTCCAGACTCAGTCCCTGGCCGTCGGTGTCCGTGGTGGCATGCGTGCCGGCCGGCTCAAGCATGACCAGGGCGCAGCGGCCGCCGTTGTGTCCCAGCGGAATGGCAACCGTGCGAGTGTCCGCGCCACCGGATGCATTCTGCTGTGACGCCAGTACGGCCCGGGCCAGCTGTGCCACGCGCTCGCGGGGATCAACCCCGCCGGCTGTGGATTGCGCCAGGCGTAGCGCCGCCGGATTGGCATGGAGGACGCTGTCGTCCTCCATCAGGACGGCGGGTTCGACCAGTCCGTCCAGTACCGCCCGTAGTTTGCCTTCTTCCAGCGAAGTGGATTCTTTCACGCGGAGACATCCGGCAAGGCGACGCCTCGATTTTTCTCCAATCCCGGTCGAATTGAAATGGGGGAAGGTCGGAAATTCGCGGCCTTGCCGTGGCGGCGAGCCCAGGCAGCAGCGGCCGCTTGAGCCGCGCCGGGTGTGGTGACGAAGGGCATGGGGAGAGTATCGACAAGGAATGAAGAGATTCGCCAAGAACCGTGCCCGGAAAATCGCTGCACGGCAGGGCAGGACTCGAACCTGCTCGCCTTTCGGCTTACCAATGTAGTCCCTTCGGTATTCGATACTCGCCCCATGCCCCTCGATGTCGCCGCCGGGGTAGCGGGTGAGCCGGCCCGGGATACCGGGCGAACATCGACAACAATGAAGAGATCGTTTTACGGCGCTCTGCCACTGAGCTACAGGGGCCCATACCCCTGGTGGGATTCGAACCCACGGCTTCCGGCACCCGATGCTGTAATCCCTTCGGCATTCGATGTTCGCCGGGTATCCCGGTGAACGGGGAGCGAGACGTCCCCTTGCGGGCCGTGCCGCCCATCGGCACGGCCAGCGCCGGTGGCCCCACCCGGGTCAGCCGGCGCCCGGTGGTGATGCGGCGGGAGCCGCCGCGTCATCCGCCAGGCAGCAGGACAATTACAAAGCGCGTGCCAACGGCGTCATGGCGGGGAAATGCGCTGGATTTCAATGGCTTGCCCGTTGTCGTGATCCGGGATGGACAGAGGGTTTCGATCAGCCGGGATAGGGATCTATCCCAGCAGATAAGCTTAGCCCGCGATCCTGTGGTTCACGATGGCACGCAGGCGGTCGCTGTCGAAGGGCTTCTCCAGCCGGTCGTTGGGTACGTGGTCCAGAAACGACCGGGCGCTCGGCGTGAACGCACCGCCGGTGACGAAAATCATGCGTGACGCCTGCTCGGGCGCGGCCTGGAGGATCGCCGCGTGCAGCTCCATGCCGCTCATCTCCGGCATCATCAGGTCGCACAGGATCACGTCGTAGAGCTCTCCGGAATGGATCCGCTGCAGGGCCTCGCTGGCGCGCGTGGTGATCGTGACGTCGTGTTCGCGGCTGAGGATGCGCCGGACGGCCGGCCCCATGAGCGGCTCGTCGTCCACCATCAGCACCCGTCCACGGCGCCTGGCCGGCTCCACGATGATGGGTTGCGGTGCGTGGCTGCTGGTCGCGTCCGCCAGGGGCAGCAGCACACGGATCGTGGTGCCCTGGCCCAGTTCGCTCTCTACCTCGATCTTGCCGCCCAGGCCGTCGACGATGCGCTCGCAGATCACCAGCCCAAGGCCCGTGCCGACGCCGACCGGCTTGGTCGTGAAGAAGGGCGTGAACAGGTGGCGCAGCGCATCGGGTGCGATGCCGCTGCCGGTGTCGGCGACTTCCACGACGATGCGGTCATCGCCCTGCAGGCGGGTGGCGATGCGGATGGTGTTGGCGTTCGCATCGCCCTCATCGATCGCCTGCGCCGCATTGACGATCAGGTTGAGAAATACCTGGCCCAGGCGCGATTCGGAGGTCATGACACGCGCGTCCGGCCCGAAATCCTTCACCAGGCAGGCGCGGTGGCGGATTTCATTCCAGGCCATGCGGATACTCGATTCGAGCACCGAGTGGATCTCGACCGCGCGCGTATCGGTGTACTCGTGCCGCGAAAACATCTTCAGGTCGCGCACGATGCTGCGAACACGGTTGATCGCCACCTGGGCGTCATCAAGCATTTCGTGCAGCTCGCCGGTATCGCGCAGGTGCCCCGCCTTTTCCCGGTCGCTGATCGCCAGCTTGACCATTTCCAGGTTCGCCAGCACCGCGGCCAGCGGATTATTGATCTCGTGGCCCACGCCGGCAGCGAGCATGCCGATCGATGCCATGCGATCGGAAATCATCAGCTGCTCATGCGAGGCGCGCTCGCGCGTGACGTCGCGGAACACGCCGACGGCACCGCGGACCGTCCCGTCGGCGTCGCGCAGCGGCCGTGCGTTGACCGACAGGTGCGCGCCTTTTGGCGCGGCCGGGCCGCACACGAACACAGCGTAGGAATCGAGCGCTTCGCCGTGCAGCGCACGCTTGAGCAGGTCGACGGCGTTGGAGTGTGGAGTGATCGTGTCCGGGTGAAACAGGGACAAGGGCGGCTCCGGGTCTGTCGCTGCCGTATCGAAGCTGGCGAACAGTGGGTCCGCCGGTTGATTCCACAGCAATGGCCTGCCCGAGGTGTCGATCACCGCGACCCCGTCAGGAACGCTGTCGATGACCAGGCGGAGCAGCCGCTCCGAGGATTCGATTTCGCGCCGCCGATGAACCACTTCGAGCTCGGCGGCGTGGCGCCGGCGCCGTTCCTGCGCCTCGCGCATCTCGCGGTCGATCGCCGGGATCAGGCGCGCAAACATGCCCTTGGTCATGAAGTCCTGGACGCCGGCATGCAGCGCCTCGACGGCGATTTCCTCGCCGATCGTGCCCGAGACGATCATGAAAGGAATGTCCGGGTCCCACTCGCGCGCAATGGAGAAGGCGTCAAGGCCTGTGAAGCGCGGCATGGACCAGTCCGAGATGATCAGATCCCACCGGCGCTGCTTGAGCGCCTGGCGCATGTCCTCGGGCGTCCAGACCTGGTCGTATTCCGGTTCATAGCCCCCCTGGCGCAGTTCCGCCAGGAGCAGCTGTGCGTCGGACTCGGAGTCCTCGACGATCAGGATGCGAAGTGGTCTGCCCATGGCAGAGGCCCCCCTTGTCGGCTGTGGCGCTGAACGGGGCGGCGGCAGTCCAGGTCGATGATCAGAAAGGGAATCGCGGTGGCGGATCCGTCCGGGAGCTCGGGCCTGGACGGCTTCTGCCCGTTCCTGGAGAACAGGCGGAAAAGGGGGCGGTTGCGCATCATCGGGACACGACACGGTTGATGGCCAGCCAGTAGTAGCCGGCCTGCTTGGCCACTTCGGCCAACGATGTGAAATCGACCGGCTTGACCACGTAGCTGTTCGCGCCCAGCGCGTAGCTCTTGGCCACGTCGTTCTCTTCCTGCGAGGAGGTCATCACGACCACCGGTATGTTGCGCGTCGTCTCGTCGCTCTTGATCGCCTGCAACACCTCGATGCCATCCACGCGCGGCATTTTCAGGTCCAGCAGCATCAGGCGGGGCCCAGGGTCGTCGCGGGTGCTGTAGGGGCCGCGGCGGAAAATGTAGTCGAGGGCCTGCTGGCCGTCCGTGACCCAGATGACGCGGTTGGCCACGTGGCCGTCCTTCAACCCGAGCATCGTCAATTCCGCGTCGACGGGGTTGTCTTCAACGAGGAGGATGTCGATCTGCTCAATGGCTTCCATTGGGATTTTCCTTCGGTAAGGAAAAATAGAATTTTGCACCTTCATCGGGCTTGCTGTCTGCCCACACGCGTCCGCCGTGGCGGGTGATGATCCGGTGCACCAGCGCAAGCCCCACGCCGTTACCGGGGAATTCGCTGGTGCTGTGCAACCGTTGGAACACTCCGAACAACTTGTTCTGGTAGCGCGGGTCGAATCCCGCGCCGTTGTCCCGCACGAAGTAGATATGCTCTGTCGCGTCGCTGATCGCGTCGACCTCGATCACCGGATGGTCCCGGTGCGAGGAGAATTTCAGCGCGTTGGAGAGGAAGTTCGCCCACACCTGCTCGAGCAGGACGCGATCGCCGACGGCATGGGGCAGGGGGCCGATATGGAACTCGGGCGGATTTCCCGGTTGCTGGCCCTGCAGCCGTTCGTACATCGATTCGGCCATGTTCCGCATATCCAGCTCGACCGGCTTGATCGCCTGGCGGCCCAGGCGCGCGAACAGCAGCAGGTCGTCAATCAGCACGCCCATGCGCAGGGCTTCGTTCTGGATGATCTCCAGTTTGCGACGGCCTTCATCGTCCAGCTGGTTGGCGTGATCTTTCCACAGCAGCTTGGAGAACCCGGCGACGGCACGGACCGGTGCACGCAGGTCGTGCGATACGGAATAGCTGAATCCTTCCAGTTCGCGATTGGTCGCCTGCAGTTCGGCGGTGCGGTCGGCGACGCGCTTTTCCAGCTCCGCATTCAGCTCCCGCAGCGCCTCCTCCGCCATCCGCTGGTCGTGAATATCGCTGACGGTGCCAATCCACTCCCGCACGTCGCCCTGGGCATTGGTGACCGGAACGGCGCGGAAATTGACGTAGCGAAAGCTCTGCGTGGCCTGGTGCCACAGGCGCATTTCGTGCTGGAACGGCTCGCTCGAGTCCGTCGCCTGTTGCCAGCCGGCCTCGAACGCCTCGCGGTCTTCGGGCTCGATGGCGTTCTGCCAGCCCAACCCCTGTGCCTTGCCGGCAGACTGGCCGGTATAAGTTTCCCAGGACGGCTGCGGTTCGGCGAACTGACCCTGCGCATTGGCCGTCCAGACCAGCGAGGTGAGCGCGGCCACGAGGGTGCGATGACGTCGCTCGCTCGCGTGCAATGCCGCTTCCGCCTCCGCGCGTTCGGCGATTTCGTGGGCCAGCTGGCGGTTGGAGTTTTCCAGCGTTTCGCTGGTGCGGCCGATCTCCGCGAGCATGTTGTTGAAGGCGTCAACGAGGATTCCGACTTCATCCTGCGTGGACTTCTCGGCGCGGACACTGAAGTCACCCTGTTCCATCACGCGGCGTGCGGCGTCGCTCACCGCGCCGAGTGGACGCGTCACCTCGCGGCTGAGCCAATAGGACAGCAGCACGGCAACGATCAGGCTGGCCACCATCGCCATGCCGAGGATGCCGGTGTAGCTGGCGAGGCGATCCCACAGTTCGTAGCGGGCGCGCAGGTACACCGTGCCGACGATTTCGTCGTGATCGATGATGCGCTTGAAGACAATCAGCTCACCGTCCTTGACGCGCGCACCATCCAGCTCGGGAATGCGCGGAAATTCGTGGGTGGGCTGGCCGTGTTGCAGATAACTGGCAAATTGCGTGCCCTTGGCCGAGTACACCGCCGCGGCAAGGACCTGCGGGCGCGCCTTGAGCAGCGCGAGGTTTTCCTGGGCCGCCTTGGGATCGTCGAACGTCAGGGCAGGTGCACTGGCGCGGCCGAGAATGTCCGCCTGGGTTTCCAGATCGGCCATCCAGGTCTGGCGATAGGCGCGGGCGTCATAGACCAGCAGGGCGGCGCCCGTGACGACAAGCGCGGCAAGTGTCACCGTGCCGACGACCAGCAGCAGCTTCCGCCGCACCGACCGCACGCTTGCCAGGATCATTCAGTTCACCCCCTGCCTCACGTTCTGTGCCACGGCCAGCAACCGCGAACTGAGCTTGATGGCGCGCCGGTCGGCACTGGCGGTTGAGATCTCGAACCGCACACGCCCATCGGTCATCACGAAATTGATCACGCTGCCAAGATTCAGCGCACGATCCGACTCGGTCACGATGAGCACCGGCGAACCATTCGTGGCGCCCAGAATGTCCGCCAATCGACCAGCTACGCTGTTGCCGATGAAGAAAACGTGTACGCCGTCCAGAGGGTCATCCGGGCCCAGCGTGCGTACCTGCAGCGGGTGCGTGCCGACCTGGCGCCCCTCCGCCAGCACTTCCAGCTCGCGGGCGACCGTCTCCTCGCCCAGCACCCCGAAAACGATCGGTGCGTCGGGCGAGGTGAAGGCGCCGGACGGCCAGTCCACGTAGCCGGCGAATTTGTAGATAAATGCGGCTTTGACGCGCTGCTCCGCCACGGATTCCTGCGCTCCCGTCGCGGTGGCCATGAGCATTGCGACAGCCAGCAGCACGATGGCGGCCCACGGTCTGCGCCAATGCTCCCGGCGCGAGTCCTTCATCACAGGGCTGGGTTTCACGTGCGGGTCGCTCCTTGCGTTTTCATGGACGCCATTCCAGGTTCAGCAGTGCGCTGCGTTCGAAAAAGCTGCCGGTGGCG